>JBAXTW010000022.1:0-47676 GCA_037129985.1 Pseudanabaena sp. ELA645 | reverse complement strand
CTTTGCTTGATTCTCTACTTTCTTCATCTCCCCGAAACACCTATTGAGCCTTCATGAATTGCCCTTACGTTAAGTTTTTGATAGATAATCGCGGAAATAGGCGATCGTCTTCGATAAACCCTCCTCCAATGGTACAGTTGGTTCCCAGCCCAAATGGAACTTGGCTCGTGAAATATCAGGCTGACGACGCTGAGGATCATCTTGAGGTAATGGCTTGAACACCAGTTCCGCAGTAGGATCGATCAAGCGTTGAATAGATTCTGCTAACTGAAGAATTGTATATTCTCCAGGATTACCTAAATTCACGGGACCAATATAGTCGCCATTCATCAAGCGAATAAATCCTTCCACTAGATCGGATACATAGCAAAAACTGCGAGTTTGAGAACCATCGCCATAGATCGTCAAAGGAATTCCCTTGAGAGCTTGGACAATGAAATTACTCACCACACGCCCATCGTTTTCCAGCATCCTTGTGCCATGAGTATTAAAAATTCGCGCGACTCGGACTTCGACCCCATACTGACGATGGTAATCAAAGGTGAGAGTTTCAGCGATACGCTTACCTTCGTCATAGCAACTACGAATACCTGTACAGTTGACATTGCCCCAATAGTCTTCAGTCTGGGGATGAATTAAAGGATCGCCATAGACCTCAGATGTCGAAGCGAGAAAAATTCGCGCTTTCCACTGCTTGGCTAAATCCAACATATTCAGAGTACCCAAAAAATTGGTTTTCGCAGTTTTAACGGGATCGAACTGATAATGCACGGGTGAAGCAGGACAGGCTAGGTGATAAATCTGATCGAGATCAGCGATCGCGATCGGTTCAATAATGTCATGTTCAATAAATTGGAAATTAGGATGCCCTTGCCATTGCAAATTATTGGAGGTTCTACCCGTATAGAGATTATCAACACAGACAACGGAATGACCAGCTTCCATCAACCGATCAACTAGGTGCGAACCAATAAAGCCTGCACCACCCGAAACTAAAATTTTCATACTCACTATTAAATATTATCTAAAAATATTGCGTATTATCTAAAAACATTGCGAACTAATACAAAGGGACTCACAATATTACCTAAGAATTTAGTGACTGAGTTAAGAACACCTGCTCCAGAGGATGGGCGCACTACTATCACATCGCGATCGCGTAGTCCAGGATTAGATTCTTCACTCTGAGGCAAATTTAGGTCAGCAACGAGATTGCGACGCAAAATTGTGCCATCAGAATTTACTCTATATAATTCTACAGATCGCCAATCTGCGTCACCAGTCAGCCCACCCGCAAAGGATATAGCCTCAGTAAATGAGCTATTTGGTCTGAGTTGGAGGGGGCCTGGACGCACAGCTTCACCAACCACTTGAACGGTAATAGCGATCGGCGAGAAAGTTGCCTTAGAAACTTGTAAATAATCTTTGGGGTTCGTTTTTTCTAAACGAGGTACAGTAATCAAATCACCATCTGTGAGGGTGATATCTTGGCTTAGATCGGCTTTGGTAATTAAATTCAGCAAATCTGCTTTGACAATTGTGCGTTCTCCCTTGTAATTCAGTCGGGAAATTTCCACATTGCGGATATCGGCAATTTCTGTAACTCCGTTCGCGGATTGCAGAGCGCGGCTGAGAGTAACTGGTCCACCACTCGATAAATTGCCAGCAGCAGTGGTAGCACTAGCAAGTCCCGTGGAACTAACGCCGTTTCGTGAATAGAGTAATGTCTGTGGTCCAACCCGATTTACTTCGCCCACGATCGCCACTTGGATTGTGTAGGTATCGGGCGAGAAGGTGGAAGCACTCACTAGACGAGTCTGTGCTGTACCTGCCTCAGTCAATGGTGGAACCAAAATCGAATCGCCATCAAGAATGCGGATATCTTGACTAACATCGCCTTTTTCTAGCAAATCCTGAAGATTAATCCTGATAATACGGCGACCTGATGCGCCATCACGCCGCGAGATCTGCACGTTGCTGATATCGGCTCTAGATGTAATCCCTGAGGCTGATTCGATCGCCTTAGTCAATGTGGTTGCATTGGTAATTGCACCACCACCAACAGTGGTGACGTTGTAACTTAAAAATCTTGGTCCTGGACGGTTGACTTCACCAACAACCGCGATATTGAGAGGACGGGGAGAAAGCAATGATACATTCACAATATTACGAACTAGGAACGGATTCAGCTTTTCACGCAGTAAAGCATTGGCTTCATCTAAACTCAAGCCTTCTAACTTAACGGCTCCAACTAATGCAAGATTGACGGTTCCATCTGGGGCAATCGTTTGATTTCCTGAGAGTTCGGGAACATTGAAGACATCAATTTTGATCGTATCACCAGCCCCTAATGTGTAGCGAAATGTATCTTGAGAATAGCCGACATTTAGGGTTGGGCTATTAGTCAATGGCTTGAGATTAGAGTTAACGGGCGCGGGTGATGGTGTTGATGTGGGGGCAGATCTCTCAATTGTGGTACTCTGCGCCCAAATTGGTAAGGGTGAGGTAGCTAGCAATGTAAACAGAATTATTTTGCCAACTTTGCTAAATTGAGAGCTAAATTGAGAATTAGATTGAGAAATGTGCATAGAAATACTCCTTAACCACCCATTTAGTGATTGTAACTAGTCTTTAGAAAGTGAATACCTGTCATAATGAGCAAGGCATCGTACTGACACTAACTTTGTTGCAAGCTTTGGCAGTCATTGTATCAGTATGCCCAACAGTTTACCCCAGTAATTTCTCCCAAATCTAATGCGATCGCCAAAGGCTAAACCTGAAACTAAACCTAAGATTATTTTTCTAGATGCAGTCGGCACTCTATTTGGCGTTAGTGGTAGTGTTGGTGAGCAATATGCCAAAATCGCTGCTAATTTCAATATCAATCTCGATCCTGAGTTAGTCAATCGGGCTTTTTACCAAAGTTTTCAGGGTGCGCCCAAGATTGCTTTTCCTGATTTACCGCAGTCGGATATACCGATCGCTGAATATATCTGGTGGCGATCGCTAGCTGAGAAGACTTTTAACCAGACAGGAGATCTAAGCAAATTTGCGGATTTTGATGTTTTTTTTAGAAGTTTGTATAGCTACTTTGCTACGGCTGAGCCTTGGTTTGTCTATCCAGAAACGCGATCAGCTCTCGATCAATGGCAACAGCAAGGTATTACCTTGGGATTGTTATCAAATTTTGACAGTCGGATTTATCCAGTGATTGCTTTATTGGGGCTAGAGCATTATTTTGATTCGATCACCATATCCACAGAAATTGGGGCAGCGAAACCCGATCGCTTAATTTTTGAGTCAGCATTGGCTAAGCATCAACTAGAGCGATCGCCTGATTTGGCTTGGCATATTGGGGATAGTTTTAACGAGGATTATCAAGGCGCATCGGCGGTGGGGATCACTGCGTTTTGGCTAAATCGCGATCGGACACCAACAACTAATCCAGCAAAATTAGCTGCTCGAAGCATTAGTCTTCTAACTGAATTATGTGATTAAGATGACATGCTCCCTACTTGCCTCTATCCATGCTTGGACGTGATTCTCTTTTGTCATTGGTAAAGTCTCATTTCGTCGGCGAATTCGCTCAATCACTTCTGACCGTTGACCTACCAATTTCTCAGAAACATTATGAATAGTAATAGTAGTCATGGTCTTGAGGATGTTTATTTACAATTAAACGCTAGCATTATGCCAGTGATATTTTAATAAAAAAGCAATCCCCAATTATCAATTAGCAAAAAATGTTTACTGGACTCATTCAAACCATCGGTATCATCGAACAGCGCGATCGCGATCGCCTCACAATTCATTGTCCAGATTTAGTGGCAAATATTGGGATCGGCGACAGTGTGGCGGTAAATGGGGTGTGTTTGACTGCAACCTATATTTCATCGACTAGCTTTGTTGCAGATGTCTCGCCTGAAACTTTGGGGCGGACTAATCTTGGCGATCGCAAAATGAAATATGTAAACCTAGAAACCGCTCTGGCAGTTGGTGACAAAATCGGTGGACATTTTGTGTCGGGGCATATTGATGGCATGGGAAAACTCAGCGATCGGGCTTTGATTGGTAACTCGTGGGAACTGAGCTTTGAAGCGATTCCTGAAGTGGCGCGTTATATCGTGTTTAAAGGGAGCATCGCCATTAACGGAATTAGTCTGACGATTTCCTATTGCAATGATTCAGGAACAGATTTTCGAGTTGCCGTAATTCCCCATACCTATGAGAATACAACTTTGAAATCTCTTGATGTTGGTAGTTCGGTGCATTTAGAAGGGGATATCTTGGGTAAATATGTCGAAAAATTTCTGCGATCGGGATATAATACAAAGACCAATCTTGATCGTCCTGATGTCACCCCAGCCTTCTTAGCCGAACATGGTTGGTAAACTAGAGTGTAAAGCTATGTCGAAAAAAGATAAAGGTTCTAAGCGCAAGCAATCTCAAGTTGAAGTTGAAGAAAAATCGAAGGCGGAGCTAGATGCGAATCCACCTGTTGATCCATCCATTGATCAACATCATCAAAGCGATCGCCCAATTGGTTTGCCAGGCAATTTACAAAAACTGTCAAAAAAGATTTATGAAAAGGAACTCCAGAACTTACAGATAGAACTAGTTAAACTACAAGAATGGATTAAACAGCAGGGTCTGAAGGTCGTTATTCTGTTTGAAGGTCGTGATGCGGCTGGTAAAGGTGGAGCGATTAAAAGCATTACTCAATCTCTCAATCCGCGTATTTGTCGAGTTGTCGCCCTTGGTAAACCATCGGATCAAGAGCGCACTCAATGGTATTTTCAGCGCTATACGGCTGAACTGCCTGCGGCGGGTGAAATGGTGCTGTTTGATCGCAGTTGGTATAACCGTGCTGGCGTTGAGCATGTGATGGGTTACTGCTCCCATGAAGAATATGTCGAGTTTTTACGCTCCTGTCCTGAATTTGAAAACATGATTCAGCGATCGGGGATTATCTTAATTAAATATTGGTTTTCGGTTAATGATGGAGAGCAGGAAAAAAGATTTCGCGATCGCATTCAAGATCCACGCAAACGATGGAAGTTCAGTCCGATGGATTTAGAGGCGAGGGCGCGTTGGGTGGAATATTCCAAAGCGAAGGATGATATGTTCAATGCTACGGATACGCAATTATCGCCTTGGTATGTGATCGATGGCGATGATAAGAGGCGGGCGCGGCTCAACTGCATTAATCATGTATTAGCCAAGATCCCTTACGAGGATGTTATACCCGCACCCTTTGAATTGCCGAATCTGCAAAACAAGATGGTCTATGTACGTCCGCCAATTTATTTACAGAACTTTATTCCTGATGTAACAGCGCACTTGTAATACAAAAACTAAAAATGGCTATGCCATTTTTAGTTTTTAAAACCCTTACTAAATAGCTAGGCGCAATTAAATATAAAACCAAAAAAAGCTGATTCGCCCGCTTCGCGGGCGAATCAGCTTTTTTTGGTTCTGGTTTTTATTAAGCCGAGGTACTTAGGTTTGGGTTTTAATTTACAAAAGTGTTGTCACACTTTCGTGAATTGGTATAAAAGGGTTCGCTAAAATTTTTGGGTTGGGATTTGGGTGAAAATCGCTATAGAGGAAACCTTAAACAAAAACACCTAGCCATTGGCTAGGTGTTTTCGCTTCGGAATACTTTAAGATCTTTAGGCTACAGTCAACTGCTGGAAGGATCTCATGTCTGCTAATGAGTTAACGCTAGCGAACTAGAGATAAAAATTAAACAGCCTATAGAACGGCTCCAGCACACAGTTCGGAAACCTGAAGACCCATACGTTTACCGCTAGTACTATCTGATTGCATGGGCATCACCTCCTGTTGTCTAAATGTTTATTATCAATGTTTTTTAATGTTGAGTGTCTCTATGTCAAACATCGAAACATTCAACCTGCACATAATATAACCGACAAATCTAAATTTGACAATACTTTGCTTATTGTCTATTTAATTCAACTTTAGAAGTGGGACTTGGGCGAGTAGATGAAGAAAAACTACTTGGGGGGTTTGATACGACATTTATATCTTCACCGACTACTTTTTGTGAGCTAGGCAAAGATACATCTCGACTCTGCCAACTACTACGAATTGGTACTAATTCAACTGGAGTAGACAACAAAAGCGAACCATTATTCGTATCACTAGCAACTGGGCGATCGCTATATCGATCAACGGGACGCTCTGAAAAATTTCCATAGGAGCGATTGTTGGTATAAACTCTTTGACGTAATTCGGCAATTCTATCGGCGATGCGCTCGTCAGCACTTGCCGAAATTGCTAACGGATCACGCATTGAGATATAAGCTCTATCAACTCGCGTCTGTATAGCTTTCAGATCATTACTAGGCTTAATCATGAAGCTAGGGCGGGTAGTACTGCCCAATTCCTGCTTTGATCGGGCTTTCATATCCAAAATGGCTTGTGATTCATCCAGCAAAAATGAAACCTTGTTATCAGGTTTACTAGAAGGAGACGATTTCGGAGACTCTTTAGGTTTGTCTGTCGGCAGGATCTTGGGTATTTTTACGCCCGTAGGAGATGAGTTAACTCCCTCTAAGGCTTGCTTACCAAAGCCAAAAGCAACTACGCCAGCAATAGTTCCGACAATGAGCATAGCAATTAGAATCACGAAGCTATAGCTCAGTTTAAATTGCTGAGTTGGCTTTCTTTTCTTGCGCGATCGCTTTTCGGTACGGGTTGTTGCCATAACAAACTTGATTTAGCCAATAATTGCCATTAGACAATCTGCTTGATAGCTCCCCTAATAGCATATAATACTTACGGTTATAATCACAATCATTCCCAAGGTTGGCTGACTGGTAAAGCAAACGACTCATAATCGTTGATATGTCGGTTCAATTCCGACACCTTGGATAAGCAAATTATAGAAAATTTTCAGGAAACCAGCAACTTTATCTGGCAGATTGCGGATGAAATCTTGCGGGATGATTTTAGACGGGGTAAGTATCCTGATGTGATTTTGCCGTTTACGGTGTTGCGGCGCTTACTAAGAGTTTATAAAATCTTGATGGTCAGCTTAGAAAAGCGGCGGGTAAGTTGTTTTATAACGTCTCGAAGTATGACTTTTCCGTTGCAAGTTCGCCTGGTACTACGATTGTTAAATCAAGCCCAGCCCAGTCCATTGCTCTACGGTTAACATCGACCACAAAACCAGTGATCGAAGCTATAGCGATCGCACCAACCTCGATCAACAGCCACAACGCACATTCACAGAAACTCAAAAATTAGCTTTTGAAACTTATTTTCGAGAAATGCTAGAGGACATGATCGATACCAACTTTGATATTTACCAAAAACTTTCTGAAGCTCATGCGACAAGACTCTATGCTAAAAAACGATCTGCAACTTTGGCTAAGATTAGCAAGACAAGAGGCAAATACAGGAAAATTGCCGAGTTATATTCCTCTGTTAGCTCAGGTTAATGCGGAGTTGATCGCGATCGCCATCCAAAATGCCAACGGCGATCTAGTTATGGCGGGTGATACGGATGCAACTTTTCCATTAATGAGTGTAATTAAGCCGTTTTTGCTGCTGTATGTATTAGAAAATTTTGGTGAAGCAGAAGTTTTTCAGATAGTTGACGCAAAACCGAGTGCTGATCCATTTAACGCGGTTCCTGAAGGTAAGCCTAAAAATCCGATGATCAATAGTGGTGCGATCGCTCTTGCGTCATTATTAACATCTTGTGAAGAATTACAGAACTGGCTAAATCAGCGATCGGGGACAAACTTGAAACTGGATCTAGCAATGCTGGATTCTGTGCGCTCGGTGGCTAATCGCCGTAACTTAGCGATCGCTGAACAACTCAAATCTTTAGGAATAATTGATAATCAAAACCAAGCTCTTGCCATATATGAAGAAGTTTGTTGTTTAAGCGGCAACGTTCAAGAGCTAGCAAAAATCGGTACTTTACTTATTAATAATAAGCGATCCCCTTATACCCCAATCGTATTAAAAATCATGACCGAATGCGGAATGTATGAGGTATCAGCAGAATTTGCTCAGGATATTGGACTGCCTTCCAAATCTAGTGTGAGTGGGGCTTTACTATCAATTGTCCCTAACGAATATGCGATCGCTTGCTATAGTCCCGCCCTTAATGCGATCGGTAACTCTGTGTCAGGACTATTTCTAATGCGTCAATTTAGCTCCCATTACTTAGACCTAATAAAACCCAGAACCCAAAGAAGCTGATTCGCTCGCGAAGCGGGCGAATCAGCTTCTTTGGGTTTTATATTTAATTGCCCCTAGCTACTTACGCCGTAAATCGTAGTGATATTTAGCTAAAAAATTGGTCTTTTGTAGATTTTTTCTGGATGATCTTTGCGATCGTGTATGTACAGATACCTTTATCCGATAAAATTAAAAACGCTAAAAAGTTTTTCGGTTGTAAGCAGAGAATAAGTAAATGACTACCTTTGATGAAGTTAAAAAAATCGTTGCCGAACAGTTAGGCGTTGAGCCAGAGGCAGTTAAGCCTGATGCTAGCTTCGCAAACGACCTTGGCGCTGACTCTCTCGATACGGTCGAACTAGTAATGGCGCTAGAAGAAAAATTCGGCGTTGAGATCCCAGATGAAGAAGCAGAAAAAATCATCACTGTTCAGAATGCTCTTGATTACATTAACAGCAAAAAATAAGCATTCACACTGAATCAAAGCTTTGTTGCTCTGTGCTTTCTTGCTCTGTGACAAGGCTTTGATTTTTTTAATAAAATTATTTATATCTAGAAGTTTTTTCTGATCGTTATCCCCCCTATTCTCAAAATTTTTGACATACTGATTCCAAACGAAATGCAAAACCCTCAGCCCCTCTCTCGCGTCGTTGTCACTGGACTAGGTGCAATCACACCGATCGGTAACACGGTCGAAGAATACTGGCAAGGTCTAGTGGAAGGTAGAAATGGAATTACTGAAATTACTCGCTTTGATACAACTGACCATGAATGTCGTGTTGGAGGCGAAGTTAAAGGATTCGATCCTCTTGACTATGTACCAGCTAAAGAAGCCCGACGGATGGATCGCTTCGCACAGTTTGGTGTGAGTGCCAGCCTCCAAGCATTGCGAGACGCTAAGCTAGAAATTACCCCGCTTAATGCGCCGCAGATCGGGGTGCTGCTTGGTACTGGCATCGGCGGCTTACAGGTACTTGAAGATCAGCATGAAATTATTCGCACCAAAGGACCTTCTCGCTGTAGCCCATTTATGATTCCGATGATGATCGGTAATATGGCTGCGGGTTTGACCGCAATTCATACGGGCGCACAGGGACCAAATTCTTGTACGGTGACTGCTTGTGCGGCGGGATCTAATGCGATCGGCGATGCATTTCGTTTGGTCCAAAGCGGCTTTGCTCAAGCGATGATCTGTGGTGGGACAGAAGCAGCCATTACGCCCCTCGGTTTTGCGGGTTTTGCCTCAGCAAGAGCGATGTCTCGCCGTAATGACGATCCTGCTCATGCTTCACGTCCATTCGATCGCGATCGCGATGGCTTTGTGATGGGTGAAGGGGCTGGTATTTTAATACTCGAAAATCTTGATCATGCGTTAGCCCGTGGAGCAAAAATCTATGCAGAAATCGTTGGCTACGGTTCAACTTGCGATGCTTATCACATGACTAGTCCTTCTCCCAGTGGGGAAGGTGCGGTTAGAGCGATGTCTTTAGCCTTAAAAAATGCCGATATTACGCCTGAAATGTTGGACTACATTAACGCTCATGGCACAAGTACATCGGCGAATGATAGTACTGAGACTAAAGCGATCAAGAAGGTTTTAGGCGATCATGCCTATAAGGTTGCGGTTAGCTCCACTAAGTCGATGACAGGACATTTACTAGGCGGTTCGGGTGGTATTGAGGCGGTAGCCACGGTACTTGCAATTCAAAATAATATTGCGCCACCGACGATGAATTTAGAAAATCCTGATGATGAATGCGATCTGGATTATGTCGCCAATAAATCACGTCCAATGGCGATCGATGTAGCGACTTCTAATTCCTTCGGCTTCGGAGGTCACAATGTTACTTTAGTATTTAGGAAATACAAATAAAATGAAGAGGGCGCTAAGCGCCCTCTTCATTTTATTTGTAAAAAATATTATTATGCCGATCGCACTCAGTTCTCAACCAGCCGTAAAAATTACATCAGAATTTACTGGTGATGTTGTGCTGTCAAATATTAGTTGGCAAACCTATCAAGCGATGCTTGCTGATATCGGCGATCGCAGTTCTTTGCGCTTAATTTATGACCGAGGAGAGTTAGAAATTAAAATGCCATCAGATTTTCATGAGGCAATTAATCGCCTCTTAGCTCGCATCGTGGGAATTTTGGCTGAGGAACTAGATTTACCTTTAAAAGAATTCGGCTCAGTTACCTTAAATCGTAGTGATATCAAAAAAGGAGCCGAACCAGATTCGAGTTTTTATATTCAAAATGCCGATCGCATAATTGGTAACAGAATCGATATTTCTATCGATCCGCCGCCAGATTTAATCATCGAAGTTGATATTACTAATTCCAGTACGCGAAGTTTTGCGGTTTACCAGCAGTTAGGTATATCAGAAATATGGCGTTACACAAATAGCGGCGTAACCATATTTCAATTGCAAGATGGTAATTACATCGAACGTGAATTTAGTAATATTTTCCCGATGATATCTGGTGGTATCCTTGGGCATTTTTTACAAATGTCCTCAACGGAAAATACGATCGCCATTGTTCGCGCTGTCCGCAAATGGTTGACGGAAATTCTATAGGGCGCTAAGTAAATGTGATGCAAATCACCGTATCTGACGCAAGGGCTTGAGAAAAGCTATGCAATATGTAGCCTGATAGTCGCAATAAAGTAACCAAAGTCATTAATATAGTCTACTGTGCTGTTTATTTTCCGAATTTGTCACCATGAAACATACTCTCTCCGTAGTCGTCCAAGATGAGGCAGGCGTACTGACCCGTATTGCTAGCTTGTTCGCCCGCCGAGGTTTTAATATCGAGAGCCTTGCGGTCGGGACTGCTGAACAAGATGGATATACGCGCATCACGATGGTTGTCTCTGGCGACGATCACACGATTGAGCAAATCACCAAGCAGTTGCATAAACTGATTAACGTGATCACCATTCTCGATTTTACTGATATTCCTTGTGTTGAGCGCGAGTTGATGCTCGTTAAAGTAAATGCTGCACCAAATGTGCGATCAGAAATCATTGAAATATCACAAATTTTCCGCGCCCGCATTGTTGATGTGGCTGATGATTTCTTGACTGTCGAGGTGGTGGGTGACCCTGGGAAGATGGTAGCCATTTTAAAAATGTTAAACAAGTTTGGCATTCGTGAAATTGCCCGTACTGGCAAGGTTTCGCTGACCCGCGAATCTGGGGTTAATACGGAGTATCTCAAGGTTTCTCGCGATGGAGCGAGAGGCGCTTTATCTAATCTTTAGATTTTTAGCTAAAAAAAGGGACGCATAGCGTCCCTTTTTTTAGCTTTTTTATCCGATCAAATTTCAGCGTATAGCGCTAAGTTAACCCATTTGACGGCGTAGAGCTTCTAGTTCAGCATCGATCGCTGCACCGACAGTAGGCTTCCTATCCGAATCCGATGGAGGCAATGCACCTTGAGATGCAGGACTGCTCGTCATCATTTTTGCTTTGAGCGCAGCAAGTTCATCATCGACCCCGTTACCAGCCTCTAACTGAGCAAACTGAGATTCGAGATTGTCCATACCGAGTTCAGCACTAGCGCCAGCCCTTGCTTCAGCCATCAAGACCCGCTCTTCCATACGCTCAAAGGTTGCGGATGCCGAGTTGGTATTGACCTTCCCCAGCATATTATTGAGGTTTTCTTGAGCTTTTGCCGATTGCATACGCGCCTTGAGCATTTCTTTCTTAGTTTTTGCTTCAGAAATCTTGCCTTCGATCGCAATCAAATTTTTCTTGAGCGCTTCGACTTGCCCTGTCTGTTGATCCAATCCCACCTTCAAAGTGGCGGCAGAATCAGCATGGGTTTTCTTACGACTAAGTGCTTCCCGCGCTAGATTTTCATCTCCCTTCTGGAGAGCCAACATTGCCCGTTTTTCCCACTCTTGGGCTTGAGTTGCACCTTGATTATATTGTTGCTCTTGACGCTTGAGAGCAGCCATTGACTGCGCTACAGCTTGGCGCAATTGCACCAAATCTTCTTGCATATCAATGATCGATTGCTCCAGAATTTTTTCTGGATCTTCAGCCGCCGTAACCATTGCATTTACATTGGACTTGACCACCATACCAATGCGATCGAGTAATCCCATAACCTTGTCCGTTTGTGTTTTAGGGGGTAAGTTGTTTACATACTACCATGAACTATTTTTTGTCAAGTAATAATCTTTAAAATTTGACCCAGAAAAGTGCTAATCGCTATTTTTTAACTAAAAAACAATACCAAATTTTTAGCGAAAATTCCATATTTCATAACTACCATTGCGAAGTGTGAGAATTTGACCTTCAATGCTACTAGGTAATACATCAATCCAGATCCTACCGCCATTCATATCGCTAAATAATAGAGCGCCATCATTGGAAAATGCGATCGCTAAAGGATAATGCCGATCGCCTAAATCAATCTCAGAGCGATCAAGCAATAATAAATATTCTGACTTTCCATATCCATCAAGATTAACTTCTGATAGCTTCCATTGTTGTTGCAACAGCACACTAAAATCTTCAATACTCATAGAGACTTGCCCCCGACGCTGCAACTCGCCATACATAGCGCGAATTATCCGCTCAATCACTCTAGGTGAAAGCGTTTCCCAATCAACCGATCTTCCCTTAGGTGGATTGAAACTACTGCCACTGGTAACAAGCGGTGGAATGATACTTTTGTTGAGTAGGGTTGCAAGCGATACATCACCTGAAGCAAGGATTTTTAATCGCCCATCATTTCCGACCCACAGCGACTGCGCTGTCATCACAGCCGATTGGGTCTTGCCATCAGCATCATACAGGACTAATCCCAAATTGTTATTTAGTGAAAACCCTAAAATTCTCCATAACAAAATTGAAGAGCGATCGCTAAGTTCATTAAACGGTTCACTCCGCCATTTATCACCATCTTTAATCATGGCAATACTGACCTCATACCAAGCCTGTCCTGCATCAAGCTTTGGTGGCGGCAAGAACCATTCAGCGCCAGCATTCCCCTTACCAATATAAGCAAGTGTTCCCAACATTTGCTGCGGTTTAATGCTGATTGGCGCGAGATCGAGCCGTTGCAATAATTGATTAGAATCTTTAGCATCGACTTTCTGCTCTCTTAGCCAATGTTCCGCACGGCGTAATCCATCCCGATGCAAAACCACTAATCCTGCCCAGAGCTTGATTTCGGTTGCTCCTGTAAATGTCAATGCAGTCATTGCTCGCTGCCAAATATGGGGATGGTACTTCGCTAATATTTCCACGATTTTATCGCCTTTATAAGCTGGATCATTGGCGATCGCTAGAGCTTCATTCCATCTTCCATCAACAATTTTCGCTAAAGCTCTTTCACCAAGATTAGCATTAGGGTTTTCGGCTTGATTATGGGTGAGTTTAGAATGCAAGGAAATGAAATCATACTGTTCTTGCAGAAATGGAGATAGTGATTTACCTTGGGATTTTAGTTGTTCCACCATGACATTAAATTTTTCGAGGGCAGGCGACCATAAACCCACACTCGCTAATATCAGAGCATCTTGATAGAGTTTGGGCTGATTTTTGGCTTCATTCAGATTCACCTGACGCAGTTGGATATTGCGGATAGAATTACTAATTACTTCTTCAGGCTGAAAAACCACGAATGTCGGTTCAAATTCTTGAGTTTGATTGATTACCAATTGGATAGAATTGGGATTGCTATTCAGAACATTTCGCCATATTGGAAGCTCATTCGCAGGGCTAGTCCAAGGCTCTAGTTCAATTAACTGCGATCGCTTATCACCTAAGAAACAATAAATTTGTCCATAGGCGATTCCATCAATATATCCTGATGTACTGAACCAAATCCCACTCAGTTGACTAGGGGGATTATTTAACAATGATAGTTTTTTAAGCGGTAGGCGGCGGCGATTTGGTTGCAACCGTTCAGGTATCGGATAAGTAATATATTTCAGTAATGGCGATCGCACAAAGTACTCATCAACTCCTGCGATTGTGGTGGTACTCACCAATAAAAATTTTTCTACACCCCGATCCCAAACCGCCTGATAGAAGCGAATTTCTCGAATGTTTTGAGTTTCTATCTCTAGAACCGTATAGATAATTTCCCCTGTTTTAAGATTATAACTTTCACCGAGTTTAAGCTGATTCTGCCCTAATTCCGATTGAATTTGCTTGATACTTTTGGGGATATTCCATAAAGAGTTAGAATAAAATACTGGTGCATCGGAAGAGGCAAGCCAGCTAATTGCCATAGGATTAGCGAGATAAATTATCACTATCACAATCAAAGATCCCAATAGCGGGATGCTTAACACAATGCCCAAATTTGAGAAGGTCATGCGATCGCGATAATCTATTTCCCGATTATCTGGTAATAATTGATTGGTCGGTTGATTAGCATTGCGATCGGCTAGATCGACATTCAACAAGTTACAATCCACTCCAACCCGATCGCCGATAATTTCGTCGATGATAGCTTTGTCGCCGATATCATCATTAATACCGTCACTAATATCATCAAATGTTTTTGAGAATTCAGGCAAAGATTCCATGCGCGGCATCGAAAATCTCGTATTGTTGCCATAGCCTATCATGTTTGCGATTTAACTTACTTTTAAAAAGATTGTTTCAGTCTGCACCGCCAATTTATCCCATGCAAAGCGATCGCTTAGATCTGATTGAGCATTCTCAACTAAAGATTTGACATATTCTGGATTTCGTAAAATCGTAATGATTCCGTCAGCTAAAGAATTTGCATCATTTACTCTGGTCACACTTCCCGTAATCCCATCACGCACCACCTCTGGCAGTCCGCCCGTATCCGAAACCACAAGCGGAATTTTGGCAGCAAAACTTTCTAACGCCACGATCCCAAAAGGTTCATATAAACTCGGAAAAACCGCGCAATCAGCGATCGCTTGAAATTCCCATAGATCAACATCAGCCATAAACCCTGTAAACAGAACCTTGTGATAAATTCCCAAATCCCAAGCCTGTCTTTGTAACAGGATCGCATAGGCTTCACCAGTGCCGATAATCACCAAACGCACCTTATCGTTCATTGCCTCAATCACCTTCGGCAGAGCATTCAGCAATACATAAAGCCCCTTTTCATAGGTGATGCGTCCAACGTAATAGATAATCGCTTCATCGGATGCAGCATATTTTTCCCTGAGCGCAATCCGTCCTAACCCCTGCTCACGAGCATTAGCAATATTCTGCCAGCGCTCCACACTCAAGCCGTTGTAAACCACATCTACTTTTTCAGTGGCACAACCTAGCGCACGCTGTACCTCACCACGCATATATTCCGAGCAAACAATTACTCTTTGTGACGCTTGGGTTAAACGAATTTCTTTTTGATGAATATATCGTTGCGTATCATTATGAATGCCATGACATCGACCATATTCTGTGGCGTGAATGGTGGTAACTAAAGGGATCGCAAATTCTGTGGTCAGAGCGATCGCCGTTTCTTCAACCAACCAATCATGGGCATGAACCAGATCTATAGAATGTTGCGCCAAAAATTCTCTGGCAAATTTGAGCATATTCATATTCATCTGCCCCACCCACGGAAAAAAGTCACTATTCATTTCCACGGGAACCCGATACACATAAATGCCATTGACCATTTCGGCTGATAGCTCATGGGCGATCGCCACGGTGATCAAATGCACCTCGTGACCGAGATTAACAATTTCAGGATATAGCTCTGCTACATGGCGAGAAATCCCTCCAATAATTCGCGGCGGGAACTCCCAAGCTAGAGCAAGAATACGCATGATATTTAAATAAATGTAATAAATGTTATGTGGCGTTTGATTAAAGAGAGATTAGTGCGCGGCTGAAATCACAGTAGAATAATTCTGATAATCGTCTACAGATCATCTACAGAATAGATTATCAACTTTAAGTTATATATAGTTTACAAACTTTACAAATACGTTACAGATACATTTATTAATACTAAGCCTTAAATAATAACGGAGAAAACAACATGCGGGATGCAATCACCACTTTGATAGGCAGTTACGATGCCACGGGTAAATATTTTGATCGCGATGCGCTCGATACTCTCAAGTCCTATTTTGTCACAGGTAGCTCTCGTCTAGCTGCGGCTTCGGCGATCACCGCTAATGCTGCATCGATCGTGCGTAAAGCTGGCGCTCAATTGTTTGAAGAAGTCCCTGATTTAATCCGCCCAGGTGGTAACGCTTATACTACCCGTCGTTTTGCGGCTTGTTTGCGTGACATGGACTATTATTTGCGCTATGCATCCTATGCCCTAGTTGCTGGCGACAATGATGTCCTAGACGAAAGAGTATTACAGGGATTGCGTGATACTTATAGCTCTCTGGGCGTACCAATCGGTCCAACCGTACAGGGTATCCAAATCATGAAACAAGCGGTTATGGATCTGGTTGGTGAAAGTGCTGATTGGTTAGCATCTCCTTTTGATTACATGAGCCGCGAACTTAGCGAAAAGAATATCTAAGCAACAAGAAAGGAGCGCGATGCGCTCCTTTCTTGTTGGTAAACCCAAATAATCTGATTCGCCCGCGAAGCGGGCGAATCAGATTATTTGGGTTCTTGGTTATATTGAGCCGAGGTACTTATTTAATTTGGTATTCAAAATGATTTAAGATTGTTAGCAATCGGACATGCTCGATTTCCTCTAGGAGAGATTTTATATATGGCTTTAGTACCAATGCGCTTGCTGCTCGACCATGCAGCCGAAAATGGATATGGCATTCCTGCATTCAACGTCAACAACATGGAGCAGATCCAGTCGATCATGCAGGCTGCGAATGAAACCAACAGCCCTGTGATCTTGCAAGCCTCTCGTGGCGCTCGCAACTATGCTGGTGAAAATTTCTTGCGCCACTTAATCTTGGCTGCGGCAGAAACTTATCCTCATTTGCCAATCGTCATGCACCAAGATCATGGCAATGCCCCCTCAACTTGCTACTCAGCAATTCAAAACGGTTTTACCAGTGTGATGATGGACGGATCATTACAAGCTGATGCTAAGACACCTGCTAGCTATGATTACAACGTGGAAGTCACTTCTGAAGTTGTTAAAGTTGCTCATGCTTTCGGCGCAAGCGTTGAAGGTGAGTTGGGCTGCTTAGGCTCCCTTGAAACTGGTAAAGGTGAAGCTGAAGACGGACATGGTTTTGAAGGTGCTTTAGATCATTCTCAACTTTTGACCGATCCCGATGAAGCTGCTGACTTCGTGACTCGTACCCAAGTAGACGCTCTAGCTGTAGCGATCGGTACTAGCCACGGTGCTTATAAATTTACTCGCAAGCCTACTGGCGAAATCCTTGCCATTAGCCGCATCGAAGAAATTCATAATCGCTTGCCTAATACCCACCTTGTCATGCATGGTTCTTCCTCGGTTCCCGAAGATTTGCTTGCATTGATCAATGAATTTGGTGGTGCAATTCCTGAAACCTATGGCGTTCCTGTTGAAGAAATTCAAAAGGGCATCAAGTGTGGTGTTCGTAAGGTTAACATTGACACCGATTGTCGTCTGGCGATCACGGCGGCTGTTCGTGAAGCTCTAGCCAAGAATCCTAAAGAGTTCGATCCTCGTCACTTCCTCAAGCCATCGATCAAGTACATGCAAAAGGTATGTGCCGATCGCTATACTCAATTTGAAGCGGCTGGACAAGCTAGCAAGATCAAGCAAGTTAGCATTTATGACTTTGTTCCTAAGTACGCCAAGGGCGAACTGACACAAGTAAGCCGTAAAGCTGTTGCTGTTTAGACCATAAACAGGGTTTACTGTATAAAGCCTGTTTCATTAATATAAAAGTAGGGGGCGCTCTGCGTCCTTTACTTTTTGATAGTATTGGTACAGTTGCGGTAATCGATTAGCATAAGCCTTACTCATGACTTTTTTTTCTACTGCTGAGTTAATTAAAGCGAATTCTTCCAAAAAACCAAAGCTATTGGTGGTTGATGACGAGCAAGATAATCTTGACTTGCTGTATCGCACCTTTCGTAAGGATTTCTTAGTTTTTCGGGCAGATAGCGGATTCAACGCGCTGCAAATCCTTGAACGCGAGGGGGAAATGGCGGCGATTATTTCCGACCAGCGTATGCCTGAAATGAATGGGACAGAATTTTTAAGTCGTACTGTGTCAGACTTTCCTGACACGATGCGGATTGTCTTGACAGGCTATACGGATATTACGGATTTGATCGAGGCAATCAATTCAGGACAAGTACATAAATACATCACGAAGCCGTGGGAACCCGAACATTTAAAGTTAGTTGTGGCTCAGGCGACCCAAACCTACGACGTTCTCAAACAACGTTCTGAGGAGCTAAGTAGATCACAGGCTCAGAATGCTCTCCTGTCAGCGATTGTGGAAATTGCTCAGAATTCTCAGCAGCTATCTGATTGTGTTACCCCGTTGGCTGAATCCTTTTCCAAAAATTTTGGCGCGGCGATCGCAACGCTTCAGTTGATTGAGCATGGTGGCTTAACTGAGGTTAAAGCTAGCTGTGGTGATGGTATTTGGGATTTGACAAGTGATCCATTAGTCCAAAATGCGATCGCTACGGGTAAATCACAATTTTATGTGAAGTGCGATCAGGGCGATCAATCTCAAGAAGATAAGCAACAATTTAAGACGAATTTCAAGACAAATTTGGCGATCGCGATTACTTTTCGCAAGGAATTGCTGGGAATATTGTCGATGCAGTGGCGATCGCCTGATGCTGTAAATATGGAAGATATTGTGGCAATTCAGCAATATGCATCTAAGGTAGCGATCGCGCTTACCTGCATTCGTCACTATAGCTCTCAATCGTGATCAAAACCGCAAGTCGAGAATATACAAAGCTTTTAGAGTTGGCGATCAAGATCGCTGAAAAAGCTCATGCGGGGCAGTTTGACAAAGCTGGGAAGCCCTATATATTGCATCCGTTGACGGTGATGGCGCAAATGGATGATGTTGAGGGCAAAATTGTGGCGATTTTACATGATGCGATCGAGGATTCGGATCTGACCATTACTGCGTTATCTGAGCAAGGATTTCCCGAATTAATCACTGAGGCGATCGCCGCGATCACCAAATTAGATGGCGAATTGTATGATGATTATTTGTTGAGAGTCATGGGTAATGCGATCGCGCTTAAAGTGAAAATTGCTGATGTAAGACACAATATGGATATCAGTCGGATTGCCAACCCCACGGTCAAAGATTTTCAACGGCTCGAAAAATATCAGAAAGTTCTCAATCAACTGACAGCGCGAATGAAATAAACCTGATTGCCTATTAGTTCGTGCTAGATTTGTACTGCGAAGTTTTTAAGGCTGTATGTCCCATCCTATTTATCTGACGAAATCCGATCTCAAGACTGCCCGTAGTTGCACAACCAAGCTGTATTACAAAAAGTTAGGCTATCCAACGGGTGATCGCGTGGATGCGTATACCAGAATTTTAGCTGATGGGAATTTTATCATTACGAAGATTGCTCACCTTCTGTTTCCCGAAGGGATTTATATCTCCGCCAATTTTAACTCTGAAGAAAGTATCGCTAATGCTGTTAAAGAAACAATTACTCACTTACAAAAAGAGGAGGTCGTTCTCTTTGAGCCAGTTTTGTATTCTGGGCATAAATTGGCGCGTGCAGATATTCTTATCAAAAAAGGCGATCGCATTGAAATTATTGAGATCAGATCGAAGGGATTTGATAGTGTCGCCCATGAAAACTTAGTCAACTATCGCAATCTTTCGCTGTTTCGGAATAAACGTACAGGGAAAGTTGGCGGTGAATGGAGACAGATTATTGAAGATGTTGCTTATCAGGTCGGCATCTTACAGGAAATGTTAACCGAATATCTGCCTGAACTTAAAGCCGAAATTTCTCCCTATTTGCTTGTCCCCGATCGCGCTAAAACTACAGCGATCGATCATCTTGCTTCCTATTTCCAGATTCAACAGCTATCGACTCATCGCAACTCCCTTTCCAAATTTAATGGCATCGATATTAGTTTCAGTGGCGATGTTGATGAGATTCAGCGCGATCGCTTGCTTACACAGGTTAGCATCGCGACCGAAGTTACGGAATTAATCGAGCCAACCCTTGCTCAGGCGCGAATATATATTAACTATTTAATCGAGAAATCGCCTGAAATATTTGCTCCTATCGGTAAAAATTGTAAAGGTTGTGAATATCGAGCTAGCGATCATGACTCGCGGGATGGATTTCGGGAATGTTGGGGAGATCTGGCGGATGTCGAAAATCATGTGTTAGATCTCTATCAAATGGGTCGGATTGGCGGCAACGAGACACCTTTAGTTAATGAATTAATTCAACAAAAACAAGTAAGTATGTTTCATGTTCCTTTAGAAGAACTCAATGACTATACCTATGGCTATCGCCAGTTAATTCAAATTGAATATACGCAAAAAAACAAAGAATGGATATCAGAAAATCTGCCTAAAATTGTCCAGCAGGTAGAATATCCCATCCATTTTATTGATTTTGAGACTTCGCGAATGGCGGTTCCCTATCGTGCAGGGATGAAACCCTTTGAACAGGTTGCATTTCAATGGAGTTGCCATACGATCGCCGAACCAGATGCGACCCCAGTGCAGAAAGAATGGCTCGATCTAGAAAATACTTTTCCGAATTTTCAGTTCGCCGAATCCCTAATGGAATGCTTAGGCGATCGCGGCACGATCTTGACATGGGCGACCCATGAAAACAGTGTATTACGCGATATCTATTATCAGATGGAAGCGCTGGACTATCGCAATCCTGCGTTACAGGTATGGCTTGCTAATACTGCCAAACTTGGGAATAAGGGTAAGTCCCACTTAGTTGACATGAATGCACTCACCCTCAATCATTATTTCCATCCCTTAATGAAGGGACGCACTTCTCTTAAATGTGTTTTACCTTCAGTTTGGAAAACTAATCCCTATCTCCATGAAATCCCCTATTTTAAAGAGTATTATCGCGAGGTTGATGGCGAAATTCTTAGTCCCTATGAGGTTTTACCGCAGTTACAAATAGGCGATCGCATTCAAGTTGTGAATGAAGGTGCGGGAGCCATGTTAGCCTATCAGGATCTCATGTATGGTGAAAATCGTGATCAGGGCGCAGCCAATCAAGCAGTGCGATCGCAATGGAAGGAGTTACTCTATCAATATTGCCGCCTTGATACGATGGCGATGGTAATTATTTGGCAGCATTGGCAAAATTTATGTAATCGCTCTACAAAATTTGACTAGCTGTAAATAATTCGTTGATTTATAGTTAATTTATGGCTGAGGAATGGTGAAAGCCATATCTCCTGCCCTTTCGTCGAATAAGTTATCAACGAATTATTTACAGCAACAAATCATTTGCACGGAGAAAGACCAATGTTGAAACTGATGCAAATGCGAGCCCCTTCACTCATATTCATATCTACGCCGTGCAGTAACCAACTGGGAAATAACAACATTGTGCCTGCATGAGCTTTATAACTAACCTTTGGGAAAGTCCAGAGATTGAATTCTACTACAGGTGGAATCAACATTTGTGATGCGGGACGGGGATCGGAGAAATAGATACCACCACAGTTTTCAGGGGTTTTGAGATAATAAACTCCACTCAAGATCGAATTCGGATGATTATGGACTGAATTTGAAGCAAATTTGCCATTGACGATCGCCCAACAAGTGGTGATATTTAATGAGACTTTTTGTAAATCCCAGCGTAAGAAATTAGCTACTTCGAGAACATTGGCATGAATAATTTGGGTGAAATCTTGGAAGCGATCGCGTTGATGTAAAGTATCGACACTATGCCAACCGAGTATATTTGACCATTTCTCACCTTGGCGATCGCGCTGCTGTTCTTCTTCGATTTCTTGGAGGAGAACTGTATTTAATTCTTGATGATTGTCAACGGTAAAATGCCAAACGGGAGTGGGAAACCAATCATTTCTGGAACCAGACATAAAATTAAAATTAATAATAAAAAGTTGCTTGCATCATTTTCTCATGACTGCGAGATCAATCCATCCTGAATGCGAATGATCCGATTGGTTCTCTCCGCCACATCTGGCTCATGGGTCACTAAGACGATCGTAATTCCTTGAGCATTCAAATCCGCCAATAAATTCATCACATCATGGGATGTCTGCGTATCTAACGCTCCAGTTGGTTCATCGGCAAGAATCAAGGCGGGACGATTGGCTAACGCCCGTGCGATCGCTACACGCTGTTGCTGACCACCTGATAATTGATTGGGGCGATTAGAGAGGCGATCGCCTAATCCCACTTTCGTTAGAGCTTCGATGGCAAGGCGGCGGCGTTTCTCTTTGGGAATATTGGAATAAATCATCGGCAACATCACATTTTCCATTGCCGTTGAGCGCGATAACAAATTAAATTGCTGAAATACAAATCCAATCCGCCGATTCCGAATAAAGGCTAATTCATCATCGTTGTAGGTCGTCAATTCACGATCTTCAAGATAGTATTTGCCAGAAGATGGGCGATCGAGGCAACCAATAATATTCATCAAAGTCGATTTTCCTGAACCCGACATTCCCATAATCGCGGCATATTCTCCCGACTGAATATCGAGATCAATACCCTTAAGCACAGGCACATTGACTTCTCCGAGACGATAGGCTTTGCGGATATTTTCTAGATGAATCATGATTTATTTGGTTTATTCATTTGGATCAACACCTAATGCTTGTAAAATCTCAGCTAACTTTTGCGATCGCCTTTCCGCTTCTTCAGCCCTGAGATTTGCCTCTTCAGCCCTAAGACTTGCTTCTTCAAATGTTTGAAAAGCCACACCGTCTGGACGGTACAAAGTTAAGCCATCTTCTCCCATTTGAAAATGAATCCCTAGTCGCAGACTTGTCCAGTCTTGATCAAAGGGCATGATCCGTAAACCTTCATCTTGACGTAGAAACACACGTAAAATCTGAAGTTGTGGATCATAGATATAGTATTCCTCAACGCCGTGGCGATCGAAGAATAGTAATTTCATATCCATCTCATCAATGGTGTTACTTGGTGAAATTATCTCAAACACAACTTGCGGAGGTATGTTGTCTTCTTTCCATTGTTTATAGGATAGGCGATCGCCTTTAGGTCTCCCGACAGCAACGATTACATCGGGAGCTACGACAATTTTGGGTTTACCTTCGATGGGATACCAAAACAGATCGCCCGCGATAAATACATCCTCGCTAGCAAAAATCAATTCTAAATTTTGCTTAATCGTCACAATCCAGCGAAATTGCGTTGTGTTGTTTGCCATCGGTTGACCATCACAGTCAGGATAAAAAATTTCTGGCTCGGTTTCTGGATTGGTAATTGAGGCGATTTGAGGTTGGGCAAGCAACTGAGGAACCATAGCGATCGCTGCTCTCTAAATACAGAATAAACACAGGATATTCTTAGGCTAACATAAACTCAAAGACGATAATGCGAATGCTTTGAAGTTACATTTTTAGTACTTAAATGATGTTACTTGGAACAATCACTCCGTCAGACTATCGTGTACATAGTAGGGGCGGGTTTAGTTAAAATTCTGGGCTAAAGCAAGATCTATATGCAAAACCCGCCCCTATTTTAGAAACTTCAACGTAACGTCAGTACTTGACATTAATGCTAGACTTCTGCTCGTACAAGCGATTCAGCGATCGCGGATCAATATTTAAGAGGTAACAGATTTTTAATACCTGATTGAGTATCGCATGGCGATATATTCCTCTTTGTCGAAATCGCCTTGCTGAAGTGATGATTATCCCTTGAGCTAAAACTGGTTTAGAAAATTCACGCAGGCGATCGCTTAATACCGTATCTTCAAAAATATCAAGATCGGGAATATTTCCTATTTGTGCTAAAACTTGGCGATTAATAAACGGACAATGATCCAGATAAACAATTCCTTTTTGCTTGACGCGCACGTTGTCGGAATACCAAGAAGTGAATTGCAGTAACCAGTGATCAAAATCAAAACTATGCTGAAAGGCTCCCCATGAGGAATCGAGTCCTATGTCTAAAGACTTCTTAATTAAATCTAAAGCAATGAATTCTGGTAAAAGTGTCGCGGGATGATGCAATAAAATGATCTCGCCGCGACTAGCTATAATGCCATCATTTAATCGCTGAGCGCGGTTCTTGGCAAGCGATCGCACAACCTGCACCTCAGAAAATCTACTTGCGTATTCATCTAAAACTATCTCAGTGCCATCATCACTAGGACTCACCACCGCAATAATTTCTTTTTTACCATCTTGAGCGATTAAGTTCGTAAAAATGCGATCGAGATAACCATGCCGAATTTCATTGAGACAAGGAAGAATTATTGATATTCGCATAGGTAAAATAAGACTAGGATTACAAGACTTGTTGAACTGGTTAGAAACTTTGGGTTAATTTAATGACTAATCAAAACTTAAATCAAATTCAGGAGGAAACAAAGGCAAATAATGCTTCCATCTTGATTGTTGACGATACCATCTATAACATTCAACTTTTATCGTTGATGCTCAATAAGCATGGCTATCAGGTCGAAAAAGCTACTAGTGGAACAGAGGCTTTAGAAAATGCTAAACGACTATTGCCAGATATAATTTTGCTTGATATTCGGATGCCAGACATCGATGGGTATGAGGTTTGTAAAAGATTAAAAGCAGATCCAGAAACCAAAAATATCCCCATAATTTTTATTAGTTCTATCGAAGAGACAACGGATAAAGTCGAGGCTTTTTCGGTTGGTGGTGTCGATTACATCAGCAAACCATTTCAGTTGATTGAAGTTTTAGCCAGAATCGAGACTCATCTAAGACTATGTTTACTTCAAAAGAAATTGCAAGAACAAAATGAGGAATTGCAATCATCAGCTATAGTTCTATCGCGATCGCTTGAACAGGAATGTAAACTAAGTCAGATGAAATCGGACTTTATTTCGGTTGTGTCCCATGAATTTCGGACACCGTTAACAACGATTCAAAGTGCATCGGAGCTTTTGGAATATTACGAATGGACAAAGGAAGAACAGGTTGAGCAGTTGCATCAGATTCAATCTGAAGTTAAGCACATGACTGATCTCATGGAAGATGTGTTATTTCTGAGTCGGGCTAATGCCAGTAGAGCCAAACTCCATTTAACTAAGTTTGATCTTATCGATTTTTGTAAGCGAATTCTTGTGCAAATGAAAAAGGCTTTTGCCGAAAATTATACCCTGTATTCATTTTTACATGGTTTACCAAGCGATATTGCAATCGAAAACTTTCATCTTCAGAATGAATTACCACTTGTAATCGTCAATATGGATGAAAAATTATTGCGCCAAATTATTACGAATTTGATTACAAATGCGATCAAATATTCTGATCAAAACAGCGTGATTGAATTTAGAGTTACAGTTAATTCTAATGTTTCTCCAAATGTTAGTTCTCCAAAAGTTAGTTTTGTAATTAGCGATCGCGGTATTGGTATTCCTGAAGAAGATTTAGAGCATTTATTTAGTGCTTTTCATCGTGGAAAAAATGTGGGGATATTACCTGGGAGTGGATTGGGGTTGTCAATCGTTAAGAATTGTATCGATATTCACAACGGTTCCATAGCCGTAAACAGTAAATTAAATGTTGGTACAGAGTTTACTGTTACTTTGCCCCTCGGATCTAAAAACTAAATGGTGCTTGACGCTCAAAGACAATCAAACAACAGATGATCAAATCAAAGACGATCAAAATTGCTATAATGCATAGTACAGATTTCAACAAAATATTTACAAAAATTTACTAAGTGCATCGCCTTGCCAAACCTCAGAGAAGCTTATTTACCAGATTTTCTGGGGTTTATTTAGCAAATAAGTATCTATTGTGAACAAAAGCCTGTAAGTCAGTTTCTCAGTCCTTCGTAGATAAAGTCTAGCTAGTATGAAAAAAATCCTCCTCATTGAAGATAACCCCAATGTCTTGCTGAATACCAGTAAAATGCTGCAATCTGAAGGTTATATCATCATCACGGCAACTAATGGGCGTGATGGGTTGGAACTTGCCCAAAAAGTAATTCCTAGCTTGATTATTTGCGATATTATGATGCCTGAAATCGATGGCTATGGAGTGATTATGGCTCTACGCAATAATCCTGCTACGGTGACAATTCCATTTATATTTTTAAGTGCTAAATCTGACAAAACTGATTTTCGGCAAGGAATGGAACTGGGCTCCGATGATTATCTTACTAAACCATTTACTAGAGACGAATTACTGGGATCGATTAACGCGCAGTTTAAAAAGCAAACTATTATTAGTGGCTATTATAAACAAGAGCTAGAAAATCTACGCGGAAACATTTCTAAGTCGCTCCCTCATCAGTTGTTATTCCCTGCGATCGAGGTGATGGGACTTGCTGATATTTTAATCAAAAATTTTCATGCGATGGAACCGAATGAAGTAACCGAAATTGGTAAACGAATTCGCAATTCAGGGCGCAGTATGCATGAAATAGTGAAAAAGTTTTTGCTATATACGGAGTTAGAGTCAGCAGAAAATAATACGGAATGGATGACCCAAATTCGGAATAGCAAAACTACTTTTGTCGATTTGGAAATCTCCGATTGCGCCAAAAGAATTGCTGATACCTGTAATCGTGTTTCCGACTTGAATATTTATGTCAAAGATGCGGGGATCAATATTTCTGATTCTTATTTAACGACGATCGCTAAGGAGCTTATTGATAATGCGTTCAAATTTTCCCATGAAGGCTCACCCGTAGATGTGGCGGGGGATATTGAGGATAATGAGTTTTGTTTGAGTGTAAGCGATCGCGGTCAGGGGATTGAACCTGAGCAGATGGCTAATTTTGGTGCATATATGAAATTCGAGAAAAAGCTATATATTCAGCAGGGTGCAGGATTGGGATTGGCGATCGTGAAGCGACTTACCGAATTGCATGGTGGTCGCTTAGTGATTGAAAGTATTCCTTACGAAAAAACTGTGGTGAAAGTATTTCTACCCTTAGTCAAGCAAACCTACAGCGATCGGTAAGCCTAATCCCAAGTAACGCCCGCGAAGCGGACGTTACTTGGGTAAAATAATTTCGCCGCGTAGAAATGTCATTGCTTCACCTTTAATCATCACTCTCATATCGCGATCGCTGACTTGGAGATCGCCCGTCCTTGCAGATAGTTGTTTAGCTCGAAGCTCACTCTTACCAAGACGTTTTGCCCAATAGGGTGTGAGACTGCAATGCGCCGAGCCTGTGACGGGATCTTCGGGGATTCCTGCTTTTGGGGCAAAAAATCGGGACACAAAATCATAGGGCTGTGAGTCATCGGCGATCGCTGTCACAATAAATCCAAAACCATCTAACTTGGTAATGCTTTCATAGCTTGGTTGAAAATTTTTGACCTCGGACTCGGATTCCAATAGAACCGTGATGTAATCTCCACTTTGTCCCAGCATTTCATATTGGATTGCTTTGAGCATATCGGCTAATACCTGTTGCGATCGCTCTGAACATTCGTGATAGAAAGCAGCAGGAAAATCCATCGCGATCAAATTATTCTCAAATGTGATAACTAAATCACCGCTCAATGTTGAGAGAATAAGTGGTTGATCAGTGGATATTTCGTTTAATTCGCGTAAATAATGGGCGATCGCCAAAGTTGCATGACCGCAAAGTGGAACTTCTTGCTTGGGTGTAAACCAACGTAAATGGAAATGATTTGGTGATAATCGCTTTACAAATGCAGTCTCTGACAGATTCATTTCGGCAGCAATTTGTTGCATTTGCGAATGTTCAGGAAATTCATCAACTAAGGCTGTAGCAGCAGGATTGCCGCGAAATACTTGATTAGTAAATGCGTCTATGATGGCGATCACAAGTTTCATATTTCTACATTTGGGATTGGGAATTTAATAAAACCATCACTTGCTGTAGGGGCGGGTTTTACTAATAACCTTTTGGTGTATGGTCAAATTATCGACTAAACCCGCCCCTACTCTCATAGGTTATTTGTCATTCTTTAAGGGATAGATACTGTGGGATCAACTTTGTAGCTATTGACAACGCGATCGAAAGACTCCTTCAGTTCAGGTATTTGAGAAGCAACTCCGCCAGTGGTAATCAACGAAACCTTATCACCACTGCGACTGATAAAGCTATTACCCTGTACCTTGGCGGTGATATTTTTGATCGATTCATCATAACTCCAGACAATCTGCACGCTACCATCTTTTTGCTGTACAGGTTTTTCCGAAATGAACCCCTGCCTAGATCCAAAAGTTGACTTGAGAAATGTTTCTAGTAACGTAGTCAATTGCGCAGTTGTAGTTTCCGTAGGAGCTTTAAAAACATCAACAGACAGTAAAGCATTTTTGGTGGGATCAAACCATAACACAATTACTTCGTTAGGTTTCTTGTTCTCTTTCGGAGACCAACCCTTAGGTACATCAATTTGAAATAATCCCGATGGGTGCTTATAGGGTTCCAAACCATCGATCTTGACTTTCAGTATGCGAACATCAGGTTTTGCTGAAGCTTCTGGTTTGGTTGTCGCAACACTTTTTGCGTTAGGTGTTTTGGGTGCAGCACTGGGACTAGCAGCCACAGGTGTTTTGTTGTCGGGCTTTACATCAGGGGTGCAGCTACCGACTAGGAATGACAAAAAGACGATCGCCCCAAAAGTAGTAGCTATAGAATTAATTTTCAGCATTTTTTTGATATTTAAGACTTCTAGTTATTCAAGGAATGGCGAGGGTCGGATTCACGATCTGACTGTTGGCAATTCTAGCGAAAGCATCTTGCATTTCTGTAAATTTAGGCTCGATCGCTCCAACAGTCAAAATAGCAAACTTATTATTAATTCTTTGTAATCGGCTATTGGCTTGAAACTTAACTCTTTTATCCCCAATTGTCACCGTTGATGTCCATTCAATTACGATATTTCCTGTCGCTTCAAGCACTGGCGATCGCATTGAAAAATCTGACTGATGACTATACATGCCTTTGATAATGGTTTCAAAAATATCACTCAGACGATTTTCAGTTATTTCACTTGGCGGTACAAAAATATTTACAGAAACCGTGGCGCGTTCGGCTGCTTCAAGCCAAGTGACTAGGATTTCACTCGGTTGACTGTTATCAACCAGTTTCCAACCTTTCGGAATATCTATTTCCAATAAGCCCCCTCGTTTATAGGTTTCGAGTTCACCAATTTTTAGTTCGGGTAAGTCTTTGAAGGCGACTGTAGGGCTAGGAGTGGAACTAGCGGTGATGGTGCTGGGGGCTAGAGGTTTTGGTGAAGTGGATTGGACTGTTGTGGGGGGAGTTGGGGTGACTTTGGTGCTATCGATAGCTGGCGTAGATAATTTTTGATCATTTCTCCCAGTATTATTACTATTTGTATTTGTATTGCTACATGCAGCAAACAACCCCGTTGCGATCGCGGTTACTAACAAAATTAATACTTTGCTCACTCTGTCACTTGATACTCGGTCTAATCGTTTTCCCAATTCCTTGCGCGGAACAAACATAATATTGCGTAATTTAGAAGTCTTGCAGTAAGCTGATTCGCACGCGAAGTGAGCAAATCAGCTTTTATTAATACTCATTGTGTCGCGAATCTAGCCAAACTGCAATGCTTGACCACGCACATCAGCATTAACTTTGCCATCGGCAAACACCACTTGACCACCGACAATTGTTGTCACCGCCCAGCCTGTGAGTTCCCATCCTGCAAATGAACTCCACCCACATTTGGTCAACAGATCTTCATTTCTGACAGGTTTATAGTTTTGCAAATCCACTAACACCAAGTCAGCATCCCACCCAATCCGAATTTCACCCTTATTGGCGATTTTGTAAGCTTTTGCGACATTGCTACTCATCCATTGACTGACCTGATGGACTGTGCAGCGACCTTTCATTGCTTCTGTCAGCATTAGGGGCATTGAGGTTTCTACCCCTGGCATTCCCGATGGTACATTAGCGGGTTCCAATAAAATCGTATTTGGAGATGATTTTTCAGGTTCAGAGATTAACTGCTCTTGGCTAGCGGCAAGTCCTTTTTCAGCTAGGGTATGGGGCGCGTGATCAGTGGCAATGAAATCAATTACGCCATCAAGTAAGGCTTGCCAGAGGATTTCTTGATCACTGGGCGATCGCAAGGGCGGGTTCATCTGAGCAAGGGAACCAATTTTTTCGTAAGCACCTATGTTCATCAATAAATGCTGTGGAGTTACCTCAGCAGTCACCCATTCAGGCTTGTTTGCCCTCAGAAATTCTGCTTCTTCCCCAGTGGACATATGCAGAATATGTAAGCGACGGTGATATTTGTTAGCTAACTTGACCGCCAGCTTGGTCGCATTTAGCGCCGCCTGATTGTCTTGAATTAATGAATGTTTCGCAGGATCTTTACTATCGGCAAACTCGAGCCGTCTCTGAGCAATCCGCGCTTGATCTTCCGCATGAACAGCAATCAGGCGATCGCCTTGCGAAAAAATCCGATCTAAAATTTCCTCTTGATCGACCAATAAAGCCCCATGCATTGATCCCATGAATATCTTGATCCCACAGGTTGGATTTGCGCTTAATAAATCAGGTAAAACTTCTCCTGTTGCGCCAATAAAAAAGCCATAATTCACCACACATTTACTCGCCGCTCGACTGAGTTTGTCATCTAGCGCCTCTTGTGTAATCGTCAATGGACGAGTATTCGGCATTTCTAAAAAGCTGGTCACGCCCCCCTTCGCGCAAGCATGACTCGCCGATCGCAAATCCTCTTTATGCTCTAACCCAGGTTCCCGAAAATGCACTTGCGGATCGATCACACCCGCCATCAACGTCAAACCCGTTGCATCGATAATTTCTAAAGGTTGAGCATCTGGACTTAAATTATTGGGATCAAGATTCTCAGCGATCACGGCAATTTTGCCATACTGAATATAAACATCACCTAGTAAAGTCTGGCGATCGGGCAAAATAATCGTAGCTTGTCGAATTAGTATGCTCATAAAAAAATTATAAAAAATCCTATATTAATCATTATCCCGTATTGATCGCCCTGAACATTAATTAACAAGAATAGAAAGACGATACAAAAAGCTGCTATTACATTTTGGATTTTATAATGGGAATCGCTCTAGTTTTTGCCTGTGAAGGTTAAACTATAGATTGCTAGCAGACTACTAAATATCAATACGTCAAGCCCAACCACCTAACATGAAGCGTCTATTTGCGGGAGCAACCGATACAGGCTGTGTCAGATCAGCCAACCAAGATTCTCACTACATCGACCCTGAAGGACGATTTTTTGTAGTAGCTGATGGCATGGGCGGTCATGCAGGGGGGGAGGTGGCGAGTCAAATTGCTGTCGATTCAGTGCGAGAGTGCTTAGAATCCCTTTGGGATATCGAGACAGATCCCCAAAAAATCATGCAACTTGCCATCGATAAAGCCAACATTGCGATTATTAATGACCAAAATGCTAATCCTGTGCGATCGGACATGGGGACAACCATCGTCATTTTGCTATTTCGTGATGATCAGCCTTGGTATTGTCATATTGGTGATTCACGGTTATATCGATTGCATGGCGCTAAGCTTGAGCAAATCAGTGATGACCATACATGGATCGCTAGAGCAATTCAAACTGGAGTTGTGAATGCTGATGAGGCAAAAAGTCATCCTTGGCGGCATATGTTGTTGCAATGTTTGGGGCGTGAAGACCTGAAATTAATCACAGCGAGAGAAACTGAATGGCAACCAGGCGATCGCTTTTTGATTTGCAGCGATGGTTTAACCGAAGAACTCAGCGACGATCGCATTGCCCATCATCTCAAGAGTATTCGCAATGCTCAGCAAGCTGGTCAAGCCTTAATCGAGTCAGCCAAGCTGCGCGGCGGTCGCGACAATATTACGGTGGTAATTGTGACTAACGAATTAAATCAAAATCCAGAATAAAATAGGAGAGTGGGTGCTTTGCACTCACTCTGTGTTTTTTTGAGAAAGTAATGAATACCATTCGCAGAATAAGCTTTTTAATTTTGCTTACCCTAGCACTGGTGACAGCTATAGGTATTTCTGACATGGATATATTCACCAAATCTGAGGCAAAACTCACTTTAGTTGATGAAGCATGGGGACAGGCTGGTTCGATCGCCTATCAGGCAGCCGCCAAAACAATGCGCTCTAAAAATAGTGCGGGGCTACCGCTTGATAATATTCAGAAACGTTATCTAAGGCGATATTTCATTGATTACCTTGATCGCGTTACGGTGATCTACAACGCCCAAATGATGGATCGTTGGAAATTTGGCAATGTAGCTGTCCATTTTGGTAATGTCGAAGCGATCGCCCAAACCTATTGCGATCGGATCTATCTCCGCGATCCCCAAAATTCTGAAGATCTCAGGCAATTGGGGATTATCGCCCATGAAATGGTACATGTCCGTCAATGCGTTCAAAATGGAGGATTAGACCAATTTGGTTATCAGTATTTTGTGGAATACAAACGCGCCAAGCAAAAATACGAAAACAATCTTATGGAGCGCGAAGCCTACGCTTTGCAAAATAAATTTGTTAAAGCAAATTCATAATTGGCGATGCAGAGCGAAGCGGCGCATAGCTAATATTCTTTATCTCGGTTTCGCAACAAGGTAAAAACCGAGATAAAGAATACGGGTTTTTAAGTTTTCAAGTTGTCCTTGACAACTTGAAAACCGCAATAAAAAAGAGAAAGCGCTCTGCGCTTTCTCTTTTTTTTGTTTTAAACGTTAAAATTGGTAGGTTACTTCATGCCTTCGCTGTTTTGTATACCCGCCCCCTAGCTAACCTCATCGAACAATTGCAACGCCTCCCAGGTGTTGGCACAAAAACAGCCCAGCGCCTGTCGCTGCATATTCTCAAACGCCCCACCGAAGAGGTTGAAGCCCTTGCTCAAGCCTTAATCCAAGCTAAGCAATTAGTTGGTAGCTGTACGATCTGTGGACATTTATCCGCAGAACCAATTTGTGAAATTTGCGCCCATCCCAGTCGCGATAATTCAACTATTTGCGTAATTGCCGATTCCCGTGATTTAATTGCTCTGGAAAAGACCCGTGAATATCGCGGTAAGTATCATGTGCTAGGAGGATTAATTTCACCGATGGATGGCATTAGCCCCGATCAGCTTAATATTCAAACTCTGGTGCGGCGGGTCAGTGGCAACAAGGTCGCTGAAGTAATTATGGCGATCGCTCCCAGTGTCGAGGGCGAAACCACTACGCTCTATGTGGGCGGATTATTAAAACCCTTTACTAAAGTTACGCGAATTGCCTTTGGTATTCCTATGGGCGGTGATCTAGAATATGCCGATGAAGTTACACTCGCCAAAGCGATCGAGGGGCGACGCGAATTAGATTTTTAAGAGAAGAATGATGATGACTAACCCTTATTCTCGCAGGAGTTGTATGACCGCTTTATCTGGACTAATTAGCGCTGGGTGCATGATTTTTGGGTTGCCATGTTTGTCCCCTATCAGCACCAGTCCAGCCGTCAAAGAACCACAGGCGATATTGGTCTTAGGCGGACACCCCAACCGCGAAAAATTTGCGGCGCAGTTTGCTTTAAAGCATCCGCAATTACCAATTTATGTTTCGTCAGGCAGTCCCGAAGAATATTCTGAGTATGTATTTGATCGGGCTGGTATAAATCGCGATCGCATCCACCTAGACTATCGCGCCGTAGATACTGTGACTAACTTTACGAGTATGGTGACGGAGTTTCAGAAACGGAGAATTACCGATATATATGTGATCACTTCTGACTATCATATGCCTCGCGCTTTGGTGATTGGCAAAATTGTCCTAGGCAGTCGCGGTATTCAGATGCATCCCGTGACAATCCCAACAAATACCAATTCCGAAGATCCCGCTAAATCTCTACGCGATGGACTGCGATCGGTCTTTTGGCTAGTGACTGCTTCCTAGTTAATTTTTCACGTAAGAAAGGATTTGAGTTATGAAACATATCCGTTTTGACTGGGCAATCAAAAAAATCTTACGCGATAAAGTCAACTTCGTGATTTTAGAAGGTTTTATCAGTGAATTAATTGGACAATCGATAAAGATTGATACAGTTCTAGAAAGCGAAAGTAATCAGTCTAACGAAGAGAGCAAATTAAATCGAGTGGATATTCTCGCCCGTAGTACTCAAGGGGAGTTATTACTCATCGAAGTGCAGAATAGTACGGAGCAAGATTACTTTCATCGAATGCTCTATGGTGCTTCTACCTTAATCATTGACTATCTCAACCGAGGGGAACCATACAGCAATATCAAAAAAGTATATTCAATTAACATTGTTTATTTTTCCCTTGGTCGCGGTAATGATTATGTCTATGAAGGAAGAATGGAATTTTTAGGTCGCCACCTTAGCGATCGCCTAGAACTTTCGGGAACCCAAAAAGAATTATTTAAAGTCGAAGATATTCACCAGATTTTCCCAGAATATTATTTACTGAGGGTGAACAAGTTTGATAACTCAACCAAAGATAGTTTAGATGAATGGATTTATTTTCTCAAAAATAGTGAAATCAAGGATAGCTTTGCCGCCAAAGGATTGCCAGAAGCTAAGGAGCGGTTACGTGAAGAAACATTAGATCTTGCCGAAAGTCAAGCCTATAAGAAATATCTCAAAGATAAGCAATACGAGATCAGTATTCTGGAAACCACGAAAATCGCCGCAGAGTTAGAGGGATGGAAAAGAGGGCGGCGAGAGGAACAATTAAATATTGCTAAGGCGATGAGAGTGGCGGGAAGTACTTTGGATTTTATAGCTCAAGTAACGGGTTTATCTTTAGCCGAACTGGAAGCTCTTGACTAACATTACACCCGCCAATATGCCAATCTGTAGCTGATTTTGCTTAGCCGAAATATTTAGATTAGTAATATACACAAGCTTTAACTACCGCGTTTTGCGTATTTCGCTTGTTTATAGAAATTTTAAAAATTATTTAAATTCCTATTGATCGAAAATGCATTTGAGTGCTATCTTAGTTAAGCGCAAAAAAAACGCCGCGCCGGGATAGCTCAGTTGGTAGAGCAGTGGACTGAAAATCCACGTGTCACGAGTTCAAATCTCGTTCCTGGCATAGCCACAAAAAAGAGCCATACAACTGATGGCTCTTTTTTGTGGTGATTTTTAGCGCAAAGCGCTGTAAAATCCCAAAAGCTTATTCATCACATAAAGCTATAACTGATTGGAGATATATAGCCTTGAAAGATATTTTGATTAGCTTTGGCATTATGGCAGTTGCTGTACTGTTCATCGTAGTTGCTCAAATTACAGGTGGACAGACCGCAAACGCCAGCATCGGTGCACCATCTACGGGAGCACCTACACAAACAGAAGTAAAAATAGCAGCAGCATCTTTAATTAATATGAGTGATTCCGAAATCAAAGAAACTGGCACTGGACTCAAGTACCAAGTCCTTGTTGCAGGCACAGGCGCAACACCTAAAAAAGGTGACACTGTAATTGTGCATTACACAGGGACATTGGAAGACGGCAGCAAGTTCGATAGTTCTCGCGATCGCAATAGTCCTTTTTCGTTCAAGCTTGGCGTTGGTCAAGTTATCAAAGGCTGGGATGAAGGATTATCAAATATGCGAGTTGGCGATCGCTATAAATTGATCATTCCCCCTGATCTTGGTTATGGCGCTCGTGGAGCAGGCGGCGTTATTCCTCCTAATGCCACATTGACTTTTGATGTTGAGCTTTTGCGTATTTCTTAATCCGAATTTGCTGCACAAGGTACGGCTGTGCAGCAAATTTAGATTTAGGTAGGCACAAGTTCATTAGGGCGTAATTTTGCCCATTTGCCCATCTCTGACGAAAAACTTTCACAGCCGACAACATCCCATTCCATCTGAATATCTTCAGACTCAGTTCTAATATTCACGTTAACCGTAGGCGAATTTGCCTCAAAATCTGGAAATTCGGTTAAATGTGGTTGCAAATGTAATGCTTCGACCGAGTGGTAGGTTATGCAGCGATCGACATAGGTGCAGTTAATGCAGATACACATGACGTTTATCCCTAATTCATTTAACTATCCTAGCAAGTTTAAAAGTGACGCTTTGCGTCAGTTTTAAACTTTTCCCTCTATTTTGTGTTAGCGCAAAGCGCTGTAAGTCAATTCCTGTTGGTATAGTAGTTTTAGAACCTTAATTATTTGTTGCGTTAAAACCTATGGCATTAAAAAAAGGCACTCTTGTTCGCGCAATTCGTGAAAAGTTAGACAATAGTACTGAAGCAACGGCAAATGATCCACGTTGGTCATCCTATCTTTTTGAGACATGGGGTGAAGTATTGGAGTTTCGTGGTGATTATGTCCAAATTAAGTTTGGTAAGGTTCCGACTCCCGTAATTTGGCTTCACAAGGATCAATTAGAAGAACAAGCTGCTTAACCTATTTTCTCTCAAACCGAAAAGAGAGTTGCGGCGCGAAGCGCCGCAACTCTCTTTTTATTTCTTGGCTATGCTAAGAGCGTCAATTTTTCTCTAACTTTTTTCTGTAGCTCAAAACCGTATTATGCAAGAGCACCGTTACTGTCATTGGACCCACGCCACCAGGGACGGGGGTAATGTGGGAGGCAACTTTACTGACATTCTCATAGTCCACATCACCGACTAGGCGTGATTTGCCTTCCGCATCGGTAATACGGTTAATACCTACATCAATCACCACTGCATCGGGTTTAACCATATCCGCTGTCACAAATTCGGGCTTACCGATCGCTGCGATTAGAATGTCCGCATTACGGGTAATTTCGGCAAGGTTTTTAGTGCGTGAATGGGCGATCGTGACTGTGGCATTTGCTTCGAGCAGCATTAAAGCAACGGGCTTACCAACGAGAATACTCCGCCCAATCACCACAGCGTTTTTACCCGCGAGATCAATCTTGGCTTCAGCGAGTAATTCCATTACTCCCGCAGGTGTACAACTCCGCAATCCCACTTCACCTCTTACGAGTTTCCCTAAATTATAGGGATGCAAACCATCGGCATCTTTGTCAGGGGCAAGACGGTTTAATAGGGCGATCGCATCGAGATTTTCAGGTAAAGGCAATTGGATCAAAATGCCATCTACCCGCTCATCGGCATTTAGCTCATCGATCACCTGCTCTAACTCAGTCTGCGTCACGCTAGCAGGGAAATGTTTACCAAAAGAAGCAATTCCCGCTTTGTGACAAGCGGTTTCTTTATTTTTGACATAGGCGGCACTGGCTGGATTATCCCCTACCATCAGCACGGCTAGCCCAGGCGGACGACCATATTCTGCTTGGGCATATTTTTTTTGTAAGTGCGCGACCTCATCTGCGATCGCCTTTTGCATTTTTTTAGCAAGAGCCTTGCCATCGATAATTATTGCCATAAAGAAATCTTATTGATGTTTTTGTGATTTTTAGATGGGATGTACTACTTGAGAATAGCGCTAAAGTCAGCTAACTGACGGCTGTAGTTGCGGATGATGCCAAGCAGATTGAGGCGATTTTGACGCACTTGGGGATCTTCTGCCATGACTAGCACTTCATCAAAGAACTTGGCGAGGACTGGAGCGATCGCCTTAATCCCTTCCATTAGCTGTTCATCACTGGGTTGATTGGGCAGAGCCGCGATCGCCTGATATAAATTCTGTTCCGCAGGTTCGATTAAAGTTGCAGGGTTAATAATCGATTTCACATCAACGGTGACGCTATCTAAATCACCTTGAACGGCGAGACGAGAGGCTCTGACGATTGGTTCATAAATGGCACTGAGAGTAGCATCTTCACGAGATTTTTGCAGGAAGTGGGCGCGTTCTTTGATGCGGGTAAGATTACTCAAACCATGCAAAGTGTATGCAAGATCTTCGGTTCCTGAGATGGCATTAACGAGATCGTACTCAATACCTTGATCCGCCAAAATCGTTTCGTAGCGTTGCTTAAACCATTTATAGAGATTCTCAAGGACGGTTTCGGCTGGTTTGGCTAGCAAATTTTTATCAGCATAAATTGCGATCGCTGCTTGCAAAAGTTTTGGTAAATCGAGGGTAAAGCCATTATCCCAGACAATCTGCACAACACCCGTAGCGGCGCGGCGTAAGGCAAAGGGGTCAGAGGAACCTGTAGGAATAATCCCTAAGCCGAAAATACCAACGAGGGTATCAATGCGATCGCTAATCGCAATAATCTTGCCCGTTAAAGAAGTGGGTAACGTATCGCCAGCACCTTTAGGTTGATAATGCTCACGAATCCCTGTTGCCACGGAAATCGGTTCACCGCTAGATAATGCGTAGTAATAGCCCATTTGACCTTGCAGTTCAGGAAATTCCTTGACCATTTGGGTGACGAGATCGGCTTTAGCCAGTTGCGCGGTGCGATAAACTAAGGTCAGATCCGCTTCGAGCAGTTCTAAATTAGAGATAGATGCAATCACGGATTTAGCGATCGCTCTAATTCTCTCAACTTTTTCTGCAACCGAACCTAGATCCGCTTGGAATGTGACCTTTTCGAGCAATGGTAAAAACGTTTGTAAATGTACAGCGCGATCGCTGTCGTAGAAAAACTTACCGTCAGAGAGACGCGCTCTGATTACACGACCATTTCCCGCCGAAATCAACCGCGACTTGTCTGGATCGCCATTGGAAATCGTGATAAAACGTGGCATTAATTGATCGGGATTATCGACTGAATGGACAGGGAAATAGCGCTGATGACTGACCATCTCGGTTTTAATCACAGGCTGGGGCAGATCCAGAAACTCACGCTCAAATTCGCCAATTACCGCCGTCGGAAATTCCACCAAATAGGTTACTTCTTCGAGTAAATCTTCAGGAATTTCGGCTTTACCACCAAACAATTCGACAATGCTATTGATTTGAGTGACGATATGTTTTTGGCGCTCCTTGCCATCGACCACCACAAAGGCTTCTCGCAACGTTGCGACATAATCCTTGGCTGTGTCAATAATCACTGGTCGCTTATGTAATACGCGATGTCCTTGACTAATGCGATCGCTCTGCACATTCTCCAGCGTAATCGGCAAAATCTTAGAATTAAATAACGACACCAGCCAACGGATCGGACGGGGAAATTTCAAATCACCATTCCCCCAACGCATCAAGCGTTTACCTTCTAGCCCTGTAATCCAAGTTGGTGCAAGCTCCTGCAAAATATCGATCGTCTCGCGCCCGACAATTTGCTGATTGGCAAACACAAACGCGCCCTTGTCGGTTTCCTTGATAAAAATATCTTGGATATCAATTCCCTTCGATTTAACAAATCCCAATAAAGCCTTAGTCGGTTCACCCTGTGGATCACCCTTCACAAATGCCGAACCAACCGCAGGACCTTTAAGTTCAAGACGGCGATCACTTTGTTGGATTGGCAAACCTTCAATCAGTACCGCCAGACGGCGCGGCGTACCATAAACACTGACCTTACTCGTAGTTAGTTGGTGTTCATCTAAATTTTTTGGGATGCGCTCTTGCCACTGGCGTAAAGCGTCAACAATAAAACTAGCGGGTAGCTCTTCAGTACCAACTTCTAACAGAAAACTTGCCATAACCACGAGTTGAAGGACAGTAACTCAGTTTACCGTAATCACAACCTATTTTTTGAGATTTTAATTCATGATATTTGCTCATCGTATGGCGATCGCCGTGAGAAATTTCGGCTAAAATATATGTGGATATGGTTCTGAAATTTTGTATTAAAACCTGAGCAATTTGAAGGAGTAGCTGATGACTATTGCGATCGCAAAACCTATTAAAACTAGAGTCACTTTTGCTGATTATCTAGCTTATTTCGATGATTCAGATACAAAATATGAATTAGTTGATGGAGAACTTGTACCAATGTCACTAGCTACTGGTAAGCACGGCGGAATTACCCGATCTTTGGAGCGGAATCTTGATACTGAAATTGATCGCTTAGATTTGCCTTGGATCGCTTTGCAGGGAATTGTTGGGGTGCGTTGTCCGCGTGGAATTGGGTTGGATACTGCGCGTATTCCTGATGTGGTGGTGATGTTGCGTGATGAGTGGCAGTCTTTGCAGGATCGTGAAGCAGTGATTGGCTTTGACCTGTCGCCGCCTTTGTTGGTGATTGAGGTGGTGAGTCCTTCGACAAAGATCACCGACTATCGCGCTAAGAGGACGGAGTATGCGGCGCGGGATATTCCTGAGTATTGGATTGTTGATCCAATTGAGGCGAAGGTGTCGGTGTTCGTGCTTTCGGATGGTTGGTATGATGTGACTGAGTTTACTAATGGCGATCGCCTTGTTTCGCCTATGTTTCCTGAGTTACAGTTAACTCCGCAAGAGATTTTTGGTGTTTAATTGGTTTTTTGATTTAGTTGTTTAACGCTAACGCGATCGTCAAAAACAAAGCACTCACCTTCCCAAGTACTTTCTTCATCGGGGACTTCTTCTAAATATTTGAGAATACCGCCCTTCAGGTGATAGACCTCTGTAAATCCTTGTGACAGCATATAGGCGCTAGCTTTTTCGCAACGAATGCCACCAGTGCAGAACATGGCTACTTTTTGATGTTTTTCGGGATCTAATTGATTCTGTACATAATCAGGAAATTCGCCAAAGGTTTCGAGATTCGGATTAATCGCACCCTGAAAAGTTCCAAATTCCACTTCATAGTTATTGCGGGTATCAATTACCACGACATCAGGATCAGCGATCAAAGCATTCCAATCTTTAGGATCGATATATGTTCCGACTCGATAACGCGGATCGATATCTGGTACACCCAAAGTCACAATCTCTTTTTTTAGGCGCACTTTCATTCGTTGAAAAGGAACTCCTTGACAATATGATTCCTTATGTTCTAAATCTTGAAGGCGGCGATCGCTTCGTAAATAAGCCAATAACGCATCAATGGCAGCGCGACTCCCTGCGATCGTGGAGTTAATTCCTTCTTTAGCTAAGAGGATTGTGCCTTTGAGTTGATGAATATCGCAAAATTCTTTGAGCGGTGGCTGTAATGACTCATAATCTTCTAGTTGTGTAAAATGATAAAAAGCTGCAACAACACAAGGTTCTAAACCCTTCTGCTCATTAATATCAACTGTCTGATTAATCTGTGTCTGATTAATTTGTGCTTGCAGACGATTTATCTGTTTAATCCTTGTCATTAAAAGTCTTTGGATGATTTCTTTATTCAGGGCTATACCCGATATTATAGCGATAATTTGTTCAATTTGCTTGGCAACTTGTCTTAAGGTTTCTTCGGGGTTGTTGGTTGGTGAGAGGGTGGTAAAGGGTAATAGTCCTTGGTATTGCTGAAAGATTTCTGTGGGCTGCATTTCAAAAGCGTTCAGATCAGCTTGTGAGTATCGGTTGTATTTGGAAGTTCTAATTTCTTGGATAAGCTCTCGAAAAAATTATTAGAGTATGCAAAAAACTGTAAATCGACCTTACGATTTAATCCTTGATTTTCGATGCGAAGATGTAATGTTACGGACATATTTAGATTCCTACTTAAGTGAATTGAATACTCAGTCCAGTAGGGTGCGTTAGCATAACGCGCCATTATTGAGTTAGTTCGTAGGGTGCGTTAATGCAATGTAACGCAATCAAATCTTTTTTCCATACTAAATCATTTGTGCGTTACGCTCCGCTAACACACGCTACTGAACTAAATGCGACAACAGGATAACTTGTTGATTTTTGTTTAATTTGAGATTAGATGCTCCGCGCCCTTCGAGTTTAAAGCTTGAGGGGCGATTTTTTTGTTTCATGCTAACATTAAATTAAATGCAAATTTAGTGCCGTAGCCCTATGATTAATCTCAGTCAAGACATTCAACCCCTATCCACCTTTAAACGCAATACCAATCAACTGATCACCCAGATGAAAAACACTGGGCATCCCATAGTATTAACTATCAATGGCAAAGCAGAATTAGTCATCCAAGATGCAACATCCTATCAAAAATTACTAGATACAATTGAAGAACTAGAAACCATCATAGGAATTAAACAAGGATTAGAAGACCTAGCGCAGGGTCGCACTAGACCAGTGCATCAGTTTATCGAAGAAATGCAGAAAAAACATGGAATTTCAAGTTAAACTAACCCGTTTCGCAGAGCAACAAATAGAATCAATTTATCTATGGCTAAAAGAGCGTAATCCTGAATATGCAGATCAATGGTTTAGAGGAATAATGAGTGCGATCGCAACATTACAAGACAAGCCTAGACGAGGCTCCTTAATCAAGGAAAATCATTCCACATCCGAAGAAATTAGACAACTTCTTTATGGCAAATCAAGAGCCAAATATCGAATTATCTTTGCCATTAGAGAAGACACTGTACATATTCTTTATGTACGTCATAGCGCTCAGTCGTCAATCAGCTTTGATCCACTCGATTTTGAATAGCTTGGTAGAGTTCATTACTAACCCCTCTAAAATCTCCCCATGTGTTCCTTACATGTATGACAACCAACAGGCTAAATAGGCGATCGCGCATCTTGTTGATCACGAAGAGTTTGGAAATCTTTATCGGGATTCCATTGGATTGCACCATCACGTCCTGTCCAAAATACCCTGATCTTCGCGTCATAAAGTCGATTGACCATTTCTTCAACTACGCTGGTTGCAGAAGCGATCGCTACTTTAGGATTGACGGCTTGGAGAATTGCAGAATCTAATTGACCGCCTGTCCACCAGAGAATATTCGCGGATAATTGGGGTAGTAGAGTTTTATTTGAAGCGATCGCTTGTTGCGTTTTTGGGTCGGCATTATTCAGCAATAACCATGATAAATCGCCAGTTTTAATTTTTAGTACATCGGGGGATTGATTGAGTAATTGGATTTCGATTTGGCTATTAATCTTTAGGGTTTCGCCAGCTTTCAGGGATGCTAAAGGAGTTTTCGCATTGGCAAGGGCTTGTTGGAGATTTTGATAGGGCTTGGGAGTAACACCGAGACTGACATCACGAAACTGGGCGATCGCTAGGGAATTTGACATCAATACATTCCATCCATCGCTATAATCGGGCTGGCTATTGGTAGATATTGCCCAATCGAGTCGATTAAGCCCTTGCTTTTGTAAGAAGGGCTGGAGAGTAAAACTAGCAAATTGGCGATCGCCGCTATTAATTAAAATAGTTTGGTTTTGATTTTTAATCAGCATGATCGGCACATCGTTAAACGCGGGCAATGTCACCTGAAATATATTCGACTGCGCGATCGCATTGGGGACAAACAAGACTACACAAGCTAAAGTAAAGGCGATCGTCCAGCGTTGCATTTTGCCAAACCAAGGTACAAGCCAAATTGCGAGAAATAAGGCATAGGCGATAAACATTTGCCAGAGTGCGATCGCGCCAACGCTCATATTTGAGTTGGGTAAACTATTGATCCATTGAGCAATGTCGATTGTCCAATGTAGTAATGGATAGAGTAACCACGCGATCGCTGCGCCAATGGGTACAAAGATAATTCCTAAAAGTCCGCTAATAATGCCGCCATAAGTACCAATCGCCACTAAGGGCGTGGTGAAGACATTGGCAATGAGGCTGTAGGGGGTAAGTTTACCGAAGACTAATAGCTGTAAGGGTAATGTCCAAATATAGGCGGCAATTGGTACGGAGATTAATTCCGCGATCGTAGGTGGGAGCCATTCTAAGCGTTCGGATATTGAGCGTGATGTGGTGATTAACCCGAAAGTCGCTAGAAAACTAAACTGAAATCCGAGATCCCAAATCCAAAGTGGTTGATATAGCAATAACAAAACGGCGGTGATGATTAAACCAATGACGGGACGGCTACGGCGCTGGATGGCTAAACCAATTAAACTGCCAAATCCCATAACCACGGCGCGTAAAATTGATGGACTGCCACCCGTGAGCAGTAAATATCCCAATAAACTCAAGCTACCGATCGCAAATTGAACTTTTAAGGTGCGGGTGCTACTTATGGCGATCGCTGCCCCTAATACCAAAGTTACCTGAAAACCTGAAGCGGCGAGTACTGCGGCTAAACCTGCCTGAATAAAAGCATCCTTGAGATCGCTCGGCAAATCCACAGCCCGACTGCCCAATACTAGGGAGCTAAGCAGCGATCCCTCTGGCACACCTGCACCCATGACATGAGCGCGGACGATCCGACTGACAAACCACCATTCACCAAAATTAGGTGGCTCGCCTTGCATGACTAGCGATCGCCCACTTAAACCAGCAAATACTCCTTGCCTTGCCAGATAGGATTTGAAATCAAAGGCTCCGAAATTATCGGCTTGACTTGGTAAATAAAGCCTTCCCGATAGTTCTAATACTTGTCCTGCTCTCAAGCCTGTCACCTCAATCAGAGGTACGGTGACATACAACTTACCTGACACCGCCTGAAACTTTTTATCAGAATCGGTATTTGCAGAAGTAGTTGGTGCGGGATTAGCAGTTTGATTGAGATCTTTAATATTTAATTTGCCAGAGGGATTAATTTCCTTGACTTCTAATAAAAACTTGGCGCGATCGCTACGGGTCAGACTGGGGGCTTCGATTACCTGTCCACGCACGATTGCATTAGATAATGGCGCAAATTTAGAAATATCGTCAGCTTGTGGCTGAGGGGTACGCATCCTGACATAAAAACAAGCAAATACAGCTATTAATGTCGCTAAAAGATAGACCCAGCGCTTGGGTCCTAAACGCCACAAGGCGGGGATCAATAGCGATAAGCCAAAACCAACGCCAAATACGGTATAAAATCCTGCCCAATCTTCTAAAAAACTGGCGTATGCACCTGCAATAAAAGACAGAGCCAGAACTAATGCAATTTGCGATCTCATTGCGAACCCATTTTTTAGTTACAGCCCCAGATCAAATTCTCAGCCGATCAAAAAATCATCGTCTTGATTATTCCGCAGCGCCCGATCGCGAAATTCCGAAGGCGGACGATCATTACTCCAAGCCCACCAAACTGATTGGCATTCGCAACGATAAAACTCTTGCCACTTACGTTGATGATTTTCGGTATACACAGGCGATCGACGATTAACCCACACGGCTTCGGCTTTGCTGGGTGGCTGTCCGCATTGTGGACAACAAAAGCTATAGGCATGTGTAGCTTTTTCGACCCACTCTGGCGGAATTGGACTGAAGGCTTCCATAATAGATAACGCGATGATTATTTCGGCTTGAATTTCTGAATCAGCGATCGCCAGATTACCAATAAATGTCATGCGATGGTTAATTTATCATCGCAATTGTAGTTTGAAGTAAAGCGATCGCCTGTTCTCCAGAAATATGAGCAATTGGCAAGCTGTCAACACCCATAGCAACACAAAGCAATCCTAGGTACAGGATCGAATATTTAAAAACCGAACGCGCCACTTGGCGATCGTCTGGCTCTCTCAGTAACTGAGTTGCTTTGTAAATAAAAGCTGTACCCAGTCCCACTGCCGACAATGCGTAAACCAGTCCCATCGCATTGCAGGGATATACCAACAATAGCGACACAGGTACTAACAACAATGTGTATAACAAAATTTGATTAGCCGTTACCGCCGCACCCTTAACGACAGGCAACATTGGTACACCAACTTTGGCATATTCATCGCGAATCATCAGGGCTAAAGCCCAAAAGTGGGGCGGAGTCCAGACAAAAATAATTGCAAATAATACCCAAGCCGCCCAGCTTAGTTCGCCTGTTACGGCAGCCCATCCAACCAAGGGCGGGATCGCTCCTGCTGCACCGCCAATGACAATATTTTGAGTGCTAGAGCGTTTGAGCCAAATCGTATAAACGCCGACATAAGTAGCGATCCCCGACATCGCTAGACATGCTGCTAAAAGGTTTGCATAAACCGTAAGCAGTGTGAAAGAGATTGCTGCAAGGGCGATCGCAAAGATCAAGGCATTAAGCGGCGAAATTCTTCCCGATGGGATGGGTCGCCAACTGGTGCGCTCCATTTTGGCATCGATATCGCGATCGTAAAGGCAGTTAATTGCATTTGCCGAAGCCGCCGCGATCGCCCCACCCAAAACAGTAATAAACATTAGAAATGCATCAACCTTCCCCTCTGACGCTATCCACATCGCTCCTGCGGTGGTAATCAGTAATAGCACGATAATCTTTGGTTTCGTGAGTTCTGTATAGTCTTGAATTACCTCATGCCATTTACGTTTTGCCAATTTCGGCATTTCTGCATTGGTTTCAACATTGGTTTTAACAAAGATATTTTCTGCGATCGCTGTTTCTTGCATTTACGATTAACTCCTAAAATATTTCGCAGTTGGATAAGTAGAAAAAAGCTGATTCGCCCGCGAAGCGGGCAAATCAGCTTCGTTGGGTTTGATCTTGTCTAGAATCTCTAAATGCCAATACTGTGAAGCAAACGAGGCTCCCTAATAAAGCTGCCCCCGTAGCTTGGTGAGCAATTGTAAGTGGTTCTACCTGTAAATGGAGCTTGTAGGTAGCATAACCGATCGCCACTTGAGCAATTACCAACAAACCTACAATCGAGGCGAAGCGCCGTAATGAAGGTTGGATCGCCTTAGTCAACCAAGACATCACCACAACCGCAATGCTAGCAATGGTCGCAGGAATCACGCCTAATAAATGTGTATTCAAAACAATGCACATATCTTGTGTGGCAAAACACTGATGTAGCGCCCATTGTGAGGCAACCAAAGCGCCAAGAATGCTCTGTATGTACACTAGAAGTGCTGCGATTAGACCCAACCAAGCCAGTTTTGATGTGGATTTTGGTAATTCTTCAGAAGTTGTCTGATTAGTTAAGGCTGTCGCGATCGCTAGCAAACTAGAGAAAAATAATAATCCTGTCCCTAAATGAGCCGTAACAATATCAAATCTTAGTAATTGCGTAACCGTCAATCCGCCCAAAATCCCCTGAAAAACCACAAGGGAGAATGATCCCGTTGCTGCTAAAGGTGTCCATTTGGGTAATGATTGCCGAAAATACCAGCTCGCCCCACATAAAACTATCGTCGCAAACCCAACCGTAGAGGCAACTAGGCGATGAAACCATTCTAAAAACACTTGTAGATTCATCTGTTCCGCAGGCAAAACTGTCCCATAGCATAATGGCCAATCAGGGCAAGCCAAACCTGCATTCATCACACGAGTCGCGCTACCGATCGCCATCACCATCCATGTCGCGATCGCGATCGTAAATGCGATCCTCCGAATCAAAATGATTGGCTCTATAATTGGCTTTATAAGTTGATTTGTGCTTTGATTCTGGGAAGATAGACCTTGCTCAGCCATATCTGCTGATTTAGTTTGTGCTGATTTAGAAGGAGATAAAGAGTCAGTCATAGAATTGTAATGAATTTAGGATTTATTCGTGAATCTTTATAAAACTCAACAGAACTATGTATAGCAATCAAAATTAATACTAAGAGCAGTTTTGAAAACGTTACAGTTATTTAATAATTTCTTCGCGTTAAGTATTTG
>JBAXTW010000219.1:0-5448 GCA_037129985.1 Pseudanabaena sp. ELA645 | reverse complement strand
GTGCAAATTAATGAATGTCATTTGCATTAAGAAAATCAGCGAACGGTAAGTGATCACACTCAATATAATTTACTACTTCTTTCAATTATGTTGTCAAACCAAGGCTACGAGGTCTTATCTACGACAAATGGAATGAATGCTATTGATCTGGCTATAAACCATCAGCCTAATCTGATTTTGTTAGATGTAAAAATGCCAGAGATGGATGGATATGAAGTTTGTACTAAGCTGAAAAATAATTTTTTAACTAAAGAAATTCCTATAATCTTTATAAGTGCGGTTGATAGTGTCGCCGAAAAAATTGAGGCTTTTGCTGTTGGTGGAATTGATTTTATACATAAGCCATTTCATTTAGTTGAATTATTAGCAAGGGTCGAGACTCACCTACGCATAAGTTCCTTACGATCACAACTGATGGAACAAACGAAACTATTAGAAAGTCAAAATATTAATCTTCAAAAAGAGATTTCTTATCTCATCGGGTTTAATTGGGACTTATATAATCAGTTACAGATAGCCATTAGCCAAGAACAGTTATTGTTGTTCTATCAACCAATTGTTAGTCTAGAAAATGGTTTAATTAATGGATTTGAAGCTCTAATCCGATGGCAACATCCCGAAAGAGGGATAGTTAATCCTGTTGAATTTATTGATATCGTAGAAACTACAGATTTAATTTACTCAATTGGTCAATGGGTAATCGAAAATGCTTGTAAAAAATTACAGGTTTGGCAAAAATCTTCATCTAAATATGCAGATTTAACAATGAGTATCAATGTCTCAACCAAACAACTTTCACAATTTGATTTTGTGGATCATATTTGCATAGTTTTAAATAAATATAAAATCGCACCTCACTGTCTAAAAATCGAGATCACGGAGAATACAATGATTGGCGATCGCGATCGCACCTTAGAAACTCTTTGCAAACTAAAAGAGTTAGGAATTCAGTTTTGTATTGATGATTTTGGGACAGGATATTCATCGCTACGGCGGCTAACTGATTTTCCTATAGATATTCTCAAAATAGACCGTTCGTTTATTGTGAATGAAGAGTGGATAATTGTTAAAGCAATTGGTTCTTTAGCTTTTTCTTTAGGAAAAACTATTGTCGTTGAGGGAATAGAAACATCTTCAGAACTAGCTGTAGTTAGGGATTTATTTAGCAATTCTTTGGCAAAATGCTATGGTCAGGGATATTTATTTTCTAAACCACTCAATCCTAACTTAGCATTAGAGCTTTTGATAAATAGCCAAGCGTTTATGGTTCAATAAGTTTAAGGTTTTCAAGTTTAAAGTTTTCAAGGGCGATCGCTAAATGTGTCCAATGCGTACCACCTTGCAGAAATACCGTATAAGGCTCACGCAGAGGACCATCAGCCGATAGTTCTAAGGTACTGCCATCAATAAAAGTACCCCCCGCCATCACTAATTGACTGACATAACCAGGCATTCCCCCAGGAATCGGATCGACATAGGAATCAATCGGCGAAAATCGTTGGAGATTTCGACAGAATTCGATCAACTTTTCGGGACTCCCCAGTTGAATTGCTTGAATAATATCGCGGCGCGGCTCAAAGGGTTTGGGCTTGACCTCATAGCCTAATTTATCAAATACATAGGCGGCGAGTTGACTGCTTTTCATCGCTTCACCAACCATCTGGGGCGCAAGAAATAATCCCTGAAATAGTAATCGATTCAGGTCAAAAGTTGCGCCACCTTCGCGACCAATTCCTGGGGCAGTCAGGCGTTGGGCGGCTAGCTCCACATATTCGGCTTTACCTGCGACATAGCCGCCTGCGGTAGCGATCGTTCCTCCAGGATTTTTGATCAGAGATCCTGCAATAATGTCGGCTCCCACGGCGGTTGGTTCGCGATCGCTAATAAATTCACCATAGCAATTATCTACAAAACAAACCGTGCTGGGATTTTGTTGTTTGACTAATTTGATAATTCTCTCGATATCGGCAATGGATAAACTTTCTCGCCATGCATAGCCACAGGATCGTTGGATTAGCACCATACGGGTTTGGGGTTTGACCGCCTTTGCTAAGGCTTCCCAATTTACGCCACCCTCTGCTGTCAGTTCTACTTGACGATAGGTAATTCCGAAATCCTTGAGTGAGCCTGAATAGGCTGTTCCCTGACTCTCTGAGGTGAGTGGATAGCCAATTACTTCTTCAAGGGTGTCATAGGGCGCTCCGACTACGGATAAGAGTTCATCAAGAGGTCGCAAAATTCCAAACAAACAACAGGCGATCGCATGGGTTCCCGAAACAAACTGAACGCGCACGGCGGCGGACTCTGCACCCATTACCTGTGCAAAGACTTCGTCAAGGACATCGCGCCCCATATCCCCATGTCCATAACCTGACACACTCGCAAAATGATGTGCTCCCACACGGCGATCGCGAAAAGCTTGTAAAACCCGCTCCAGATTATCTTTTACTTGCAGATCGATTTGGGTAAAGGTGGGGGTGAGGGCTACAACTGCTTCAGCAACGAGCAGTTTCATTTTGTCAGAGTTCATTGGACTTCGGAATTTTTTAGCGGTTTATGATCGTACGCGAATTAGTTTGATTTTGTCTACTTTCTACAAACAAGAAAATTTTGGTTGCGTGCAAATGACTGAATTGGAGATTGTTTTGGTAAACATTCTGGTAAAAATTGAGTTGATAAGGCGAAAAAAACTTTCGCATACCTCATTAGATTACGAATTGAGGTAAAGTATTTAAATACATATGAAAATCTCAAATGAGTTGTGAGATTTATATCCTGCGGGGGAAAACTCACAACTCTTAAAAAGATATTTTTTGCATCTATATTAAAATTAAAGTCATTAAGGAGAAAGCCTTGCCTACGCTGGGAGTAAATATTGATCACATTGCGACTATCCGCCAAGCGCGTCGCGGTGTTGAACCCGATCCTGTTGCTAGTGCTGTGATCGCTGAGCTAGCAGGAGCCGATGGCATCACTGTCCATTTGCGGGAAGATCGTCGTCATATCCAAGAACGTGATGTGCGATTACTCAGACAAACCATCCGTACTCGCCTCAATCTAGAAATGGCGGCTACTCCCGAAATGGTGGCGATCGCCCTTGATGTGAAGCCCGACTATATTACCCTTGTCCCTGAACGCCGCGAAGAAATCACCACAGAAGGTGGCTTAAATGTCAAAGCTCAAGGCGATCGCTTAGGTAAGTTTGTCCATCAATTACAGAACGCGGGGATACCTGTAAGTTTGTTTATCGATGCTGAACCCAAGCAAATAGAAGCTTCGGCAAAAACGGGGGCAAAATTTATTGAGTTGCACACAGGGACTTATGCCAATGCTAAAAACGAAGAAGAGCTTAAACGAGAGTTGAAAGTATTGTCTGATGGTGGTGAGTTAGCGATTAAGTCAGGACTACGATTAAATTCGGGGCATGGCTTAACTTATTGGAATACTCGTGCGATCGCGCAAATTGCAGGCATGGAGGAGTTGAATATTGGTCATAGCATCATTAGTCGGGCGGTACTAGTCGGCTTAGATCGCGCCATCAGGGAAATGAAAGAGCTAATCACATTATAGAAACATCGTAAAGAACGACATTTTCCTGTTCATTGGGATCATTGCGAGAAACGATCGCATGGGCAGGTTCCGTATCACTGAGATTATGGGGTTGATGGGGAACACCTGCGGGAATATACAGAAAATCTCCCGCTTCATTGATCACGGATTGGCTCAAACCTTTGCCATATCGAGTCTCTACCCTACCTTTAACTAGATAAATCGCAGTTTCATAGTCTCGATGGAAATGTGGCTCGGCAGCACCACCTGCGGGAATGATCACCAAATTCATCGAAATCCCTTTTGTCCCTGCGGTCGCACCTGAGATGCCGACAAAATAGGGTAGTTTTTGCAAGGTCGCCGTTTCGCAATCAGGGCGGACGGTGATGATTTGACTTGTATGGTCAGGCTGTGGTTGAGAGTTAGAATTAGCCATAATGGTAGTTGAGATAAAGTCTTATAAAACCTCTATTAGTATCTGCGGCAATAACAACACGGCGGCGATAATTAAAGCAGCGATCGCCGCAATCAACACCGCACCCGCCGCGCAATCCTTAGCAATTTTAGCTAACTGATGAAACTCGCGTCCCACAGTCAGATCAACTACCGCCTCCAGCGCCGTATTCAACAGTTCCAGCACCAAAACTAAAGCGATCGTCAAACTAATAATCGAGCAAGCCACGGCGGACAATTGGAAATAAATGCTCAGGGATAAGGCGATCGCGCCAATCAGCAAATGAATCCGAAAATTTCTCTGAGTCCGAAAAGCATAACCAACGCCTTGTCCAGCATATTTAAAACTGAGGAGTAAATTTGTGGCAATTTGAAAGGAATCGCTACGCTGAGCCGCGTTCTGTTCTGATTGGGTAAACTCAGATTTTTCAAAATCGTCAATTTGGGTCATTTGCTCAGATCGTAATTCGGATCGTAATGGCGATGTAAGTAAAAACATTCTTGATATCGATAAATCATTGTTCATGGATTTTTTCGTCCCAATAGATTTTTCAAGCAATTACAGGATTTTACCGCTACGAAACTAGTTTACCCAGAATCATCCCTCAATCACTTAAGGTATGTTGCAGTTCTCAATCTAGCGAGGTTCAGTTTTATCAAAGTTACCCGCACAAGAGGCGTAAGCTCCTTATGATTGGGAATTTAATAAAATCATCATCTGCTGTAGGGGCGGGTTTTACTAATAACCTCTTGGTGTATGGTCAAATTATCGGCTAAACCCGCCCCTACTCTCACAGGTTATTTATTTTTCTTTCCTTACCTATTCATTTTGACTTAGAGAAATTAGCTGTAACATTTGATCCTGTTGTTTGAGCATCGCCTCTAAACTTTCCTCATCAGGATGATCCCAGCCTAGTAAATGTAATAATCCATGCGCGGTTAGCCAAGCCAGTTCGTAAATCAGGGAATGTCCACGTTCCGCCGCTTGTCGAATAGCCGTTGTCTGAGAAACGATGATATCTCCCCAGCAAATTGGCTCGACATAATCAGAATCATCATCAGGATCATTTTGAGGAATTTCGGGAATATCAGACTCAAGCGCCGCGAAGGACAACACATCCGTGGGGCGATCTTGTTGCCGATATTGCGAATTTAGTTGTTGAATCGTCAGATCATCGGTAATGCTAAGTGACAGTTCATATTCGCCCTCAGCGATCGCCTGTTCTGACAGGAGATATTTCTCCCAAATATCAAACCATTCTTGCCATTGCTCAATGGAGATCGGATGACTATCAGCTACTTGGGGATAAATTTCGCAATATAAATCAATACTCAATGACTCATGGCTCCTAATTTGCAAAACAAATTATCACTGGCACAGCTTACTAAGTAGCTAGGCGCAATTAAATAAATATAAAACCCAAAGAAGCTGATTCGCCCGCGAAG
>JBAXTW010000218.1:0-5536 GCA_037129985.1 Pseudanabaena sp. ELA645 | reverse complement strand
ATTTTATACTGCTATTATGTATTGCTTGTTACCAGTTTGAATTTGGAATTGCTGCCCCCATTTCTAACCCCTTGACAATATCCCCTTCCTGATCACGCGCAGTTAGCAAAATCAGATAGATATTAGCCAGATCAACAGTCCCCTTAATGCGACGGCACACCTCTAACCCATCAATGATCGGCATCATCCAGTCGCAAATAATCAAGGATGGACGCAGTTCCTTCGCCTTCGCCAACCCCTCTTCACCATCCTTAGCAAGAATTACATCATACCCCTGTATTTTGAGAAACCTCTGAAGAGTCATTCTCATGGTGGGATCGTCATCAATGATGAGTATTTGGGGCATATTGATGTATCTGGTTTACGAATCATCAAACATAATGAAACAAATCAATATGCTTGATGGATTATCTTGACGGATTATTACTTACTAATATTCTATTATTCGCAAAGACTAATAGGTATTCAAGAGATAACTATTACTCAATGGCAAAAGACTTAGATACTCTAGCAAACAAGTCTTTTACTCTTTCCCAGCGTCTCTCAGGGCTAGATATATTCAGTGTATAAAGATTACCGCGATTTGTCGATACCGTTACCAGATCATGACGAGGCTCACCCTGCATACGCTCTACAGCGTACTCAAACATGTAGTAATTGCGATCGCCCAAATCATTACTAGTCGCTCTCTGACTCACATTTATCAGTTTAGCCTTGCGTCCCGAACCTTCTGGCGCAACCACACGCTGCTGAACTCGTAAAGCGATCGCTTCAGGATCGCCAATTTCTTCAAGGGACTTCACAGTTTCCAGCTTACTAATAGCCACAGATACATTCTCTGACGGCTCAATAATATCGTGGAACAAAATATCGATCGCTGAGTTACCTTTAGTCTCCGTCCAACCATTTGGATACAAAAATCGATAGCCATCCTTAGTATCAACAAACGGCACTAAACCACTCGTGGGGGTGTTAGCACAACTAGTAAGGAACAGAGCAAATACAACAAGTAAAGTAGAAATGGCACGTTTGAACATAATTCAGCGCATTAAACTAAATAAATAGTTGGAATTCTAAAAATCTCCAACAATCTTATCAAAAAACAGACAGCGAAAGTAACTGATTAAGTAAATAACTGATTAACTCACCAACCAACCGCTATTATTGTGCAAATTTCAGGATATATTTCTTGATTTATTTTACCTTCATCTAAAAAAATCAGGGATCGACATTATTCCCCAATATGACTAGATATTTTTGTGATCGCTAATAACTTCTCGGAACTCAACAACCAGGTGAATTTGTTATGCCCTGATCGCCTATCAATTTGTTAGCCTGTATGTATCTTGTCATATAGTTCTAGATCTACATCAGGAACTTTTCCACACTACTTCAGAAACCTTATTGAGAATGCGTATTTATGTACGATTCGCTGAGACTATCTATAGGTATCAATCATAGCGTTTTAGATATGACCTGAATCCTTACAATAAAAGTAAGTTGGATGTTAAACATTGGACAACTATTTCTTGTGTCTTCCCACTACTATATGACAATAACTGAAGTCCAATTCCTGCCATTCCAGTAAATAATCCAGGTAACAGTAATTCTCCTTCTTGAGTTGAAAAAAGACGGTAAGATTTTTGGTTTGAAGATCTTTTCATACCTAATTCTACTATTTGCTGGGCGAACAGATCCCATTTTTCTCCCATGTGAGAGTCACTAGCCAATTTCAAAATTGCTGCTCTACCAAAGCTTCCACAACAGAGATGATCGACACCCATATCTTGTTTTGCGGTAGTTTCAAGAGCTATTTCCATCTCTGTAGCGATTTGCTCATCCCATATCCCTGATCGCTTGAGACAAAGACGACTCAAGGCAATACCAGGAGCGCCATGACACCAACTGTTCATAAATTTTGTCGGTTCAGAACTGGAGCGAAAATCTGGCCAATTTCTTTTTTCAAGACAAAAAACAGAGCGTTCGTAAACTAAACCTTTTTGAATAGCAGTTAAAAAACGATCATCTTCCGTCAGTTGATATAAACGAGCTAAAGCGGCAATAATCCCAGAAACACCATGAGAAAAACCTGTTAGGGGCTTTTTATCTCTTAAGGTCAACCATCCGCCATTTTCCATTTGTTTAGAAAGCAGATGCTCTCCACATATAATAGCTAAGTCTAAAGGTTTTTGAGATGACAAATTTTTGCTTTCAACATCTTGAGCTATTGATAGGAGTGGGCCAATTAACCCAGCACAACCGCTAATTAAATCACATTCTTGATCTTTATTAATACGTTCTGAGGTAAGACAATCTATAATCACTTTAGCGACTCTTTCATAATTAGAAAAATTCTCATCAATAGGGTTGATTTCTAACTGGCTTAGAATCTGAAGTGTTAAAAGTATTCCACCAGTTCCTGATAACCCAAGAGGTTGATCTCGTAAGTAACGAAATAAAAGAAAACTATCTTTTGATTTAACAATATCTAAGATATGAGCGACAGAACCACGAATATCGTCAACTAAAGATTCTTGATATACTAAATCAAAGTTTTGTTGTCTTAAAAAATGAGCTAAGGCGGTAAAAAATAAAGCAATGCCACAACGACCTCCATAGAGCGAAAGACCAACTAAACCAAAGTTAAATTTTTCTTGATCTTGTCCGATATCTATACCTAACCATTCAGGATACCCACGCTTATCTCTTATTGCTTGTTGCTGTAATTGTTTGGCAATACGAATTACTTCATCAAGTTTATAGTCACTACTTGAACAACTATCATGTATATCAATTCGTTCTGTCGGACTTGCTAGAGAACTAACTCTAATTTGCTTAGCCTCTATTGCTCCTTTAATTAATTGTATTTGAAAATTAATTTCATCAATTGAAAGCTCTTCTAATCTTCTTCGACAAGCTAATAAACCAGAGGTATCTAAAAAACGCTCAATATTGGGCAAGCCATCAGATAAAGTTAAGGTATCACTATCAATTAAATGTTCAAAAAATGGAATGTCGAGTTGTTCCATTTGCCTTAGTTCAGCCTCAAAAACTAGCCAGTTAATCGGTTTTTCGGTAGCCAAAACATAACTACGAGCAAGTTGTTCCAGTTTAAGACTGTAGGCTATTGCATTTTTTAAGGAAGCGGGTTCTAAACACTGAAGTTGAATAAGAAAGTAAATACGAGTAGCACGAAGAACAATCCGACGAGGTAAGCCCGCAAAGTCCCTAAGTATAGAATTTGAATCTAACCATACCTGACGATAATCAAGAAATTGTTGCATTTGTATGCGAAATCCTTCGCACAGTTCCCCTTGAAATTCTTTGAGACGATTGGAACTGCCGATGGGGAAAGGAGAGCTAGTGGGGATATCAACAGGTGTCTCTACTTCTCCCCAAAACATTCCATCACTATTAATCCCTAACCATCCAGGTTGTTCAATATAAGACCTCTTAGGAGGTATTATACCTAAAGCACTAATATCAACTGCATGAGCTTTTCGGCCTATAAATAGCCATTGCGGTAACAAGCCAATACGTAAAACTGAGCTTCCCATTGACTTTTGTAAATTGCTAATAACAATGTCATCATTATTAGTATGATTACCAACATCGCCTTCTAAAAGAGTCTCAGTATCAATAAGTATTAATTGCTCTCCACACGCAATTAAGTTTTCATGGTGACAATCTGTACAGCCTAATATATGAAGAACTGCCATCAATCGGCCTGCATTTTTGTAAAAATTACTTAACTCTTGATCATTAACACAGGGACGATGTTCCACGAACTCCATGAAACCAAATCCTTGCCGAGGAAGGATTTTCAAAACTCGAAATACATTTTCTCCGATCTGTTGATTGATGATACCAAGCAATCTTTGATAGACAGAATCTACATTCATGTCTTTAGGTTTATATACTACTTTTTGAGGTGTTTCCTCTTCATGGTCTGATTCTTTAAAGTGCAGGATTGCAACAGAACGCCCCCCTCGATGAAAATCACTCATCCCTTGTTGAATGTCACTTATTTTGGCATTACTTGAAATATCAAAGCAATTCTTTAACTCTTGTCGGCTTTCATGAATACGCTTTAATAGTTCAATGCTTGATTCTAGCCACAGTTCTACCACTTTTGCTAACAAGCGTCCTAAAACAGGATATATCGTTAATATTTTTTCAAGACCATCCTTAAGATTATCTTGAATAAATGTTAAGTAAGCCTCCCATATAGGCAGTCCACTACCATCACCATTATCTCCTAGATGAGCTAACAGTATTTGACCAGGGGTTCGACCTTTGTGAAATTCCTCCCACAGAACTTTCTCACTTAATTGACAAAGACGGGTAAGTAGTTTTTCTGTTAGACTGTTTACAGCATCATGACTAACTGCCTCTAAGAAGTCTGGAGATAAACGCTGTTTAAGCTCAGTCACTCCCCAATCACATAAAGGCAACCAGAGTTCTTCAAAAGGTAAAGGCTGAGACTTTGTAGAATACAGGTTTACACTTTTCTTTTGACTAAAACTACATCCAGCTTCCACGAGAACTTGACGCAAACAAGTCAAGAAATCTAACCAACTTGGATGAGCAGGAACCGCATCTTCAGGAGGATTTAAAGCCCATAGAGCTTGATTAGGGGTATAGCCTGACCATTCTAAACGCTTAATAAAGTTCTCAGTTTGGTTAGGGGCAACAATCTTGCTCCATTCATCAAGCTGGTGTGATTCATCAACGGACTTACTCAAATTCAGGGCTTGAGAGTAATCTAAACGCTGTCGGAGAGTCCAGCCCTCCTTGGCTAGAAGTTTTGGTAAACTTTTACACTTGTCATTGTTCACTGTTGAAAGTCTCCGTACATACGATAAGGGCAGAAAATTCATGAGATGCTACATTTTCAAGTTCCCAATCACTGATCTCATTGGCATTGTGGAACTTTCGTACACTGTCGCCAAACGGTGAGTGTACAAATATACCACTCAGAAAAATTGGATTCTACATTTTCAAGTTCCGAATCACTGATCTCATTGGCATTCTTTACACCAGAATTAATTCCATAAAATGTTTCTTGAGTTGTTAGGTTTAATTCAACCCAGTCCTGTTTAGTAACTCGTAATGTTTCTTGCAAAACAGGGTCAGTTTTGATTTTTTGAAGGACATTGGCTAATTGCGTTGCATTCATTTTGATGATTCCTCATTGAACAGATGGTGGAGAAGGTAGCACCACATAGTTATACTTGGCACGGTCATAGATTGAGATTTTTGCCCCCTAAATCCCCCAATGCTGGGGGACTTTGAAACCCATAACTAGAGAACGGTTCCCCCCAAAGTTGGGGGGCTAGGGGGGCTAAACTAAAAAACGCAAATTATCACCGTGCGAGGTATAGCTAACGCGCTGTATTAATGTGATCAAAAGCCTAGCTGCAGTACTCCTGGCAATTGGTGTCGCGAGTACAATTGCAATTACTAAGGAGCGAGCATATGATTGGACTTTGGACAAGATTGAAGCAAAGAAAGATCGGGATTAAGCGAAAAGGGA
>JBAXTW010000217.1:0-5579 GCA_037129985.1 Pseudanabaena sp. ELA645 | reverse complement strand
ATTAATCTTTCTAGATAATCCCATTTTACCTGCTCTCAAACCTGAGTAGTCACCAAATATTTCTATAGATACCTTTCCCATAAAAGATCCTTTCACTATGTCTCAAGTTTTCTATGAGGTTTATTTGCCTGAGTAAAGGAGCGATTTAACTCTGATCTACCCAAACCATTGTTCTTGGCTCGACACCATTACTTCTCAAAATATTGGCGATCGCCCCACTCATACTTTTATCTAATCCATCTCGATCTAATCCCAAGTTCCATTTAGATTGAAAATCTTGATAGGAAATAGAATAATTTTGGCTATTGGTATCGGTGTAATAAATTTGTTGAGATTGGGAATCGGCTCCCGTGACGACAATCCAATGTAAATAGGGAATCGAGCCAACATAAGCAACCTTAAAACCACCCACTCGAATTAAGGCGATCGCAGGTTTTCCAGATCGCACGAGATTAATCAGTTTACTGAAATTAGATTTTGCTGAACGCTTGACGCGATCGCCTTCCCAACGTTGCATCACCTGTTGTAAGGTCAGAGGCGGCGTACCTGTTCGCACGTCAATCCATTGATTTGTAAAGGGATTACGGATTTTTTCAGGTAAAAATAGTTTTTTGTCCGTAGCGGCTCTGACGATTGCGTAGTCCACATTATGCGCGTAATAGCGCAGTACCCTTGCGGCGGAGTTTGGACCACAACTCCATTCATCATTTTGAGCGCCTGTATCAGGTAGCTCGATGATTTGTGATGTACCTGTAGTTGCGATTAGGTCTGGTTCGGGACTTGGTGAGGACTTTTGTTCTAGTTTTGGATGAGGACGATTGAGGGTGGCGATCGCTGATGGTGGGGGCGTGATTGTTAAAGCGATCGCTAATCCTGTAAGTACAAGTGTAAAATCTTTAAAAAAACTCATTATGGACTTTTCGGTATTTTTACAGCAATTCTTGAACGGCTTGTCGATTGGCAGTGTTTACGCCATTTTTGCGCTGGGCTACACATTGGTATTCTCGATTTTAGGGATTATTAACTTTGCTCATGGTGCAGTATTTACCCTTGGTGCATATTTTACCTATGTTCTTTGTGGCGGTGCATTTGGATTTAATGGGCTTTTAGCTAACTTGTCTTTACCCAAAGAACTCCATTTACCATTTTTTGTTGCCATTTTTGTCGGTAGTTTGCTCGCGGGGGGAGTGAGTGTCCTCATTGAGCGGATTGCGTTTCGACCATTGCGCGATCGCAAAGCTGACCCGTTACTAACTTTGGTATCGAGTTTAGGTGTTGCTGTGGCGATCGTGAATATCATTCAATATCTGGTAGGAGCCGAAAGCTATAACTTTCCCTCGAATATTTACGGTAATTTACCCGCCGCAATCAACTTCGGCACAGTTGATAAGCCGATCGCCATTCGCACTGTGCAGATCGTCATTTTTGGGGTGTCAGGCATAATTTTATCCATTCTCACCTACGCGATCAACTTCACGAAACTCGGTAAAGCTATGAAAGCGGTTGCCGAAGATGCGATCACGGCAAGCCTGTTAGGAATTAATACGGATTTCTTTATCGTTTTGACTTTTTTTGTATCTGGCTTTTTAGGTGGATTTGCAGGAACTTTAGTCGGTTCCAGTGTTAGCATTGCTGGGCCATATTTTGGCATTGGCTTTGGGTTAAAAGGACTAGCCGTAATTGTCTTGGGCGGTTTAGGTAATATCCCTGGGGCAGTTGTTGGCGGCGTAGTTTTAGGGCTTGCCGAGTCTTTTGTCCCATCGGATCAATCGGCTTATAAGGATGCAGTTGCCTTTGCGCTGTTGTTTATTGTGTTATTGGTACGTCCCCAAGGGCTGTTAGGTAAGACTTTTGTGCAGAAAGTTTAAGCAGCTAAACCAAGAACTCAAGTTCTTGGCTCAAAGCTAAAGTCAGCTAAAGCAGACTAAAGAATGGCTCCAATCACCCCGTTGAAACGGGTTTAAGCTTTCAGCCCGTAATTTATTACAGGGCTTCGCGTAACATCAGGGTAGATAAAGTAATCCTATTCAAGGCAAATCATGAATTACGATGCGATCGCGATCGGTGCGGGATTATCGGGCTGTAGTGCCGCCATCCAATTAGCAAAGCGCGGTTATCGCGTCCTGTTGCTAGAGCAGAGTCATTATCCCATGCATAAGCTTTGTGGTGAATTTCTCTCAGTCGAAGTAACTGAATCCTTTGCAAAATTAGGAATATTAGAACAGGTTCGACAAGTCGGCGCACATCCGATTCATCGAGCTTATATGACTACGGCAGGTGGTGCATCCTTTCGGAGTGAACTTCCCAGCGCGGCGCTAGGGTTAAGTCGCTATCAATTGGACTTGTTACTATTTCAGCGATCGCAAGCAGTGAATGTCGATTGTCTAGATAATACGAAGGTTATAGATGTTAGCGGTGATTTGACATCAGGCTTTACGGTGAAAACTAGCAAAGGTGAATTTACGGGGCGAATGGTATTGGGAGCGTTTGGAAAGCGATCGCCCCTAGATCGGACTCTTGATCGAGACTTTGTGCAACAGCGATCGCCTTGGGTTGCTTACAAAGGACATTTCAAAGGAGTTGATATCGGCGATGTGATCGAAATGCATGGGTTTCCCAATGGCTATTGTGGATTGTCGCAAATCGAAACAGGGGAGATCAATGTCTGTTGGATTGCCCATGAACGGGTGATGAAAGAGCCAATGCATCCTGATTTGGGAATTCCTGAATCCTTAACCAAAAATCCTGTATTAGTCGATCGCTTCCAAAATATGCAGAGAGTTTCGCCATCATTGCAGGGCTTAAGCCAGATTACCTTTGCAAAGAAAGAGAACTTTCATCATGATATTTGTATGATTGGCGATACGGCGGGCATGATTACGCCGCTTTGTGGTGATGGAATGGCGATGGCGCTGCGATCGGCGGAAATAGCAGTTCCCTTTGTCAGTCAGTTTTTAGAACAGCAGATTAGTAGTACTGAATTTAAACAAGAATATGCGATCGCATGGCAAAGGGAATTTCAAACCCGCTTACAATTAGGAAGAATCATGCACAATTGTTTCGTGCAGCCACCCCTCGCGAATATAGGCATAAGGTTATGTCAATGGTTTCCTGCGATCGGTAATTGGATTATCGGCGCAACACGCGGAAAAGTCGGCGGGACTAATGTAACTGACTCACTTGCTCAACCGTCAATCCCGTTACCTGAGAAACCTGATCCACACTCATACCAACCTTAAGTAAATTCAGGGCAATTTCTTGTTTGCTTTCTTGCTTTCCTTCTTGTTTTCCTTTTTTCCAACCTTTCTGTAAACCTCTTGTCAAACCTCTTGTCAAACCTCTTTGCCAACCTTTCTGTTCGCCTTCCTGTAAAGCGTCTTGATATACTCTGGTATTTTTTATATCGCTGAGTGCAAACATTGCTTCAATCTCCTCACGACTTAATTTTTTAAATTTAGCTACAAGCACAGCCTCGATTAATTCAATAATATCAGAATTTAAGTTTTGCTGTTTCAAATTCTGTACTATTCTTGGTGCATCTTTTTCAGGATGGGTGATTAGCTGAATAATCCCGATCGCTATTGACTCAGAATCTTCCAGTTCATCAAGATAAACCAAAATTAAACGATGATTTGCAACTAACTCTTGCTGAAAGTTTGATGTCTGTTTTGGGGCAGTTTCGCGATTGGCAAATATAGCAACGGCTTTCCAGTCATTTTCGGGTTGGTACTGATTCAGATATAAGAAGATCTCACCGAAAAACTCCCAATAGAAATTCGCCTTTTTTTGAAACTGGACCTCCACAAAATAAATGGGCTTGTCTATGCTGTCTGGGGCGAAAATTCCGTCAAATCGAAAAGCTTTTTCTTTTACTTCCACCGAAACGAATTGATAGCCATCTTCCACGGGCAGATTTAGTAGCTCAAACAGCAGGGTGTTAAAAGTCTGAAAGAGTTGATAAAAGATCGTATCAGTTCGCATATTTTAGAAAAGTAGATTAGCATCACGGAATTTAAATGAAATATACGCTCACATGGCAAAGGGAATTTCAAACCCGTCTACAATTAAGGAAAGTAATACACAATTGTTTCGTGCCGCCCCTTGCGACTAAGGATTATATCTCTATGCGTTCAATAATCACAATTTTTATAAGCTCATTTACAATATTATTTTTATTTTTTCAACCTTTAGCGATCGCCCCTGCACAAGCCCAACTCAACATCACCGAAGCCGAATCAACCCAGCTAGATGTCTTAGTTAAAAAAGCCTTTGAAGCCACCGATGCAGGAGAATTTCCTAAAGCTGAATGGTATTGGACGGATTTAATCAAACTCTATCCTGATAATGCCGCAGGTTGGAGCAATCGCGGCAACTCAAAAATGAGTCAAAACCGTCCCCAAGAAGCCCTCGCTGACTACAACAAGTCCGTTGAACTTGCACCAAATTTTCCTGATCCCTATCTCAATCGCGGCGCAGCTTTAGAAGCTTTGGGTAAATGGGAAGAGGCGATCGCTGATTACAATCGTGTTTTGGAAATCAATCCTCAAGATGCAGCCGCCTATAACAATCGAGGGAATGCGAAAGCAGGTTTAGGAGAATGGCAAAAAGCGATCACTGATTATCAAACGGCAATGCGGGTCAATCCGCGCTTTAGTACGTCGTTTGGGAATAATGCGATCGCCTTATATCAGCTTGGCTCTGAAACTGGAAATACCAAGGATGGGATTAAAGCGATGAAAAACATCTTACGCAAATACCCCAATTTTACCGATGTCCGCGCCGCTCTCACCGCCGCACTGTGGGCAAATCAATTACAAGGTGAAGCTGAAAGTAATTGGGTATCAGTACTGAATCTCGATCCTCGCTATCGAGATATCAACTGGGTCAAAAATATTCGCCGTTGGCCACCAGCATTAGTGGTGGCGCTCGAAAAATTTCTAACTCTGAAATAAGCACGTTGGCTTAATAAAATCCAGAAAGCAAATAAGCTGATTCGCCCGCAAAGCGGGCGAATCAGCTTATTTGGGTTTTATATTTAATTGTGCCTAGCTACTTAAGTGCGTTAGCTTAATAAAAACTAAAACTGCAAGTATTTGTATAATTTAAGCCTTATTGGACAAGTGGCTTAAGCCCCTTGCCTAACTATTTTTGTGCGGGAATCGAGATCTTAATCTCGCGTTGTTGTTGTTTTCTAAAAGTATTAACCGCATCATCAAGAGACTCAGACTGCTCTGCTCGAAACTGTTCAGGCGACTTACCCCCAGATAGATTAATTTGGTTGATTAATTGCGAAAAATTTAAGTTAGTTCCCCCAATACTAAGTGGACTTTGTTCTTGTTGTTGAGTTTGACGCAAAGTCTGGTCAGATAGCGTGGTTGGGGTGTTAACTTGAGCGATCGCATCAGACGAGGCAAGTGAAGCAAATATTGTGGCTGAGACAATGCTAGTCACAGTTAGAGAAATTGTTTTAAAAATCATGGCTTTAACTCTTCGATGACACTTAATTAATAGTCTATACCAAAATAATTCTTGCTGTAAATAATTTGTTGATGGCTAAATAGGTTGAGAAGGGAAGCAAA
>JBAXTW010000216.1:0-5633 GCA_037129985.1 Pseudanabaena sp. ELA645 | reverse complement strand
TCCGCAATCTCTAATTATATAACTATGCTTATGAAGCAGTTGTATTAACTCTTTTCTTTCCGAGTCACCAAGGTGCTTGTGTTCAATAAAGATCGCAATTGGACTGGTTACTGAAAAATCAAGAGTCTTTAAGACTTGGTAGTCGTAACCCTCGGTATCGATATGCAGCAGATGGCAATCTTGTATGTAATTTCTCTGCAAAATCTCAGAGAGAGGCAGCACCTCAACTTCCATTTCCATAATAAAAGGTTCCAGTATCCCGTCTAAATGCTTAAGAATATGTTGCCTGTCAAAAGAGCCTAGCTGATCAAACCAGTTGGGCAGATCTGAAAATACTTCCTTCGCCTCTTCTCCTACATAATAGAAAGTTGATCTGGAAGCTCTAGGACCTACTGCAACCTGCTCTAATGCGAATCTAGCGGAATCACTGAAATTTGCCTTGAGCCTAGCAAAGCAGGATGGAACTGGCTCTATCAAAAGTCCTTTCCATCTTGCCTCGGTCATCAAAATGTCAGAACAAGGATCTCCTGTAACACCGTCATTTGCTCCCACCTTTACAAACACAGGATTTGAGATAACTTGGGAAAGTTCAGCGCAAAAAAGCCTGAATAAGTTTGAGTTGGACTGGCACTGCGATAGTTTGCGCGATCGTTGGATGCTTCTTAATAATTTTGCCCGATCCCCAAGAAGAGGAACTGACTTAATGGCTTCTTTCTCGTTCATGGTTGCCAGATTTTTCTCCTTGAGTGGATTGGCGCAAAGAAAAGCTAACTTATTAATTCATCCGCAACTGCGGCATAAGTATGTTAGTAAAAACCGCAAAACCGTACACTTTTTGAATAAATTCCAAAACCGAGATTTCTAAATTTATTCTTGCTAATTTTACCTCTAATCCCTCCTTTTTGTATAATACCTATACCTAATTTTACAATTTGTTACACTTTACTTAGGTTAAGTAGGTAGGCTTAATTAATTGTTAGATAGTGGAACAGGCTTCTAGCCTGTTAACGGGCAAGATGCCCGTTCCACTTTTTATATTTAATTGTAACCAGCTACTTATCTAATCGCTAAGCCATCCTGATGAGATGACAGGTGTATTTTGCTAAAATTAACATAGCTAAGCTGTGAGTATTACCATCATGCAAGCAACTGTAATCGATTCCCAAATAGAACAAGAAATTGAACCGCAAATTCGGCTCTGGTCGATCGCTGATTATCACCAAATGATTGAAGCAAAAATTTTAGATGAGGGCGATCGCGTAGAACTGTTGGAAGGAAAAATTGTTTGTATGGGTCCACAACGACCATTTCATGCTGCAAGCGTGCAACGTAGTAGTAGATTACTGATTTACAAAAGCGACAAGTTTATGTTTTTCGCCAGCCAGAAGAAGGTATTTATCGCGAAAAATTTATTCTGAATAGTGGTGATAGTATTACGATGCAAGCTTTTCCCGATGTGGCGATCGCTTTAAATTCTATGTTTCCTATGCACAGAATTAATTAGATATTTCTATGGCTGCAACTAGATTGCTTTTCAATGCAACTGTCGTTGCTGATTATGTTACTCTCAGGATTAGTTGCGAATAAAACTTTGAGGGCAAGCTAATGACACGGGCTTACTTAGAGACGCAGAATATTCATCAAACAGCGATCGCTAATAATCCACTTGATTCACTGACTAATCTCTATGAATGTGATTTTAATCTGTGGGTTGAGACAACAATCCAGCTATTGCGTGAGGGCAGATTAACAGAGCTAGATGTGGTGAATTTACTCGAAGAAGTGGAGTCAATGGGAAATAGTGACAAACAAGCCTTAGAAAGCAATCTCGTAGTAATTTTATTACATTTATTAAAATGGCAATATCAACCGAATAAGCGGACTCGAAGTTGGGAAAAGAGCATTGCTGAACATAGGCGACGTATTAAAAAAGCTTTTCGGCATAGTCCTAGTTTAAAGACTTATTTTCATCAAGTTTTTACGGAATGTTATTTGGATGCAAGAAAGCAAGCCAAAATCGAAACTAGATTACCTTTAGAAAGTTTTCCTATCGATTGTCCATTCTCGGCTGAGCAAGTGAGTGATGAGGAGTTTTTGCCTGAATAGGCGATCTCAGACAATGCAAGATGTGCTAGTTTTCTAAAGTCGGCTAAAATCACGAATAGAATGTGAATAAAATTACTTGCGAATAAAATTTTGAGGAGAAGTTGATGACACAGGCTTATTTGCAGACGCAGAATACTCATCAAACAGCGATCGCTAATAATCCACTTGATTCACTGACTAATCTCTATGAATGTGATTTTAATCTGTGGGTTGAGACAACAATCCAGCTATTGCGTGAGGGCAGATTAACAGAGCTAGATGTGGTGAATTTACTCGAAGAAGTGGAATCGATGGGAAATAGTGATAAACTTGCATTAAGTAGTAATTTAGTTGTGGTTTTGCTACATTTGCTTAAATGGCAATATCAGCCTAACAAACGCACAAGAAGTTGGGAAAAAAGTATCGCCGAGCATCGTCGTCGGATCGATGAGCGCTTTGAGATTAGTCCTAGTTTAAAGAGATATTATGTGCAAATATTTGATAAGTGTTATCGAAATGCGCGGAAGCAAGCAAAAATTGAAACAAGATTACCTTTAGCTCATTTTCCTGAGATTTGTCCCTTTACATCTGAACAAGTTCTTGACGAAGACTTTTTGCCTGAATAGGCGATCGCAGGTAATTTTTGGTTGTATTGATTGTAGTGATTTAGTTATGGGCGATCAGTGTTGACTTTTTATATTAGGAAAAAGGGATAAAAAGAACTTGCCCTTCATATTCTTCAGGTTCGCTACAACAAATAAATAGCTCTAAATCATCAATGATCTTACCAATGGGTGCTGTCGCAATCACTTCAACAACCCCAGTCATAGGTAATCCTTGATTGATGCGCTCGTATGCATACATCGTAATAGTGGCTACGTCATGAGTAAGCAGGATACGTCCCTCGTTCGCAGCCCATTCCAAAATAACTGGATCATCAGTATGCATCAGCCCTACATCTTGGACACGAACTAAATCTAGTTTAGGCAAACGTCTCATCAGACCACGCAGTATGGCTCCGTTAAAATTTTCGTCAGATAGAAGGCGCATTTAACCTCGATTCTTTTTGTGACTGACGAGTAAGCAAGCGATGCCTCAGATCGACTAAGTTGTGTTTTTGAGTAAGTTGTTGTCTGCGTTGTTTAGCTTGTTGATTGCGCTGTTCTAAATAATTGTCAATTTCCTGACGATGGTTTAAATAATAGGCAATCGTAATGTATATGTCTTCTAAACTCAGAACTGAAAATTGAATAGCGATTTCTTCAGGAGTAGAACCATTATGGTATGTAGCAAGTAGACTATCTAGAGTCACTCGGCTGGAACCTATGCGGATACCTCCCGATTCATCCCAACGAAAAGGCGGCGATATCACTTGAAATTTTTCTGGGGCAGTGATTAGGGACATATTGCACCTGAATCGAACTTTACTAATACATTATATTAGATTCCTGTGAACAAACAAAAATGAGATCGCCTAGCCTTCATATCAAAAATTAAAACAGGCGATCGCCGATAACTTCTCTAAACTCTTTTTCGTAGAATGAGTTAGCGCAGTGTAACGCATCGTATTTACAAATAAGTATCATATTCATTAAATATAAAAGGTGCGTTAAGTAACGCACTACGGCAATGGCGATCGCACTGGTTGCTGGTTGGTGCTAACAGAGAAAAGTAATTCTGGGTTTCCTGTTGTCAACCCAGCCTACGGCGATAGGCGATCGCAGGAGGAACTTATTTTATTACCCAAGTCACTTATCAGAGAATTCCTTGGCTTTGTAGTGATTTAGGGCGTAAAGCCTTGCGAGAGGCGATCGCTAAAGTTCGGGAAAAATATCCATTTGAAATAAATGCTTTCATTACAATCCCGTAAGGCATGGATTATGTTCAAAAGCCCAAAATTGGCAATTTTCTAGCATTCATCGTTTTACTGCACAGGGGCTATATCCACCCGATTGGGGAGCTACAGAAATTCCAGAAAAACCTAAAGAAATTTGGGACGAATAACCAATTCCGTAGCGTGCGTTAGCGGAGCGTAACGCATAAATAATTAGTATTAAATGGGTGCGTTACGTTTCATTAACGCACCCTACATCGCACCTCGCGATTGATCATAACGACCAAGCTCACCGGCGGCAATGGAGCGCAGGGGAATTGCCGTCCAGTGCAGTGCCTTAGTTAGCCATTTGATACCGCTATAAAGTTAGTAGTCCTGAATTGCTCATAAATTTCTTTGTATGATTTAAGAGGATGCAAGTACCCTGATGGAGTAATTCTGAATATCTTAAAATTCGCTTCATTGAAAAAATACCAAAAGTCTTGGAAGAATGTTCGTGTATCTATATTGCATCCACCGAACTCAAAAGTAACGATGTCGATTGACTTTAAAGCAAACATTTCCTTCGCACCAGCGAGTGCATCGAGTTCATGCCCTTCAATATCAATCTTTAATAGATGAATATGATCTATCGAATTTTCTGAACAGTAATTATCGATTGTATTGATTTCCACCTTTTCTTCTTTACTAAAATCAATATTAAAATGATCCAGCTTTCTTTTTGTAAGAGAAGCAAGCCCTGATCCAACACTATCATAGTGCAGAACTGCTTTACCTTTCTCTTTACCTAAACCAATATTATTGAGTTTAATTCGTTTATCTTCTTTGGAAGATTCAGCAAGAATTGCGAATGTTTCACGTTCTGGCTCAAAACAGTGAACTGAAAAATCACTTGCTGAAATACTTCTAAGAATAAGTTGAAGGAATTGACCCTTGTTAGAACCAACATCGAAAATACAATATGGGGGTTTGATTCTTTTCTCAAGAATCATGAAAATAGCTTGTTCACCGCTGGATGATACTCCGCCACCAGACCCAATCCCCATTAAATATTGCGAACCCACTACATTTTTATCTAAAATATTTTGAATGAAATGGTTTCCTGATACCTTGATTAAGGCGTTCTTAAGTATTGACATTGATTTCTCTCCTTTGTTTGATGGCTAACTTATAATTCATCCGCAACTGCGGTATATAGACCTGCTGGGAAATAGCGACTAAAATCGCTAAAACCCTTACAGAAAGAGGGTTTCACGCCTTTTGATTAAAAATCCTTGAAACCCTTTCCCAGATTAGGATACAAGGCTTTTTGAGCTTATTACCCAACAGGTCTTATAGATATGTAAGTTAGTTAGGTTAGTTAGTAAAAATCGCAAAACCGTATACTTTTTGAGTAGATTTTAAAAAGGTAGACTCTTAAGATTATCCTTGTTAATTTTATCTCTATTAGCCTCTTTTTTGGATGCCGAACTTTACAATTTGTTACACATTACTTAGGTTATCTAATCGCTAAGCGATCCTGATGAGATGCAAAGCGTTCCAAAGCCTTACTTCATTTTTTGCTAAAATTAACATAGCTAAGCTGTGAGTATTACCATCATGCAAGCAACTGTAATCGATGCCCAAATAGAACAAGAACTTGAGCCACAAATTCGGCTTTGGTCGATCGCTGATTATCACCAAATGATTGAAGCAGGAATTTTGGATGAGGACG
>JBAXTW010000215.1:0-5724 GCA_037129985.1 Pseudanabaena sp. ELA645 | reverse complement strand
TTGCTATGAGATTGCCTTAGCCCAAAGTCGAGGCAGATTAGAGCTAACCTGTTCACCAGAAGAGTGGTTTAGCAGAGCATTAGCTCTAGAGCGAGATGATATTTTTGCAGTCCTCACCTATGCTACTAAACTAACCCAAGTAAAAAGCATCTACAAGGTTCTTGTATGAAATTTCTTGTTGATGCTCAATTACCCGTGCGTTTATCCCATCTTTTAAAATCAATGGAACATGATGCAATCCATAGCTAATAAAACCATGATCAAACAAATTACCCTAGAAGTCGAAGCCCCCATCGCTGACGCATATCAAAATGCCACCCCAGAGCATCGTCAAGCACTACAGGCGATCGTTAGCTTATATCTGAAATCTATATCTATTCCACTGCAAAAAGCCCCTATACCCGATCAAGAAATCCCTAACAAAAAGCCCAAACGCACAACACCTGCCCACCTGATTGGCAAAGGTAAAACATTAGGCGATATTGTTAGCCCAATCGTAGACGAAGAGGACTGGGAATGTCTGAAATGGTAATTCTTGATACTCACATTTGGTTTTGGCTCATCAATGGAACTTTTGAGCGCTTCCCCTCGCAATGGCTGGAACAAATTCGGCAAGCAGATATAGTCGCAGTATCATCAATATCTTGCTACGAAATCGCACTAGCCCATAACAAAGGCAGATTAGCAATATATATTCCTGTTCAAGATTGGCTTACTGATTCTTTAGCTCCCGCAGGAATCGAATTATTGCCACTAACTCCCACAATTACTGTTAGAGCCGTAAACCTATCTCCCATTCACAAAGATCCCTTCGATCGCCTAATCATCGCCACTGCATTAGAATATGAAGCAAAATTTGCCAGTGTTGACAGTTTATTTTCTAAATATCCTGAATTAGAAAGTTATCTGATGTAAATTAGGAAAATAGTAGAAAACTTGAGATCTTCAATTGCTGACAAAAACAAGAAAATGAAACCCATAGGAAATTACCATGACTGCCACAACACTAAGCAAACCCATTACTTCATCAGCGATCGCTGAGCAAATCAGACCGATTGCCGAAGATCGCGTGATCTTACATAACGTTAGTTGGCATACCTTTGAAAGCTTACTTGCCGATCTAGGCGATCGCCGCAAAACTTTATTTCATTACCTCAATGGCACTTTAGAAATTATGTCTCCGCTCTCACTTCATGAAGGTAGTAATCGATTTATTGAGGCTATACTTGGCGTATTTACTGACGAATTAGCGATAGATATGCGTCGTCTCGGTTCATTATTGATGAAGATTCCATCGTTAAAGCTAGGAGCAGAGCCTGATTCTTGTTATTACATCGAAAATGAACCAGTAATTCGTGGTAAAGAAGTAATTATTGTCGGACAAGATCTACCGCCTGATTTAGTTTTAGAAGTGGATATTACTAATCCTAGCGATCGCCGTTTACCGATATATGCCTTGCTAGGTGTGCCTGAAGTGTGGCGCTATGATGGCTATAGTTTGGAGTTTTTAGCTTTACAAGATGGCGAGTATATTGCGATCGCCAAGAGTTTAGCTTTTCCTGATTTGCCAGCCGAAATTATTGTGGAATATGTGAAGAAGCGTTTAACTTTAGGAGAAAATGGAACTTTAAGGGAGTTTCGGAAATGGGTGCGGAATAATGTTGTGCGGTTGTGATATTTCAGTTGTGAAAGAAACCCTTGTTTCTACTTAGTTAAAATTGGAAGTAATGGTATAGATTAGCGATCGCTACATAAGAGCGATAGTCTAACTACATCTGATTTTAAAGCTTTATGCCAGAATATTAATTTCAAATATTAATTTTATGTGATATGCTAGTGCCAGCATATTTGTGATGTAAGTGTTTTACCTTTGAAACCTGTTGAGTGGATTGGGAGTTCGCTAGACGATTTAAAAGAGTTCCCAGACGAGGTTCAGGAAGTCGTGGGTTATGCTTTGTATATCGCTCAATGTGGGGACAAGCATCCATCGGCTAAGCCACTTAAGGGTTTTAAAGGTTCTGGCGTTGTGGAAGTGGTAGATGACTTTGATGGAGATACTTATCGGGCGGTTTATACAACCAAGTTTGCTGATGTTGTTTATGTTTTGCTTTCCTTTCAAAAGAAATCGAAGCAAGGTATTACAACACCAAAGCAAGATATAGATTTAATCGAAGTAAGGCTAAAACGAGCTAAGGAACATTACTCTGAATATTACAATAATAAATAAAAGGAGGTATCAAATGACTGAAGAAATTAAGGTGCAAAGGAGTAGTGGTAATGTTTTTGCAGATTTGGGATTAGAGAATTCTGATGAGTTGCTGGTCAAAGCACAACTTGCTTATAAAATCAGCAGTATCATTGCTAAGTTAGGAATAACTCAAGTTGAAGCGGCGAAACTGTTGGGTATCGATCAGCCTAAGATATCGGCTTTGATCAATGGTAAGTTATCAGATTTTTCGACTGTAAGGTTATTTCGATTTTTGAATTCTCTTGGTCGTGATGTGGAGATTGTAGTGAAAGATAAGCCTAAATCGCGTTCTCAGGCTCTTACTCTGGTTGTGAGTAGATAATATTTGGCTTATTGAAAATTGGACTTTGGACAAAATTGAATCTAAAAAATTATCTTTTTTTCGCAAAAGGGGATAATGAGAGTTTAAAGCAAAAAACAAATCATCATCCCCCATATCATTATGCCAACAATTGTCACAGAGACAGAATTTCAAAAATTCCGAGACAAGTTGCACAGCCAATTCAAGCATTTGGCAGACAGCGGCATGGACATGTTGGATGCACTGTGTAGTAATAACAAGACATCCAGTGTGGTGCAATTAAGTTTGAATCCATTATTTCGGGGAGGGCACAGTACGCTATTCAAAACCATAGGAGCATTGTCATTTCCTGAAATATCAAAAGTCGAAAATGAGGAAGATATCCACGTGGGAAAGCAAAGAAAGGAATAATATGTTGCCAATGATTGCGCCAAGACTTGCTAATTGACGGATATTGTTTGTCCCATTTTTCGGCAAACAATTCCAGATTAAATTCAGCCTCAGATTCGGTAGCCGCCGAATAGATTGCCTTGAGATCACCCCTCACCACCCACAAACCCGATCGCCTAAACCTCAAAATCAAACAGCGATCGCCCCTCATCACCCAAAAACCGATCGCCTATTTCCCCCATCAAACAGCGATCGCCCCTCACTACCCATAAACCCGATCGCCTGTTTCCCCACATCAAACAACGATCGCCCCTTCATCACCCACAAAACCCGATCGCCTATCTCCTCAAATCAACCAGCGATCGCACCCTCACAAACACAAACCCGATCGCCTATTTCCCCCATCAAACAGCGATCGCCGCTTCGATCAACAAACCAACGATCGCAACTCATCTCAAATCAAATGGTGATCGCAATAATAGTGTCAATTATGGTGAGAACTGCTAAGATAGTATTATCGTTATTACGATTTGTACTAACATCTATGCGTTCCAAAACTTACCCTCTCGCTCCTGCGAAAATTGGTAATTCTTCGGGCTTTAGGCTGCCTGTATCGTTTTATCGTGACCATCCTCGATTTACTAATGCGACTGGATGGGTAGAGGTTCTTGCTGATGATACGCTTTTGATTAAGCTCGAACCAGTTACGAATGAGCCAGCAAGTGATGAAGAAAACAACGAATTAATGCTTAGTTTGTTTTTGGACTTTATCACTAAGGATGCTCTCAAAAATAGCGATCGCCTTGAAGCTTATACGGAAGCGATGGCTCAAGATGATGATGAACTCCTTGAAGGGGTTGAAATCGATTTATGAGTGCAATGATTCGCAATGGTTGGGAAATTTACTTCCATCGAAATTTGTTTGGTGAACAAAGGCGGCAACTAAAGGAACAGGTCAAACAACTAAAAGCTAATCTACCGCCTGAAGAGTTTGTTAAACATCCTACGGTTAAATTGCTTGCTGCTGTGATGGTGGGGATTAAGGAAAAGATAGTTCTCGCTCCGTTTGCTCCTCAATTTGCGCTCAAGGGTGCGCTGAGGCATTACGGACGATTGAAGGGAATGGGATTAAGCGATCGCTATCGGCTCTTTTTTCGTGCTTTTGAGTCAGGAGGTCGGAAGGTATTAATTGTGCTTTGGTTGGGATTTCCACGGAAGGAAGGCGATAAGAATGATTGTTATGAAGTTTTTTCGCGGATGGTGCATAATGGCGATTTTCCTGAGAATTTAGAACAACTGCTTTCGGAAACTGATGTTATTTAATCTCTCAGTTCATCTCATCAAATAGCGATCGCCTCCTCCTCACCCCCACAAACCCGATCGCCTATTCCCCACAACAAACAGCGATCGCCCCTCACCACCCATAAAACCCGATCGCCTATTTCCACATCAAACAGCGATCGTCCCTTCACTAGAACTGATTTTCAATATCTCTAGACTGATGCAGAATACGAACAATTTCAATGTAAGTTTCCATTCTTTTGTAGAAGATAATGTATGGCTTAATTGGAAAACTACGCAGTTCTTCTGAAAGCTCTTTTCTGCTTCTACCCATCTCTGGGAACTGTGCAAGCATAGGAAACTTGTCAAGGACTTTTGCGAGGAATAAATCGGCTGCTATAGAATCGTTTTGAGCGAGATATACCCACATATCCTCAAGGTCACGATCTGCTTGTCGGGATATCTTAAATCGATTCATTTTTATGAGCTAAACGTTTTTGACCACGATTTTTAATGTTTTCTAATAGAGTTGGCAATGTGTCGGAATCGTATTCGGTGTAGTCACCATTTTTGAGTTGTGCAATTCCGAGGTTAATGTCTTGTTGTAGTGTTGCGAATTTTAGGGCGCGAAGTTCGGCTTCGGCTTTTAGGGCGCGAAGTTCGGCTTCGGCTTGCTCTGCCCGATCGCATATTGCTTGAAAGGCTTGAGCGTCTTGGACAACGACTTCAGCTTTACCGTTAACGGTTAGAACCATAGGCGATTGTGTTGATTTAATGCGTTCAATAAATTCTTTGGCGTTGCGCTTGAAGTCGCTCAGGGAATGAATATTTTTTAGCTCGATCATAGTTGTCAAAGCACTTAATTCGGATCTAATTTAATGATAACTGATCTTTCTTTGCGATCTCAATTTCTATGATTCTTCATAAATATCTATCGCCTATTTCCCAAAATCAAACAGCGATCGCACTCTCAATACCCACAAAACCCAATCGCCTAAATCTCAACATCAAACAGCGATCGCCCCTCACCACCCGATCGCCTATTCCCCCAATCCAAACAAAGATCGCCCCTCACCACCCACAAACCCGATCGCCTATTCCCTCAAAAATCAAACAGCGATCGCCCCTCACCACTCACAAACCCGATCGCCTATTCCCCAACAAACAGCGAACGCACCTCACAACCTACAAAACCCGATCGCCTAAGTATCAAAATCAAACAGCGATCGCCCCTCACCACTCACAAAACCCGAACGCCTATCCCCTCAAATCAAACAGCGATCGCCCCCTCACCACTCCACAAACCCGATCGCCTAAACTCCACGTCAAACAGCGATCGCCCCCTCATCACCCGCAAAATCCGATCGCCTATCCCCCCAAATCAAACAGCGATCACCTAATCTCAATCAAATCCCTAAACTTACATCCTACAGAATACAATGAAGTTGATAACTTTCAAATCATGGATATGCTAAAAACTCTTTGGGCTACTGTTCAAAAAGGA
>JBAXTW010000214.1:0-5818 GCA_037129985.1 Pseudanabaena sp. ELA645 | reverse complement strand
GTTTTCATTTTATTCTCGTTTCTCTTCTTCTCCTTCGTGAATAATCCAGGCTAGATCCTCTAACTTTTCAAAAAGGCGATCGCGTAACATATCCATCGTTGTCATTTATTTTCAACCTCCGCGCCTTACATTCAAACATCATAAGCGATCGTGCATTTTTCTTTTTCTCATTGACCAACCTGCGCTCTTTTCTGCTGTAATTTATTTCGCAAATCCTGAAACATCACATCAGCATCAATCACATCGCCACGATCTGCCGCCTCAATGCCAACTCGCACTTCCTGTTGCAGTTGTCTAAAACGTCTTTGATATACTAAAGCTCTCATTTCATCAACTCAGCCATAACATCATCAACACTGCCACGAAAAACCTGACCCTGCTCATACTCCTTAGCAGCGATCTCAATATTTGCCGCAATCTCATCACGCCTGCGCTCAGACCTTCTTCTATTGATTAAATCAAATAAAATTATCTGTTCTTCATCTGGCATAGCTTCCACCAAATCCAACACCTGATTAAAAGATGTACTCACCATCATGCATATAGCTCCTAACTTCGCGCCTTACATTTAAACATCATAAGCGATCACCTCGCGACGCTCTTGTAAAACCTCAATATGTAAAGCGATCGCCTCTTGAATATTAATTAAAGCTTCTTCTCTTGTTTCTCCTTGGCTAAGGCAACCATGCAAACTAGGAACCTCAACAATAAAATAGCCATCCTCATCACGATAGAGAAGCACCTTTCTTCTCAACAATTCTGGTTTTATTGCACTTGCCAACATAATCAAACCACCGTTGCTATACCTTACATTTAAACATCATAAGCGATCGCCTGTTATTAGATAATCAGCAGAGGCGATCGCACAATCAAAGCCGCAAACAACCGATTACAGATTCTCTATTACCGACTCAGCAAACATCTATTAATTTTTTGACAATTGCCATCGAATTATTAGTATTATATTGACATTGCTTTTGTCGCAAAACACGCAGGAGTTGCCACGATGTCCAAAAAAACAAAAGACATTAAACATCAGATCGAAAATACGCTGCATACAGTCGCTGATGTAGCGCAACAGCAATATCAAAAAAATATCAAAAAAGCTCATAAAAACGTAGATAAGCAGGTTGATGTCGTCCGCGATCGCCTTGAGGAATTTGATAGCTGGGCAGTGGAATCCGTCAACGATGCTCTGGAGAATGTCGAAAAAAAGATTGAAAAAAAAGTAACTAAAACCGTTACTCGGCTCCAAAATGCTGCGAAAAATGTGGCTAAATCAGCATGGTCAAAGTTAACGGATTAGATCACTATAGCTAAAATCACACTGGAACTTCCAGACAAGTTATCAGAAAAGCTGGGCAAAATGGGCGATCGCTTGCCTGAATTCCTAACTGATGTTTCGTGGAACCCTCATCCCCCAACCTCTTCTCCCGCAGGAGAAGGGCAGCAAAGCCCTATTATTTTCTTATTTCCCTCTCCTGCGGGAGAGGGGCTAGGGGTGAGGGCTTTACAGACTTCCACGTAACATCAGTCATAACTCAGCCAAAGATATCCTCACACTGATCGCGTCATTTGCACTCGAAAACGTTCCTTTTTAGTAATCATAATTTCTCCAACTGTTAGTCTTCCTTTTCCGCGAATCGCCACTAGATCGCCAGACTTAAGTTGATAGTTGGGTTGCGATACCGTCTTCCAATTAACGCGCACATCTTCACCGTTAATCAAATCCACCATTTTACTGCGCGACATTCCAAAACCAAAAGAAGCGATCGCATCTAATCGCAACGAAGCCTCAGTAGAAGTTAGTTCTTTGGTGACAGGTATGCGAATCTTGAGATCTTCTAAAGCGATCGCATTCACCTTAACAGGCACAGTACGCACTTGATTGAAATGGATTTGCAAATATTCCATTAATTCAGGCACGATAATCGCCTGTGCGCCCTTCTCTCCTAACACATTCACATCACCAACCTTTTGACGCTCGATTCCTGAACCAAGGATTGCACCGAGAAAATCACGATGGGTGGCGGTGTCAAACAGAAAGTTACCCGCAATAGAGATCGGCGTGAGGCTGACCATCGAGACATCAAGGGGTAACTCAGAACGGGCGATCGCAATGCGTTGGCGTTCGGCTTGTTCATAACCGCCCCACGCGAGGCATTGTACTTCCGTCATCTTAGAAAATACTCGCAAGCCTTCGGCAATTTCGGGCGGCGATAAAAAATCACTGCACACGACTTCCCATGTCTGAATAGCACGATCGCCTAAATCCAGCAAACGGCTAACAGTCTCTCGATTTTCAACATGATTTAACAGGTCACGCGGTAACATTAAATTTCGTCAAACTCGTCTTCAGGAATGCGTTGTTTCGACTTGTCAGGAATCTTGGTTTCACCCCAAGCATCCCGAATTTGTTTTTGGGTTTCGTTGCGAAAATTAGGCTTGTTGGAGTCTAAATAATCATCCTCAAAGTCATCATAATCATCATCATAACTGCTGCTTGATGATGGCGGTGGTGCGATCGGTCTGGATGGTTCAGGACGAACTTCGGCTCTGGCTTGACGACGTTGCTGCTGCGGTGGATTAACAGGAACGCGCTCTTCTGCCCAATTATCGGCATCATCCCATGACTGCTCTTGACGATAGATAGGACGTTGCTCTGGACGCTGATCAGGGCGTTGCTGCTGCGGTGGTGGTGAATAGCTGCTTCTCGTACCAGATGACAAAGTATTATCGCGAATGACATTCGTTGGCGGCATGTAGTCATCTTCAAAGTCATCTTCCCAAGGTGCTTTACCCAGTCCGATGCGTTCGAGTAACCCTTTGCTGAGTTGGGTCATCCGATCTTCCATGCCCTCTGTGACGATAATGCGATCGCGACCAACGGCGATAATCTCATTCACATCAAGTTCGTAAGTACTAATCAAACTTACAGGAATAATCGGATTACCGATTGAGGCTACAATCAAAAATAGTAAATCACCCGTTTCAGGATCGAATTTAAAATCGCGGACTTTACCAAGTGGCTCCCCTGACTCCGTAACGACTTCATTATTGATCAGTGTCGTAAAGCGCTCCGTCACCAAAATATCTTCGAGTACCGACTCGTCATCCACCAAAATCGCGTCAGGACCGAGCAGATCGATATTGTCAAGGGACATAAAAAATGTATCCCCAATCCCGATCGCTGTCCCTGGGACAAAGCGCTCAGCTAATGTCATACCTATAACACGGCGCTGATCAACATCTAGCCATATTTGCGTTACGATGCCAAGCCGCACGGCTGTGCGCTTGCTAAAGACTTGCAAACCCAAAACGGCGGCACGTTGACGAAGATTTTCCGATTGCATCATGGCGGTGACGAGGCTCTAAATTATTCCTTACTGGTGGGGAATCCCCACGAGTGGGGCATGAACTAAAAAACAAACAGGACGGTAAATACCTAGCCCTGATTCTAGCAGACTAGATCCCTGTCGATCTCAATGACGTTGGTTCGGGTTTCAGGTCTATGCTGTACGATCTCAATTAGCGATTAAAATAAACTCATGATGTCAAACCTCTTAGATAACCGCTATCGCCTCACTAGCGTATTAGGCAGTGGCGGCTTTGGTGAAACCTATTTGGCAGAAGACACCAAGATGCCTTCCAAACGTCGATGTGTGATTAAGCAGCTCAAGCCAGTTGCCGACAATCCCCAGATGTACGAGTTATTGCAACAGCGCTTTCACCGTGAAGCCGCAGTTTTAGAAACCTTGGGTGAAGAAAGTCGCTACATTCCTAAGCTCTATGCTAATTTTACGGAAAACGGATTATTCTACTTAGTGCAAGAATGGATTGATGGCTTAACACTGAGTGAAGAAATAGAACGCAATGGCAAATGGCCAGAAGATGCTGTCAGGAAGCTGATGATTAGCATCCTTGAGATCCTCGTCTATGTCCACGAGCGCGGTATTATCCATCGTGATATCAAACCCGACAATATTATTTTGCGTGGTGGAGAACCCGTACTAATCGATTTTGGTGCAGTTAAGGAAACTCTCAATGTCAGCACGATCCGTAGTTCCTCTCAACAGGCGCACTCAATCGTCATCGGTACACCAGGATTCATGGCTTCAGAACAGGCGGCGGGGCGACCATTTTTTGCCAGCGATCTCTATAGTTTGGCTCTGACTGCTATTTTTGCGCTTACTGGACAATATCCACAACAAATCGGCACTGATCCACAAACAGGAGAAGTTCTCTGGCAGGAGCAAGTTTCGGGGATTAGTGATAATTTAAAATCCATATTTGCCAAGGTTTTGCAATTCGATCCCCGCGATCGCTATAACTCCGCCAAAGAAATGCTGGCGGCAATGCAACCAATTCCTGCTATCTCAGTCTCCATTCCCTCACCGATGTCGAATATGCAAACTGTCGCGGTAACTCCTAGAGGATATACCCCACCCGCAATAGAGAATGAATCGGTTTATGTCTATCAATCTTCACAAACCCCGAAAAAGCAGATTGTCGGTCAGTTGCTAGGCATCATGATGGTTGGTGGCGTAATTGGTGCAGCGATCGCTTTAGGTGTAGTCGTATCTCAAAATGGAGGGATCGTAACTCTATGGAATAAATTTTTTAGTCAACCCGCCGCTAAAGTTCCATTCTATTTTCTCGCTGATTCTGCGTATCAAGACTTAGAGGCGGCAAATCGTAGGGTCAAAAAATTAAAAGAGCAGGGGTACAATGACGCAGGGCAGTTTTGGATTCCCGATTACCCAAATCTTGGTAATGCTCAATATCAGCAGGTATATACGTCTAAATTTGAAGATGTTGAGAAATGCAAAATTAAACTTCAAGAACATCGAAAATATATTGATGATGCCTATTGTGCTTTCGCCAGCCTTAATGTCAAAGATCAAGTCCAAAGAGTGTTGGGGAGCGATTTACCAGACAATCCCACACCAACTCCCACAGTTTCATCTACTCCCACAATTAAACCCACTCCCACCGTTACGCCAACACCAACAGTTACACCAACTCCCATAAAATCCATAGCCAAACCCGCGCCAGAACAATTTGTAAGAGACTATTACAGCCAAATTAACGATCGCCAATTTCAAAACGCATGGCAAAACCTCACGCCAACATTTCAGAATGGTAAAGCTGCTGGCTATGACAGTTTCACTGGGTTTTGGCGGACTGTTGATAAAGTTTCTGTTAATAGTTATCGGATTGTTGCAATCAAAGAAAACTCAGCGATCGTTGATGTTGATATCACTTACCAAAAAGGAAAAGAGACTTTTCCCGAAAGACTACGAATGAATTTAATTTGGAATGAAACTTTGGGGCAATGGCAAATTAATGAGACAAGTAGACAATGACTATAATGCTCCCTATAAATCGGACAGGAGATTAAGATGGAAAAGCTGCCAGAAATCACCAAGAAAGTATGGAGAAAATAAAAACAATGCAACGAAAAAAACACAGTGCAGAATTCAAAGCCAAAATAGCGCTGGAAGCAGCGAAAGGCTTGAAGACGATCAACGAAATAGCAGGAGAATCGGAGGTACACCCAACCTAAGTGACTCTATGGAAGAAACAACTGCTAGATGAAATGCCAAGCCTATTTGCCAGTGGTCGAGGACAGCAAGAAAAAAAGGAGGAAAATTTGACAGCAGCACTGTATCAACAAATCGGTCAGCTCAAGGTAGAAATGGACTGGGTGAGAGTGTAAAGTAAATTGTGTAAAAGCGAAAGGTATACATAACAATAACTTATACGAGGAAAAAGCAATGACAATTCGCAAAGAAGTACTGGATGAACTGTTAAAAGA
>JBAXTW010000213.1:0-5819 GCA_037129985.1 Pseudanabaena sp. ELA645 | reverse complement strand
TGAAACTATAAGACAAGATCCAAATTGGATTAAATTCGCGCAAAAATATCAATTGGGTAAAACTGATTTAATTGTAGAAGTAGAGAGAGGAGGAAAGAATGCAAAAGAATATCTAGTAAATTATTCTCGTAAAATTATCATGAGAATAAATGCTAAGATCAAGCCCAAGGACATAGATAAAAATGAATATGCTGAAAATATAGCCGATCGCGTTGCAGAATTCATTAACATAAATAACGAAACACTTAAACGTAATGATTCCCTAAAAAATTTTGCTGACTGTCTTCGTGAAATTGCTCAAACAACTGAGGAGAAAACCTAATGAGTTATAGAATGTCTCGCCGTGCCTATGCCGAAACCTATGGACCAACCGTAGGCGATCGCGTTCGACTTGCTGATACGGAATTATTTATTGAAGTGGAACGCGACTACACCACCTATGGCGATGAAGTCAAATTTGGTGGCGGTAAAGTGATCCGCGATGGCATGGGACAATCACCGATTAGCAATGCCAATGGAGCCGTAGATGTCGTAATTACTAACGCGCTAATCCTTGATTGGTGGGGCGTAGTTAAGGCGGACGTTGGTATTAAAGATGGCAAGATTGCGGCGATCGGGAAGGCGGGAAATCCTTACATTCAAGATAATGTGAATATCATTATCGGTGCAGGGACAGAAATCATCGCAGGGGAAGGACGGATTCTCACCGCAGGCGGTATTGATAGCCATATCCACTTTATCTGTCCACAGCAAATTGAAGTAGCGATCGCCTCTGGCATTACGACGATGATCGGCGGCGGTACGGGACCAGCCGTTGGTTCTAATGCTACGACTTGCACCCCAGGTCCTTGGAATATCTATCGGATGTTGCAGTCTGCCGATGGTTTTCCGATGAATATCGGGTTTTCGGGCAAGGGAAACAGCAGCAAGCCTGAAGGATTAATCGAACAGGTGGAAGCTGGCGTAATTGGCTTGAAGCTCCATGAAGACTGGGGAACTACACCTGCAACCATTGATACTTGCTTAAGCGTTGCCGATGAATATGATATTCAGGTTGCCATTCACACAGACACACTGAACGAAGCAGGATTTGTGGAAGATACGATCGCCGCTTTCAAGAATCGCGTGATCCATACCTATCATACCGAGGGCGCTGGCGGTGGTCATGCTCCCGACATCATCAAAATTTGCGGCGAGGCGAACGTCCTGCCTTCTTCCACTAATCCTACTCGTCCCTATACTCTCAACACTCTTGATGAACATCTGGATATGCTGATGGTCTGTCACCATCTCGATCCCAGCATTCCTGAAGATGTCGCCTTTGCAGAGTCACGCATTCGCCGTGAGACGATCGCTGCTGAAGATATTCTTCACGATCTCGGTGCATTTAGCATGATTTCTTCCGACTCGCAAGCAATGGGAAGAGTTGGCGAAGTAATTATTAGAACTTGGCAGACTGCTCACAAGATGAAGGTGCAAAGGGGCGTTCTTTCTGGCAATGGTTCAGGGCGTGCCGATAACTTTCGCGCTCAGAGATATATTGCGAAATACACGATTAACCCTGCGATTACGCATGGTATTTCCGAATATGTCGGTTCCATTGAAGTCGGTAAAATTGCCGATCTAGTTCTGTGGCATCCCGCCTTTTTTGGTGTGAAGCCAGAAATGGTAATTAAGGGCGGTTTTATCGCATGGGCGCAGATGGGTGATGCGAATGCCAGTATTCCTACACCACAGCCTGTGTATATGCGTCCAATGTTTGGTAGTTATGGCGGTGCGATCGCGCCGACTTCTTTCACTTTCCTGTCACAAGTTGCGATCGAGCGCGGAATTCCTGCTCAATTAGGATTGAAAAAACAGGCGATCGCGGTCAAAGGTGTACGGAATATCAGCAAGCTCGATATGAAGCTGAATGATGCTCTGCCCCATATGGAGGTTGACTCCGAAACCTATGAAGTGAGAGCCGATGGCGAGTTGTTAACCTGCGAACCAGCTTCAGTTTTACCAATGACGCAGCGATATTTCCTGTTTTAACAGTCGCGCAACAAATAGTTCTATAATTCTTGCAGCTATTTAACTAAATTTGCTGCAAGTGTCAGCAACCCCGCACTGAAGTTACGGGGCTTCGAGACTAAAGCTTGGAGCCGTGCTGACCAGCCTAAGTTTTAACGGTTCGACTAGTCGCTCACTGTAAACTGACTACGTTATTTAGGTCACGACACCTCGGAATGCGAGCTAGTTCCCCGCCCTGTCGTTTGCAATTAAACAGTTCTAAGGTCACTGGAACAGTGTTGCAAGCTTAACAAGCCTAGATAACCTTGGCGAAGCAAACATTACAAGCAATTAGAAGAGACGCAACCATGTCTAACCAAATCTTTGTACTAGATACTAATCACAAACCATTAACACCTTGCACAGCAGGAATGGCGCGGTCATTGCTAAATTCTGGCAAGGCGGCGGTATTCCGTCAATTTCCATTTACTATCATCCTAAAAAAGGAAGTGCAAGCAAATCCAGAGCCAATTGAGATAAAAATTGATGCTGGCTCTAAAACAACGGGATTTGCTTTAGTCAAAGGTGAGAAAGTCATCTTTGGTGCAGAACTTAGCCATCGTGGTCAAGCCATCAAAAACAGTCTTGAATCTCGCCGTTCTCTAAGGCATGGCAGACGTAACCGTAAAACCCGTTATCGTCAAGCCAGATTTTTAAATCGAACCCGCCCTAATGGTTGGTTAGCCCCAAGCCATGAACATCGCGTTTTAACGATCATGACTTGGGTACGCAAGTTTATTAGATTTGCTCCCATTGGCTCAATTATTTCTGAGTTAGTTCGGTTCGACTTGCAGCAAATTGAGAATCCTGAAATATCAGGAATTGAATATCAGCAGGGTGAATTACAGGGCTATGAAGTGCGCGAGTATCTACTGGAAAAATGGGACAGAAAATGTGCTTATTGTGGTACTGAAAATGTGCCATTGCAAGTAGAACATATTCACCCAAAATCCAAAGGCGGCTCTAATCGTATTTCTAATTTAACTCTTGCCTGTGAGCCATGTAACACCAAAAAAGGAGTGCAAAGCATTACCGACTTCTTAGCTAAAAAGCCTGATGTTTTGAAAAAGGTAACAGCCCAAGCTAAGCGTCCTCTCAAAGATGCTGCCGTTGTAAATTCTACCCGTTGGGCTTTGTTTAAGGCTCTCAAAACTACTGGTTTACCTGTTACCACTGGTTCAGGCGGTCAGACTAAATTTAACCGTTCGCGATTAAATTTACCTAAAACTCATTGGCTTGCTGCTGCTTGTGTCGGGCAAGTTGATGGTTTGCAGGTACTAACTAACAAGCCTTTGCTTATCAAGGCAACTGGTCACGGTACTAGACAAATGTGCAGGACAGACAAGTATGGATTCCCATCGCGTCACGTTCCTAGATGCAAGTTTGTTAAAGGTTTTCAGACTGGCGACATCGTAAAAGCAATTGTTACCACTGGTAAGAAAATTGGTGAATATGTTGGGCGTGTAGCTGTCCGTTCTACTGGCAGTTTTAATATCTCGGCATCAACATTGATTCAGGGTATCAGTCACAAATATTGCAGAACTATTCATCGTAAGGATGCCTATAGCTATGGATTCTAATATCTACTGGCGGTTGAAACCGCCGTTCGCTTACCTCTCAGCGCTAAAGTGCGGAGTTTCTCGCGTATCACGAGGTCTTTTATGACCATTGCTCCGCCCCGTAACGAACTGCTCTCAGAACTTCTCTTGGAATTAATTGGAATTTTACGCGATCGCCAAGGCGACACATGGGCGGCGATCATTCGAGCGGCGGCTGGTAAATCCGCAACCATAGCGATCAATGATACTCGCTTATATTTGCAAACAGAAGGCGGTCAAGAACTCCAACTCAAAATCGCCGCCGCCGATCCCGAAGCCAATAATTCCTTTGAAAGTACGGGCGAAACTTTGTGTGATGTGATGTTTGGCAGAACTTCACTTGATAAGTCGGTTGCTTCTGGCAAAATCTTTATTCGCGCTAGTTTTGGAAACTTGTTAAAAATTCGGACAGTGGTGGCGGCTGTGCTGGCGGATACGGCTAGTGAGCCTAGATTGCAAAGTCTTTGGGAAAGATTTGAACGAGAATGGTGATTCAACCCATAAGTGAGAATCACAGATTATTCAGATTACACGGATGACACGGATTTTTTTAATCTGTGAAATCATTTAATCCATTTAATCTGCGATTCTGATTTGTGATTTAGCCTACAGCCACAGGCTCTTTCGCAAGGAACTTCTCAAGCTCAGAAATTGCTTCTGCATCAACTTTCTCTTGCATTGGACAGAACTTAGGTCCACACATCGAGCAGAACTCTGCGGTTTTGTAGATATCCGCAGGCAAAGTCTCGTCGTGATATTCCTTAGCACGCTCTGGATCGAGGGACAACTCAAACTGCTTGTTCCAATCGAAATTGTAACGCGCTGTCGAAAGTTCATCATCGCGATCGCGAGCATTAGGACGATGACGGGCAATGTCCGCCGCATGAGCCGCAATCTTGTAAGCAATCAAGCCATTACGCACATCTTCAGCATTGGGCAAGCCCAAATGTTCTTTAGGGGTGACATAACAAAGCATCGCAGTACCATACCAACCAGCCATGGCTGCACCGATCGCCGAAGTGATGTGGTCATAGCCTGGAGCAATATCGGTTACAAGTGGACCTAATACATAGAAAGGAGCTTCGGAGCATTCTTCCATTTGCTTCCGCACATTGAACTCGATTTGATCCATCGGCACATGTCCAGGACCTTCAACCATGACTTGAATATCATGTTCCCAAGCGCGGCGAGTTAGCTGTCCGAGGGTTTTCAATTCGGCAAGTTGAGCAGCATCGGAGGCATCATGCAAACAACCTGGACGCAGTGAATCACCAAGACTAAAGGAAACATCATGCTTCTTGAAGATTTCGATGATGTCGTTGAAGTGGGTATAGAGAGGATTTTGCTTGTGATGATGCAACATCCACCGCGCTAGAATACCACCGCCGCGAGAAACAATCCCTGTGAGACGATTTTTGACAAGTGGAAGATGCTCAATCAAAATCCCTGCATGGATAGTTTGATAGTCCACACCTTGCTCAGCGTGTTTTTCAATGATATGCAAGAAATCATCAGGGGTGAGGTTCTGCATTGTACCATGCACACTTTCGAGCGCTTGGTAAATGGGAACAGTGCCAATGGGAACAGGAGAAGCTTTAATGATCGCGGTACGAATTACATCTAAATCACCGCCGCCTGTGGACAAGTCCATAACGGTATCTGCGCCATATTTGACCGATAGATGCAACTTCTCAACTTCTTCGTCAATATTGGATGAGTTGGGTGAAGCGCCAATGTTGGCATTTACCTTGCATCGGAAGGCAATACCAATGCCCATAGGCTCAAGGTTAGTGTGATTTTTATTGGCGGGAATGATCGCCCGACCTCTGGCGACTTCAGCTCGTACCAGTTCTACGGGGAGATTTTCACGCCAAGCCACATATTGCATTTCTTCAGTGATAATGCCTTGACGGGCGCAATGCATTTGCGTACCGCGATATTCTCCGCGCCTTGTGGGTGCAGAGCTAAGCTTTAATCCAACAGTCATGTAAATTTCCTCAAATAATGTGCTTTCCTACGCCGATGTCAATCGGTTCAGGTTCTAAGGATCTGCTCTCAGTCTAGTATTTCTAGACACTCCTAGCTTCGTTTTTGATCATAGCATTGCTAAGAAGTTAGGGCAACCGCACACGTTTCTTAACAAAAGAGGGAATATTTCGTAACAATAAG
>JBAXTW010000212.1:0-5835 GCA_037129985.1 Pseudanabaena sp. ELA645 | reverse complement strand
GCCCTAAATCCATCCCTATTTAACCTACTCTAAAACTTTTCAAACACTCTCTTACACCAAGCGCGTAAATATCACTACTTGGCTTTGGTTTACCAATTCCCTGCTCACTAGGCATATAACCAGGAGTACCGATCGCAATGGTTGCACTTAGCATCTTTTGTTGTCCCATTGCTGTCTGGTTCCGCACCTGTTTGACAGCCCCAAAATCGACTAAAACTAATTTATTATCTGACTTACGCCGAATAATATTATCTGGTTTCACATCGCGATGAATCACCCCATTCTGATGTACAAAAGCCAAGACCGATAAAGTCTGTTTGAGCAGGTCAACTACTTGGTTTTCCGTCCATTTTTTACCAACTTGTAGTTCAGCGCTGAGTGTTTGACCATCGATGAACTCCTGCACCAAGTAAAATTCTTGATCTTGCTCAAAGTTTACTAATAGTCGCGGGATCTGGGGATTTTCTCCCAGTTTCTCTAAAACCTCTCCCTCACTACGAAACATCCGTCTTGCAGTTTCTAAAAAACTAGGATCGTTACTAGCTGGCTTTAACTGTTTGACCACACAAACTGGATTGTTAGGACGTTGAGTATCTTCAGCAACAAAGGTTTGACCGAATCCACCTGCACCCAATATTCTCTGTACCTTATAGCGCCCACTTAGCAATTGACCGATCATCTACAATTCCTCTCCGAAACACTCTAAGCAAAGCCATCATAACAAAAAAAAACACTCAAATCATACCAAATTTTCCAAGTAATTCCTTCGCCTCCATAAACACATCCACAGAAGTATTAAATCCTTTATTAGTTGTATCCGTAGCTGTTTCCATTAGGGATAGTATACGTGTAACGTTGGAACTTGTCTCATCAACGGTTTTACCAACGTCTTCTAACGCACGACTTACATCTTTAGCCGTTGAGACTAAATTAGCGATCGCAGTTCCATGCTCTGAAACAGCTTGGTCTAAAGATGAAGTAACAGTGCCTTCGACATTACTAGAAACCTCTAACAGTTTTTGAGACAACCGATCGGCAATCTGAGTTAATCGTTCCGAAAATTCACTAGACTTATCTGATAATTGAGACAAACATTCACCAGAAATATATGTCTGAAGAGTTTCAGCCTGTCTTGTTACCTCTGTTTCGTGAGTTCCTATGGCAGTAACAAAATCTTCACTAATCAATGCACCCGTTTCAGAAAACTCAGACTCCAGAGCAGATTCCACTGTTTGAGTTGTTTCTTCTAGAGTTGTAAGCGCAGTTTCTGTTGTTTCCCATGCTTCCTCTTGTTCAGAAGTTACGGACTCCAAGGTGCTATCTAACTGATCCAAACTTGCTTTAGTTTCATCAAATTCTTGCTCAATTTCCGATTGTGCCGAGGTGATTTTTTCTTGAAGTTGGTTTAATGTCTGCCCCACCTCAGTCACTTCTGCATTAATCTGTTCGCGAATAGCATTGAGTTGACTGATAAGAGACTCTGCACGGGTATTTAATTCAGTCCATTGAGTATCAATCTGACTAGTAGTCGTAGCAACTAATTGCTCAAGAGCATCAAGATTAGCTTGAGACTGATCGATTTCTTCGACCAGCATGGTTAGTTTAGTAGCGGTTTCACTTGCCGTAGCCTGAAAGTCTGCCATAGTTCTCCTTAATGTATGCCAACTAAAGTATGTGTCAACTAATTTTGTTTTTGCTGATGTACGGTGATTTACCTAGACTAGCGATTCTACAAAATCCTGTGCCTTCATTACCCCATCTCTTACCTCATCAATAATTGGCTCTAACTTATCGATCGCCTCTCGCATCACCTTACGACCATTGGACATCTCAGAGTTAGCGCCTGATAGGTCATCGTCAATGCCGAGTATAGCCTCTATCAATGTATCTAGTCCCTGCTCAACTGCTTGTTTTAGTTCTGTACGAATCTCAGTCTCAGTTTCCTCTAACATGCGATCGACTTGCTGGCGAATATTCTGCTCAACTAGGCTTGTGAGTTGCGTATTAAATTCACTGCGTTGTTGCGAAAACTGATCTGTGGTGTCAGCCAAAGAGCTATCTGTTTCCTGATACATTGTTTCCAGATTTTGCCCTAGCTCAAGTATTTGATCATTGACCATAGATTGTGAGCTTTCGATATTTTGCTGAAGCTGAGTTGCGGCTTCCTCGGCTTGGTTGACGGTTTCTAATAGTTTTTCTTGATCGGCTTGAAACTTAGCATGGGCTGCTACTATTGTTGACTGCACTGATGTATTCACACCTTCCAAAGCTTCACTACGAGTATTTAGTAAAGTACCAAGTTGCGTTACCTTTTCCTGTGCAGAGGTAAATTCACTGACTAGTTCATCTTGCTTAGAAGAAACTAGCTCAGTAAATGACTGAAACGCAGTTTCAATTTCGCTTAGTTCAGACTCCATCTGAGATTGGTGTTGAGCTATTTCTGATTGGATTTGGTCAAAGGCAGCTTGAATTTGAGTGGATAGACTAGTTGCCTCGGTTTGTTTTTCTTCTGTACTACTAACCAGCGTAGCAACTTCAGTTTGCAGTGCTGTTAGTTGCTGAAGTAGGGTACTGACTTTTGTAGGAATTACGGTGGCAGCCTGTGATAAAAGCTGCATTGATTCTGCGGTTTGACTCATGATTGGAGATGATCTAGATAAATTAAGATAGGAAAATTAGTGTGGATATTCGGGTTTAGAAATCCAAAAGATCCATCACTGCATTAGCGGCTTGGAGTTGGACTTTGACCGTCGCAAGTACGACTAAGATCGGAATCGGGGCAGTCATTGCCGATGTTATTTGTGTCCCGACTGTCATAATCAGTACATTTTCCATTACTTCCTCGGCTACGGCTTCGATAATGCCTTCGATCGCATCTCGAAAAGCATCTTCAAGTTTTTGACGACAGGTATCTCGACAGTCATCACCAACTTCACGAAGAATCTCAGAAACTTTGTCTTTTAGCTCATTGCCCACTTCTTCGGATATTTTGCCAAAATTATCAAAGAGATCATTTAACTCTTGTTCGCCTTCACTAAAACTGGTTTGTAGTGTGGTCAAATGCCCTTGAGTAAGTTGATCACTAAATGTAGAAAAAGATGTCTCTGCGGTTTCTGTAAAGCTACCTGTCAACTCTGAATTAAAAGTCTCAAATGCTGCTTCAGTAGCATCTTGCAAGGTATTAGTCTGTTCACCTGCATTGGCGATCGCCTCTTCTAAACCTTGAAAAACCTCTTGGTTAGTTTCTTGGATTTCCGTTAATGCTTGTTGCAATGTAGTAGTAGTTTCTTGAACATTACTAAATGTTTCAGCTAGTTCAGTGGTGGTTTCTTCAAGCTCCGAGCGGCTACTCGTTGCTTCCGACTCAAAGGTGGTTTGGGCTTGTTCAACTTCTTGAAAACTTGCATCTAGCTGACTAGTACCTTCAGTCATTGCTTGTTGTAAAGCCTCTAACACTTCCGTAGAGGCAGTTTCTTCGCTTTCAATCGTGTTCTCGATTTCAGTTAAGCTACTCACCAACTCATCAATATTGCTGGCAAAGGCTTGACTTGCTTCCGTGAGCGACCCAGTTACTTCCGATAGATCTTCGCTTGATTCTGTGAGTTCACTAGTAGCTAAATCTAACAAGCTAATTAGCCCATTAAGTTTCTGAGTGACTTCTTCGAGACTTTGACCAAATTCTGCTAGTTCTGCCATGACTTAGATAGAGGATTGATGGAATATTTGATGTAGATATAGAGCTTAAAGTTGCATTAAAAACTATTTTTTACAGGTAATCATTGACTAACTCTAAGACAGGTTTGATTTCCTCAATTAAATCAAGAATTTCATCAACTTTACCCAGAATATCTCGGAATTTGCCAGTAAAGTCATCAATGCGATCAACGCCTGTATCCTTGAGTAGAGATACGCCTTGATCGAGTACTTCCGATGCTCCTGATAGTTCACCAAGGAACTGATCACCAAAGATGGATTCAACATTAGACAATACATCGGTAGAAGTAGAGTCCAAAACTCCTTGGATTGAGTCAAGTTGACTGTTACCTTCCTCCAAAACTTGATCCACATCAGCAACTAGCGCAGTCAGTTTGCCCGAAATGTCTTGCTCGAAAGACTCCAACTGCGAGACTAGAGTTTCTGCTTTAGTCTCAAAGCTCTGCTTCGCCGCATCAATCACACTCCGAAATTCGTCGAGGCTATTAGTTGTCGATTCTTGTTGGCTGGTCAACTCAGTCTGAAAAGTCTCGGACTGTTGAGCAATTTCACTCAATCCTGATTGAGTAGTCTCAGCTTGTTCTTGAATGCTTGAATTAGCCTCATCTGTAAAGCTCTTGAAATCATCCAATTTGGTTTTAATTTTATTGGCTGTAGATTCGGTTTGTCCATCAATTTCTGCAACTCGACTTTGCAGGGTGTTCAAGCTTTCAACAGTAGTTTGCAAAATCGCTTCTAAACTTTGCTCTGCGGCTTCTAGCTTGGTGCTAAAACTCTCAAAACTGGCTTGAACTTCTTGGCTATTGGTTTCAATAGATTCGGTAAGTTCAGATATTGTCGTATTAGTTTGATTAATAATGCTTAAAACTTGATCAGACGATGCTGATAGGCTCAGCATCCGTTGAACCGACTGATCAATTAAAACGTCAAGTGCTTCCGCCATATATTGCAAATAAATTATTATAAATGTCTGTGAATCTGTTGTTTACCGAGTTAGTGAGGAGAGCCTAAGAGACTGTTTGAAAAGTTTTGGGCATACTCAAACTCGGACAACAATCATATTTTTTTATGTTTTTTGTCTTTTTTCCTGTGTCATCATAGGGCTGAAAGTAGTGTATTTAGCCCTATGGTAGTAATTGAGTTTATCGACCTGAACTAGAACATGATTAAAATCACAACAAGTTATGATTCTTGGGTGATATTCGATAGGGGAAAAACTTTTCAAACAGTCTCTAAGAAATACATCACTTTTTTGAATTTACGGGCAAATTCAGATGCACCCAATCTCTTACTTGTTGAACTTGCATATAAGCAAAATAAATAATGAGCAAAGTTGCTGAAATCATTAGTGGAATTAAAAAATTATTACTAGATCTAGATTTAGAGCTTGCTGCTGGTTTAGCATTCCTATTGTCTGGCTCTACTGGTGCGGGTCTAGGACTTGGAGGTTCAACAACAGTCTGTGCATGTTTAGAATAATCAGGAATGACAGGTTCAACCTTAGTTTGACTATATCCCCTGTTTCCTACAACCTCAGTAGGAGTATAAGAACTATTAGAAGTAGGAGATTCCAAGTTCTCTAAAGCTTTTAGCACATCTGATGCTGTCTGATAACGATTCTTGAAATAGTGTCGAGTCATCGTCATCAACACATTCGCTAATCCATCACTAATCTCAGCCTGATCGCGCCAAATCGCTTCTCCATCATCATCCTCTCTTAACTGTGATGGCAACAACCCAGTCAAAGCCTGAATCGCCACCATGCCCAAAGCATAAAGATCACTACTAGGTCTAGGCTTGCCACTCGATTGCTCCGTTGGCATATATCCAGGAGTACCGATCGCTACAGTCATACTTATTTGACCAACCGCCGTTGTCTGCTGCGTCCGTACCTGCTTCACCGCACCAAAATCAATCAACACCAACTTGCCATCTTGCCTACGCCGCATGATGTTATCTGGCTTAATGTCGCGGTGAATCACCCCCTGTCCATGAATGAACTCTAAAATCACCAATACATCTTTCAGTAATGCGATTACCTGCGGCTCCGTCCATCTCTGCCCCAGTGGTAAGCTAATCGGCATTTAAGTTGCAATATCACAATTATTACCTTTATTTTTT
>JBAXTW010000211.1:0-5907 GCA_037129985.1 Pseudanabaena sp. ELA645 | reverse complement strand
GATAGAAAGAGTAAAACCCGTTCTGTACTTTACTTTTATTTCCCAACAGGTCTAACATCTACCGCGAAATTGCCAGCCAGTTGTTCATGACGGTGTGAGGCAGCAATTAACCGTTTTACCGCAGTCCGAAAAGCATCAAAGGCGATCGCTAGATTCCGTTCGCGATTACCAAAAAACAACGGAATTGGATGCAACTTGCGATCGCCAAAGCGAGGTGTTTTTCCTGCTTGCTTGTCTTCTTCATTAATTTCCCGCTTGAGACGACGAATCAGCACCTCAGAAGTACGCTGTTGCATCGCTGGCGTAAAATCACTCGTCTGGGTAAACCTGACTGGATCGAGTTGTTCCAATAGTCCCGAAAAACAGCGCGTATGACCATTGTGAGGCGTTGCACTCAGAAATAACTTATGCTCAAACAAAAGCGAAAGCGATCGCAACATCTCCGCTAGATCGCTATCCTGCCCAAAATTAGAAGGCATTAAGTTATGCGCTTCATCGACAATTAATAAATCCCAAGGCAACCTTGCCGATCCATCTGGTTGCGAACAAGCTGCTCGAAATTGTTCCAGCACATCAGGTTGACGCAAATAATGGTAAGAAGTGACAATCCGCGAAAAAGTCCGCCAAGGATTGACATCCAAACCCATCCGCTTTTGTAAAGCATTGGTTTCCGAGCGATCGACAATATCAAAAGATAAAGAAAACTTTGACTTCATTTCTTGCTGCCATTGCTTCCGCAGCGCGGCAGGAGAAATAATCAACACCTTACGAATTCTGCGCCTAAGTAACAACTCAGTCAAAATTAGTCCCGCCTCAATCGTCTTCCCCAAACCGACATCATCAGCCAGTAACAGCGACACACGCGGCATCTGCAAAGCTTTAAGAAGTGGCACAAGTTGAAAATCCTCCACCTGCACTGCACCAAATAAAGGCGAGGCGATCGTTTGACTTGCCACAGAACCATCAGGCAATAAAAAAGGCGAAATAGCCGTCCAGCGCACCGCACGCTGTAACGCATCAAATTCTTGCCCAACCATTGGTGGCTCAGTATCTACCTTTGGTAACGCTGTCGGCTCCAATAAACTGCGATCGATCTCTCGCTCCCAGATCACACTATCTTCCCGATGCCCACCCCCATCGGTATATTCCAGTGAGACTAAATGCAGTCGCCCCTCAGTGGCTCCATCAAACGGCTCGACTGAAGTAACCAATGCGCGACGATTACGCACGGTTGCCAACATTCCTATTCTTGGACTATTGGGTTTACTATCTCTGGGGCGATCGCTCACGTATCTCTCTAAATTTACTCAAAACCTAATTAATTATAGTTTAGCGCCCTCAAATCTTATTTATTTACACCAATATATTTTCCCTTCCCGCAACCAAAAGTGACTCTTACAACCTACTTTTCGCCAAATTGATGGTTTAAGAGTCGCATTGTCATAAACATCAGTTGAAAGAGACCATTTTGGACGATCATCAGGAGAAAGATTCATATGTAGAATGGCTTTGCAATTACATGGACATAGCATTGCTGCATACCATAGGTAATCACCTTCACCAACAACATAAAGTCTAGAAGAGATAAGTTTTTCTGGTAAATCATCAACTCTATACACTTTAAAGAGAAGCTCTTTTCTCCATAAATGTTGTTTAATAAATCGCCAGAAATTTTGTAACCACTGCACCGCTTTATCTCCTTTCGCTTAGGGAAGGCATTCCTAGTAATGGACAAACATCGCCTTTGCCAATGTGATTTTCCAAGGATGAACTTGTAGAATCGTTTGAAGAATGCTCCAGAAAACTGTCACTTAGACTTACTTGCCAAATAGAATATTCTGAATTTGGCTCATTACGATATTGATGTAAACGTCCTAACATTTCCATAACCGCAAGAGAAGCAAAAAACATATTGACACTGATTACAGCAGGGCGATCTTCGACTACACCTGAGATATAGCCGTCTTCTAATCTCTCTTTGTAACTTTCAGGATCAACCCTTAGAAGATTAGCAGCTTCTAAATCTCTTGGGGTATATAGCCCTCTCTCTAAGAGTGATTGCGCTGGTTGAAGATAATGAACACCTCCACAAATTTGATCTATCCCTCCCTTACCGTCAGCTACTAAGCGAATGCCAACGTCAATATAAGGAATCGAGTAAAAAGTAGCAAGACGGTTGAGTAAATGTCTACCATCAACGCTGTCCATACATCCAAAAACAATGTCACAACTTGCTATTGCTTTGACAACTCTAGGATCGAAGAGATTCTGAGCATGAGTTTCAACTAATGTTCCTAACCCAATATTTTTGATGGTGCGTTTCATCAACTCTACTTTAGGAGTTTGTTGAAGTACATCTTCAATAGTTGAATTTAGAATCCGATTGAGATTTTTCTCTTCAATGTAATCGGGATCGACTAAAACTAATTCTCCAATCCCCAGCCGTGCTAATTGCTCAATGACTGGACTACCTGTGCCAGAACATCCAACTACTCCAACTTTTAAAGTTTTTAAGAGATTAAATGTACCTTTCCCAAAAGCTTGTTCAGTACGCTTTGCAAATTCTGGAGTAAGACTGTTTTCTTGTGTAGCATGGTAGAACGATAAATCATCTCCTACAACTTTGACAGTTTCCAGATTATCAAAGCTTCCGTCAGCATTAACAACTCGTCCTACAATTCGACCACTAGGCAACAATATTGCGCTGACATGAGGATACCCGTCATCTAACCATCCATGTATAGAGGGGAAAAGGCTTCGATCTGAGTCATCATCAACTTCAGAGTGCCAAGGATAATGCTCAGGATGTCCATGAATTTTTACAATTCCCCAATTATGCTTAATTGCTTCTTCAAGCAGTGGAATCAAAATCTCTGTAGACCATGCAACTCTATCTGGCGCTCTTACTGAGCAGTATTCATGAGGAATAGGGTGAATAGTATGAGCGATAAGTCTATTTTCATGCTCAATCGTTAATCGTCCACACAAAGCGATCGCTACAGCTTCATTTCCATCATCTGGGAATAGATGTTCTTGTAGAATTTTACGCTGTTTATCGGTCAGTGTTAGTGTCGTTTTCATTAGGCTTTCCCCTTTAAAAATTCTCGTTCTAGCCAATGTTCAACTAAAGCCATGTGTGTTCCGATATAGTCCACATCTGCTCTCCAAGGATTCGCAGGTGTTCGATGTCGTGACCACTGCTGCCATGTTTTGCCATCAAAAGCTATACTCGTACCCGTTGCTAGAATTGGCTTACCATCTGCACGAGTTATTGCAGGATGAAAGAAAGCCATTTCAATTTGTGCATCAGGATATCCTGCAATAATAAGAAGATAAAGTGATACATCTTGCTGGTTGTAGCCATTTGGCAGAGGGTATTTGTGGATGACTACTCGTTGAACATTGTTTTCCATCACGGTTTCCCAAACTAAGCCCAATGAATCAAGGTATTCTCGATCATTTTCTGGAAGATCAAAATGATGACGGGCTGTGTAACCTTCTTGCTGATCAAGTGGCAATGTCATAAATCTTTCAATGCCAGCAGTTGTAAAGTCTACTCGCTCATCAAGCTCAATTTTCTTGACTTGACCACCCTTAAACTTTTGACGAATGCTAAAGCGTTCGGGTTGTTTTCCTGCTAATTCTAAGAGTTCGCGTCCAGTTTTAGACGGTTCAGTGACAACATAAGTCTGTTTGTCAATGCGAATTCGATAGCCTTTGCAACGTGCGGGAGGAACTTTACCTTCTTTAGCAAACTGCTCAAGATCGACAATTTCTTCGGAAAAATCATATTCAGGTTCTTTCATGGAAATTCTCCAGTTTTGTAATTGATAAATAGAGTGAGAGAACCTCACTTACTTACATCTTCTTGTAGGTGAGGTTAGTGAGTCTAGTGTTTACGATCGCGAGGTGGATTAGGGTCGTTAGCAGGAGAAACCGTATCGGAGTCACGCCAACGTCCATCTTTTCCTTGAATTCTGACTTCTCCACCACCAAGGTTAGAGACAATCTGTTTTGCTCGGATTTCAGCTTGGCGCTGGGTATCACAAACCTCACTTGCTCGTTCAGCCTGTGATTTCTTTACAGCCCATCCGTCAGGATGTTTGACAACATAGCGATCATTTGAAGAAGACATACTTAATAGCCTTTCTTTACAACAACTACAGTTTATTCATCAAACGATTAAAAGTCAACAAAACAATGATATTATTTGTTTATGATTGTATTACAGTCATTTACTCAATAAACGACTGCTGGAAAAGGTTTCAGTCAATCACATTGGTTCTAACTTAAATAAGGAAAACTTATATTACTAAGAGCCAAGACTTTCTAATTAATGTAATACAGCAGTATGAAAGTGCTGTATTATTCGGACAGATCTAAAATCTATGTTTGTAATACAAACTGTTTTTCTTGCAAACGTCCCGATATAATGAGAATATATATTTATAAATCAATACTCCTGAAGCATGACTGAAAATCAATCATTCTATAAAGAGTTAGGATCTCAAATAAAAAAAGCTAGAAATAAGGCGCTATTAACACAAGAAAGTTTGGCAGAAAAAGTTTCGTTAACTCGTACTACTGTCACTAATATTGAAAAGGGTCGGCAACAGCTTTTAGTTCATACACTTGTGGATATAGCTAAAGCATTGAATGTTTCCATAGAGTTGCTTTTGCCCGTACAACAATCCACATCTATTGATGATGTGATAAATAAAAAAGTAGATTCTCTTCAAACTCAAGAGTTTATTAGGAGAATTTATGATATTGCAGATAGGGATTAGACAATGGCAATTAGACGTAAACACATTCGTACAACAGCATCTCAATTATTGAGGTCAAATGGTATTGAATCAGCCCCAGTACAAGTAGAAAAGATAGCTGAATATTTGGGGATTAGAGTTCAATATGAAACTAGTGATGATGATCTTTCTGGTTTTCTTTTAAGGGATCTTAGTCGTAACAAGGCTGTTATTGGAGTAAATGCCAAGCATCATGAATCTCGAAAGAGATTTACTGTAGCTCATGAATTAGGACATTTTATGTTGCACGAGCATGAGAATCTTCATGTGGATAAAAGATTTATGATTCAGTTGAGAGATGAGAAATCGAGTAAAGGTGAGTTTGAAGATGAAAAGGAAGCAAATTTATTCGCAGCAGAATTGTTAATGCCAGTTGATTTTATTCAGTCAGATTTATCTGAAATAAGTGAGTTTGATTTAGAAGATGAGAAATTCATTAAAGAATTAGCAGATAGATATAAAGTTAGCACTCAAGCTATGACATTTCGATTAGCATATTTAGGATATATTCAGTTATAGGAATGATGATGGCTGTCAAACTCTTCCGTACTTGGCATACAACTAACTGGTTGCAGGTTTTGCGATCTGGGTGAATTTATCTGAAAGTACCTATTTACTAGGAAACTATCGACACCAATTAGAATGGCTCAAGCCTTTTATTTTGACAGTCGGTAGGAGCAATAATATCTCAAATCCAACAGTGGCAATTAATCCCAACCAAGAAAGGGATAGTTAAGACGAGTGGCAGAAAGTTTGACGCACAGCATTCCATAAACTTTCACATTGTTCCTTACGGTTCGCTGATTTTTGAAATAGGTCAAAACATTTGACGGGACAATAAGGATCTCAGGCTTTATGAACTTTTTTTACGAAGTTATTGATTTTCACCTTCTTGTATGCATTACAAATAAATTAAAGCAATAATGACCTTTATTAGTATTAATTATCAATAGTAATGCCAAAAAGTGCAAATTAATGAATGTCATTTGCATTAAGAAAATCAGCGAACGGTAAGTTGTTCAATAATCTTATTGACATGATTTTTCAATCTAGTACACGCTGGCTAAAGTAACAAAACGTGAAGATTATGAGAACAACAAGC
>JBAXTW010000210.1:0-6078 GCA_037129985.1 Pseudanabaena sp. ELA645 | reverse complement strand
CTATATTCGTAACTCATTATACATTAATCCCCTCAAACCCAGAAGAGCCAAAATTATTCCCACCGATACTTGGAAAAATTGAAGAGTTTGAAGCCTACTCACTAAAAATCCAATAAGAAATAGAAAATAGCCGTGAAGCAAATAAATCCCTAAAGACTCTTGAGATAATTCATCAATTAAATTAGACGACTTGCCTTTATATAAAATTGCACAATAGCAAATTAGAAATGAACCTATTACTAGCGATACTCTTGCGTAGGGAGGTAATAGGTAACCGCCAAAAATGCTTGGCGCGTTGAAAATCTGCCATTCCAACCAAGAAGATAATATGAAACATGCGATTAAAATGATTACAAATAAGAATTTCCTTTCATAGAAATATTTTGTCAAGCCTGATTCTTTATTTTCATTGACAAGAACTAAGATTGAAGCACTGAAAATATAGGGTATAAAGCATATTGGATTCCAGTATGCAGAAAATACAACTGTACCTGTTTTTAATGTATACAGGCTAACAAATATTAGAAGCAATAGGCTCATCAACAAAAGTATTAATTGAGTCCGCAAACTGTGCTTTCTGGTTAGAAAATATTTGCTGTTACAGAAGCAAAGATAAGAAATAATTATTAAAGAGAATAAGAAGAATAACTCTGCACGACTACCTTTGACTATTGTGATCAGCAAGTTGTTTACGTCGAGTAGTGTTAACAAATAATTCCCTCGACTTAGTAATGAGTTAAACATTATGCCAATCAGCATCCAGATACCATAGAGACGAATTAAACTCATAAATTTCTTTCTTGGGAAAGAAGTTGAGGAAACTAATTGTTTCTCATAAAATAGATGCAAGGAAATTGAGAAAAATACAGGAACAGCAAGCAGGCAAATATTGTAGTAAAAGATATTTACAAGGTTTTGCAAGTAGGGGTTTATTTTCCCTAAAAATGAAACACCTCCCGCGTGCCATACTACAACAAGAATCGCAAAGAAAGCCCTAAGATAATCAAATCCACTGATATGTCTACGCATATTTATCTCATTTTTCACGTTCATATTTTGTGAAATATCCACATTTTGTTTGTCATTGTACATTACAGTCTTGCCTTAGCCGCTAAACAACTGTACATTCGCAAATTATGACTGCTAGCATCATGGGTATAAAAACACTACTTCAACCTCTCAATCAACCGATCGCCTACTCTTAGAGCATTAGCAATAATCGTCAAAGCAGGACTCACCGCCGCATTAGATGGAAAGAAACTGCCATCTACCACATAGAGATTATCGAGATCGTGGGCGCGGCAATCACGATCTAAAACGGAAGTTGAAGGATCGTCACCAAAGCGACAGGTTCCGCATTGATTGGCGACCACTTGCAACGGCGACTCGGCGCGGGGATGCAGGAAGCCAGTGTGGAAGCCGTCTAGGGATTTTTCGATATTTTTTAAAACATCAGTCCAGCGATAAATTAGGCGATCGTGGGCTTCCGTATTGTTGGGATTGTAATCGATATGGATTTTGCTATTTTCAAGACGCACACGGTTATTGGAGTCTGGCAAATCCTCCGTTTGCGCCCACCAGCCGATGGAATGGGTGGCTAACTGCTTTAGTCCAAAATTGGGCATGAGCTTAGCAACAATGGAAAATACAGGTGGCGATTCGGCAAAAATGATATCGGTGAGTAGTCCGCCAGAGTTCTGAATATGTCCCATTGGATAGGGGAAATCCGCATCACCCCAATAGAAATCATTCACATAAATAGATTTTTGGAAGGAGCCATTATTTGGCTTTGTGCTGAGTTGGACTACTGATGACAACAGGCTTTTCATCAAATTCCGTCCTACTTGATCGGAGCTATTGGCAAGCCCTTTGGGATGGGAATCATTTGCCGATCGCAACAGCAACGCCGCCGAATTGATTGCACCACAGGCAAGCACGACAATATCACCTAAAAAGAGATAAGACTGTCCGCCCACTTCCGCTTCTACTCCCTTCACCGATCGCCCCGATGGATTGGTATGTAAACTGATTACTTTGGCTTGGGTTTTCAAAGTGACATTGGCTGATTTCAAGGCAGGAACGAGGCAACTTTCTTCAGAGTCGCTAGTGGGGTCATCTTCTTGACGGGTCAAACCGAGGGGAATTGGGGAGGGATGCAAACCTTGATTAGCGATCGCCTCATAGATCTTCTGCATCTCAGGCTCATGACTGACCGCAGCATAGGGATAATCAGCGCTGTGAGTTGGTTCGGTGCTATCAGAGGCAATTTCGCCATGCACCTTATAGAGATTTTCGGCTTCCGTGTAATAAGGCTCAAATTCGTCATACTTCACGCACCATTCTGGCGAAATTCCCGCTTGATGGGTGACGGATTCAAAGTCCTTCTCGCGCCGCCGCAATAGAGCCGCGCCATAAATTTTGGTATTGCCACCGATCGCATAGTTAGTCTGCGGTGAAAATGGCTCGCCTGTGTGGTCATACCACTGTTCGGGAGCATGGTAGCGATCGCGCTGAAAGATATCGATATTGCTGCGATTCTGTTCTTCGAGGGGCATGAAGTCACCCCGATCTAAAATCAGAATTTTCTTACCAGTGGAAGCGAGTTTATAGGCAAGGGTTCCGCCACCAGCGCCAGTTCCCACAATAATCACATCGTAATAATTGTCATCAATAATCATCGGGTTCTCCTTGAATAAATAATTTAGAAATAGAAAAACAACCGTAAAACAATCGTAAAACAACTGTAGGGGCAGAGCATTTGCGCCACAATTTCAAACTCTCTACAAAAATCTCAATCCGCAAATGCTCTGCCCTCTTCGCTTTCACCAACAAATTGTCCCTGCGTTTGAGATTCTAGAAATTGTCCCTGTGTTACATGGTTTTGGGGATTGTCTCTACGTTGCGAGGTCTTGGGCAAAGCATTCCCAAACAGAAAGGATCTGAGAATTTATAGATTGCTGTGGGAATGCTTTGCCCCTACGTTTTTATGACTTACGGTTCGATTCACGGTTCTTTTATTGCCAAATGTAAATGAGAATAAACAACGCAATCCAAATCACATCGACAAAATGCCAGAATAGCGAAGTTGCCTCAATGCCATATAAACCCTTGTCATATTCATTGGGAAGGAACGATCGCACTAACATGATTAACTGCAACAGCACACCCGTTAAAACGTGCAGACCATGAAAACCAGTTAGCAAATAGAAACTACCGCCAAATACGCCATCACCGAAGCCAAAGGCTAAACCACTCCATTCCACGGCTTGACCGTAAAGGAAGTAGCTACCCATCGCGATCGTCAGCAACCAGAAGGCGGGAAAGCCCCAAAGCTGCTTTTTATGGAGGAATTTCTCGGCGATATAGATCGTGAAACTACTGGAAACTAGAATCACGGTGTTAATCGTTGGCTCTCTGACTTCTAAACCTGTAACTCCCACTGGTAGCCAATTGAGAGATGTCGTTTTATAGACAATATAGGCTGCAAAAAAGCTCAAGAAGATGACGCTTTCGGAAAGTAGAAAGACGACAAAGCCAAACAGCCGATTATCAGCATGGTCGTGATGCGCGGCTTCGTGGGCAACTTCCAAAATAGGATTCTCACTAATAGAAGTATTAACTGGTTGCATGATTTACCTCCAACTTATCAGGATTAGAAACTAAGGGTTCATCTTTGCCATAGCCATAGGGTTCGGAAATTACAATCGGTAACTCCTCAAAGTTCTCATGGGATGGCGGCGAAGAAACTAGCCATTCCAAACCGATCGCCCGCCAAGGATTTTTGGGAGCTTTTTCGCCCTGTACCCAGGAGCTAACCATATTCAGAATGAAAGGAATTGTCGATACTCCCAACAGAAAACCACCTAAACTAGCAATCACATTCCAGAAGGCAAACTCTGGATCGTAGGAGGCAACGCGGCGAGGCATTCCCTGCAAACCGAGGGGATGCATGGGAAAGAAACAGGCATTCGTACCGATAAAGGTGAGGATAAAATGCAGCTTCCCTAAACCTTCGGAATACATTCTGCCAGTCATTTTTGGGAACCAATGATATAGCCCTGCGTAAATTCCCATTACCACTGCGCCGTAAATTACATAATGGAAATGTCCCACCACGAAGTAAGTATTGTTCACATGAATATCCACAGGAACCGCCGCCAGCATAATTCCCGTGATTCCTGCAAATACAAACATCACCAACGCGCCCAATCCGAATAGCATGGGTGTAGTTAGCTTGATCTTGCCCCCCCAAATGGTCGCAACCCAAGCAAAAACCTTGATCCCAGTTGGTACAGAAATCAACATTGTCGTCGCCATAAATAGCATCCGCATCCAATCAGGAGTACCACTGGCAAACATATGATGCACCCAAACCACCGCACTCAATCCCGTGATAATCAACGAAGATACCGCCACGACTTTGTAACCAAAGAGAGGCTTACGCGCATAGACGGGGAAAATCTCTGAGAAAATTCCAAATACGGGCAGGATAATTACATAGACCGCAGGATGGGAATAGAACCAGAAAAAATGTTGAAAGAGAACGGGATCACCGCCCTTGGCTGGATCGAAGAAACTCGTCCCAAAGGTCAAATCCGATAGCAGCATCACTGCTCCTGCGGTCAAGGCTGGCAATCCAAATAATTGAATGATCTGCGCGGCAAGGACTGTCCACACAAATACAGGCATTTTGAACCAAGTCATTCCCGTTGTTCGCATTCGGAAAATAGTTGTCACGAAGTTAATCGCGCCCATAATCGAAGAAACGCCCGAAATGGCGACTGCAACTAACCAAAGGAACTGACCATTAACAATATTCCCTGTCGGATTTTGCAAACTCACAGGCGGATAAGCCCACCAGCCCGATTGCGAAGATCCCCCAGGAATAAAGAAGCTTGCCATCAGGATCACCCCAAATACGGGAACCATCCAAAAGGCAACGGCATTTAACTTAGGGAAAGCCATATCGCGAGCGCCGATCATCAATGGCACTAGGTAATTGGATATCCCTAAAAGCACAGGAAATGTCCAGAGAAACAGCATGATCGTGCCATGCATCGTGAACATGGAGTTATACACAGCGCGATCGACTAAATCCGATTCAGGGGTAATCAGTTCACCTCTGATCACCATTGCGAGAACGCCGCCAATGAGAAAAAAGATAAAAGAAGTAACGATATACTGAATCCCAATCACTTTATGATCGGTACTAAACCCAAAAAATCGCCGCCAGTCTTCGGGCTGCTCAGACTGTGGCGGCAGATCGGCGATCGCATCAATAGAAATGTTTGTCATGATTTATTTATAAATTGAGAAATATAACTGCTGATCTTCATTTCTATGTCCGTTTAGGGCAGACTTCAAATTCAGATCGCGCACGGAAGAAACAGACATCAAAGTCAAAGAAGAAATTAGCCTGCCCCAAGATTAAAGGTACATTGGGTGCTTGTGTCCAAGCAAATGCGAGATTAACACTGGGGAATGAACTAACTTGAGCATTAACAACGACTGCACGAGCTTCAAATCGAGCCAAGTTTCCTGCTAATAGAACTGAGAGAGTCTCATCCTCCCAGATTAAGCCCAGTTGAAGCCCTAACTCGTATGGCAAAACATTAACGCTTGCACCTGTATCTAATAGCCCTTCAGTGTTCAGGGATTTACCATTAGAAATAAGCGTCAAAGGCAAGTATGGCATTCGATCGACCATGCCAAGGCTGCTATCAATAATTTTGTAGGAAAATTTTTGAGCGTTAACCATTGCGTTCCTGCTGCTTTGTCGCCAGAAGATTCATTAAAACATTAGCAGCATCAGAACAGTTGTAGGGCGACCAAACTGGATACTCTTGATTCGCAACAAAGAAGTTTGGCTCTTCGTCTTTAACAAGTGATGTTGCAAGAAACTCCATCAACCGAAGCTTGTCAATTTTTGGAAGATCTTGGATTTGTGACATAAGTTCAACCAATGGCATTTGAGATTCTCCTCCTCTGAAGTTGGGTGAAAAGTTTGGAATACTAGCTTGTTGACTTACGGTTCGCTGATTTTTAGGGAGGGAGATCAGATTGTAAGAGAAGGCGAGT
>JBAXTW010000021.1:0-47926 GCA_037129985.1 Pseudanabaena sp. ELA645 | reverse complement strand
TCCCCGACTGACAAGCATTCAGCATACAGACAGGAATCCGCTTCCCCGTCAGCAACGCCGCCAACTCCGTCGCCTCCACCAAATCCTCTTCCCCATCCACATCACTCTCCAACACCACAAACGCCTTTACCCCCTGATAGGGCGCAAGCGGATTTCTGCCATAACGTTGCTTAAAGGTCAAATTCCCACCCAGCATCACCCGCTCACAAGTTGTATATGGCAGCAAAGCCCCATGACAATCAAAATGAATCATGTGATAATGCCCCGCTCCCTTCTCCTCCAAATGCTTCGACAGAGCCTCAAAAGTAGCAGGACGCAATAAATCGATCTTCACGGGCAACTGACTATTGGCAATCGCCTCAATCAAAGGACGCGACACCACCCGATAAGCGACATCCTCCTTAAAAGGTCGCGCCGTCACCATCAACAAATTCAAAGTCGGCGAAGGATTTACCCCAGCCATCACAGGCGTTGGCAGCGTACTTTTCCTTACCATCACACAGTCCACCGCCAAAGGTCGCGGCAAATCGCGATCGCGCAACGCCTCCCAATGCAAAGCCTGAAACTCTGGATTGCTCCCCTCAATCTCAAACCGCAATGTCCCCAGATCGTCACGCAATCGCGAATAGTCCGCAAAGGCACGGCGATCGCCAAACACTTGGTCAAACAAACTCTCGCCATAGTCCCTGATACTAGCCGCCACCTGCTCAGCCCTAGTCGTATCCAGCATCGGATATTGCAACCACTGCTCGAAATACCACTCCCACTTCGCCTCATCCACTGCCGATGTTAAGGGAGTATTAATGGCGATCGCATAGTTGCGCCCCCCAATACTCAGAGTCGCCCCAAAGCCCGAATCCGTCTGTTGTCCTTCGCGAATCGTAATTACAGGCATCGCACAAGTCCCACTAAAAAATAGTTAATAGTTATTCAAGCTTATTGCTAATATTCAATCTCTCAGCAACCGCCATCACTGCTGAAAAAATTATAACCCTAGTACCCATCGCACTATCGAAGACATTGATGAGATAGTCCTCAACGACTCTCAAATGAAAGCGATCGCCTATTCAGGCAAAAAATCTTCATCAAGCACTTGCTGAAATGTAAATGGGCAAATTTTCCTCCTTTGCTCTATAACGCGAATTGTAACAAGGGGCTTAACCCCTTGCCTGTAAGATCTACATGACTTCTTTTAACATCCAGAAACCTGCAAAATGCTCCTCTTTTGGATTAGTTTGAACTGCCAGAAAATGGAATCCTTGAGCATTTTGTTTGGCTTTTTCAAAAGCTGCTCCCTGCGCGATCGCATCCTTATCCTTAGGCGCTTGCAAATTTGCTAATACCCATCGGGCATCGGCACTAGCTTCTAACTGCATTTGAGTGCGATCACCCAACAAATTGCGCTCAAATTTGATAAATACAGGATCGACACCTGACATCCAAGCCGCCAGAGCCGTTGCCCGCGCCGAGATTAAAATAAGCCCTGAGATGATCGTCTCAGGATCGAGATTGCCAATATCGAGTAATTCACTAAAGTCCATCGACCATTCACTCGCATCGGCAAAATCTCCCGCCTTCAGGGATACGCAGATCCACTTTTCGCTAAGCAAAGCATCGGGAACTGGTTTGGGATCTTGAGCAGCTAATACCTTCAGGGGTAATGGATTGGGATCGACAGCTTGAAATCCATCCCGATTGGGATAAATAATCGCCATTCGTTCCGCTAACCATGCCGACATCGTAAATACACGCCGCGAGGCTTGCCCCTTAATTCCCGTCAACGAACAGGCGCGAATAATAATATTGGTCATGCTAGGACGAAAGAACCGAATTTTGATCGGATTCTGTCCCGTTGTTTCTACGCATTCTAGTAGTTGTTTTGCTAACCATTCGGAGTTGACTTCAGTGGGTGGACATTCGCGTACCCATTCAAACTCTCGTTCTTGATCGCAGATCAGCAATTCCCAAATCTTTTTATTATTGGCATCCAGTAAGGGACGGGAATAAAAATCTAACTCCCAAATTTTCGACATATATTACTTTTGAGTTTGATTTTTCTAAGTTGGCTGTTGTCATCGTATCGCGATCGTAAGTAACATTAAAAAATGTAGGGGCAATTCATGATTGCCCCCACATTTTTTGTGGCATACTCAACCAAAAAATTCTATAGCAATCCACAATGAGTAGTGAGAGTCGTACCCTGCGGGTACGACTCTCACGATTTTTAAAATGCCATAAATCAAAGTCATGTCTGAAGTCACTTCTGAAGCGATCGCTGCGCGTATTCAACAGCGTATTCATGAGATCCGTGAGTCTATTCCGCCACAGGTCAAGCTTGTTGCTGTCAGTAAATACACAACTACTGAAGCAATTCGTGCCGCCTATGCTGTGGGTATGCGTGACTTTGCCGAATCACGGGTGCAGGAAGCCAAGATTAAACAGACTGAATTAGCAGATTTGCCTGATATTACTTGGCATATGATCGGTTCGTTGCAAAGTAATAAGGTAAAACAAGCGATCGCTCAATTTGATTGGATACATTCGATTGATCGCCTTAGTCTTGCCGAACAATGCGATCGCCAGATTCCTGAACTTGCGCCTAAACTTTCTAAGTCTCCCAAACTATTACTACAAGTCAAACTAGCCGATGATCCCAGTAAATCAGGTTGGTCAGAGTCAGAATTATTAGCAGATTTACCAAAATTAGAAAAATTGCAAAATCTTGATATTGTCGGATTAATGACGATTTTGCCGCTTGGCTTAGATAAAGATCAAGCCTATGCCGTATTTAGTCGTGTTGGCAATTTAGCAGAAAAGTTGCGATCGCTGGGGTGGCAAAATATTCGCGAATTATCAATGGGAATGTCTAATGATTATGCGATCGCCGTTGAGGCTGGCGCAACCATGATTCGAGTTGGCAGTCAAATATTTAGTTAACACAAATGTTGGAAAAGATCAGAAAAAGTCAGCAATATCCTATAAAAAATTACATTTATGTCGCTACAATATGTCCACATTTTGATCAGGGTATAGGGATATGAATAGAAAGCGTCAGAAAATGTCGGTTGTCCATATTGGGAAACAAGTTGCTAAACAAGCTGGCGTAATGTTTTTAGCGTCTTTAATCGCGGCGATCGCTATACCAATCACGACTCAAGCTCAAACAATCGTTAATCCCGAAAATCGCACAGTGCGGGATGAAGCCGATCGCCTATTAGATTTTGGTAATACCCAACTCAAAAACGGTAAGCATCGTGAGGCGATTAAAACTTGGCTCTATGCGATCGGCAATTATCGCCGCGTCAACGATCAAGCGGCGATTTCTTACACACTGGGACGGATGAGCGAAGCCTATTTGATGATGGGGGCAAATACGGCGGCTGAAGATACAATGCGTCAAAATCTGGGCTATGCAAACACGCTGCAACAAACGAGTATCTTAATTCGCGAAAGTAACAATATTGCTAGCTTAGAAATTGGCAAGGGCAACTTAGCAAATGCCACAACTTTTAGCAATACGGCGCTGCAATTATCGCAACAGTATGAACAACCCCTCGGCACTGCGATCGCGCTGAATAATCAAGGATTGATCGCAGGGCGCTATGGTAATCATCTCGCGGCGATTAAACTTTATTACGCATCACTCAAGGAAAATCCGATCCGCAAATCCATCGGTGTTGGTTATACCTTTACCAATAGTGGTGATAGCTTGATGGCTCTAGGGGACTACAAATCGGCGATCAAAGATTATGAACAAGCGCTCACGATCGCCACCAAACATCGTAACTTTGCGCTTATGTCCAGTGCTAGCGATCGCCTGATTGCCGCCTATTTAGAAATTCCCAACTTTAAACGCATCGAAGAACTCTTACAAAATCGCTCTAGCCTTGCCCTAGTGATGGGCGATCGGGAAACAGCCGCAAATGTGCAGCGTTATCTCGGTGATTTGTATTTATCTTGGGGAAATATCGCGAAAGCAAGACTCGCTTACCAAGAGTCCTATGATTTTGCTGCTATGCTAGAAGATACCGCTAGTTTGCCATTGCGAGAAGCTTATTTCAAACTGCAAGCATTAGATAAATTATAAATTTTTAATTTCCCGCTTCTAATTTTTAAACTTAGTAAAAAAAATATATTGCCATGCCAGCGATCGTCATTCCATGTCGGTTAGATGTTGCTGTACCTGATCATGTCCCTAGTGATCTAGTTGCAAATTCTTCGCGAACCTTAGTCTCAACTCCCACCGAACATATTCTGCCCAATGGTTTAAAAATCATTGCCGAACAAGTCCCTGTCGATGTGGTAAATCTCAGTATCTGGGTTGGCGTTGGCTCATCTGCCGAAAGCGATGACATTAACGGGATGGCGCATTTCTTGGAACATATGGTTTTCAAGGGTAGCGATCGCCTTGGTTTAGGAGAATTTGAACAGGCGATCGAGTCGCACGGCGGCAATACCAATGCGGCGACCAGTCAAGACTACACACATTTTTATATCAATGTCGCGCCTCAAGATTTTGCTAAGCTTGCGCCATTGCAACTAGATTTGGTCTTAAAAGCGAGTATTCCCGATGAAGAGTTTCAGCGTGAACGCCATGTCGTCCTAGAAGAAATTAGACGTAGTGAAGACAATGCTGATCGCCGTATTTATCGCCATATTTCGGAACTGGTCTATGAGAATTTACCCTATCGCCGCAATGTCTTGGGACCAGTAGAAGTAATTTCGGAAGTTACCTCTGAGCAAATGCGATCGTTCCATCGTAAATGGTATGCACCGCAGAATATGACCGTCTCGGTTGTCGGTAATTTGCCCGTTGCCGAAATGATTGGCGTGATTGCGGATTATTTTCAAGCCATTCCCCCCGTAAACAAAGCGTTCGCCGATAAACCTGCGACACATACTTTTACACCAGAGCAGCCATTTAATGCGATCATCCGCCGTGAAGTGGTTGATAGCAGCCTAAAGCAAGCGCGGCTAAGTATGACATGGCGCGTGGCAGGACTCAACGAACTATCCGAAACCTATCCTTTAAGCATTCTGGCGAATATTTTAGGTGGTGGGCGCACGGCGCGAATGGTGCAAGACCTACGCGAAAATCGGCGCATTGTCGATCGCATTTCCGTAAGTAATTCGGCAATGCGTTGGCAGGGTACTTTTCAAGTATTTGCGAAGTTGAATGTGGAAGATGTAGCGATCGTGGAGCGTGCCATTCGTGAGCATATTCAAGCATTGCATGAAACTTTTGTAACCGATGAAGAGTTAGCGAAGATTCGCATCCAAGTTAGCAATCGCTTTATTTTTGGGAACGAGTCACCAAAGGAACGCGCTGGCATTTATGGCTATTACGATCGCATTGTCGGTTCGCTAGAGCCAGCGTTAAATTATCCAGATCTAATTAAATCCATCACCAAAGAGGACATCCAAGCCGCCGTTCGCAAATACCTCAATCCTGATGCATACGGTGTTTTGATTGTAAAACCTTAAGTTTGAAATTATGCGATCGCTATGCTTAAACACATCAGCATTAAAGGCTATAAATCAATTAAAGAATTAGATTTAGATTTATCTCCCATCAACGTTTTAATTGGCGCTAATGGTTCAGGCAAATCTAACTTTATTTCTTTTTTTAAGTTGATAAATTGGATGATGCGATCTCCTGGGCAATTACAGCTTTTTGTAGGTCAATCAGGAGGAGCAAACTCTTTCCTTTTTGATGGCGCGGTATTTACAAAAAAAATACAATCCAATCTACAGTTTGAGTCTACATCAGGTCGATATAATTATTCTTTTGACTTAGCTTATGCAGTGTCAGATACATTTATATTTTCCGAAGAAAAATTCGATGATTTATTAAACTCTTCTTCGGAAAATGTTGTCCCCAAAAATCCAATCTCTACAGGAGAATATCCCAACATACAACAACTAGATAATAGCTCTCTTAACCTTAGGATGCACAATTTAAATTTAACTAAGGAAAGGATTCTGTTCTCAGGTCATAGAGAATCGAGATTAATTGACTTGGCAACTTCAGGAAATCAGGTAGCTAGAAACATATTTTTCTTAATGCAGAGTTTTGCTAGTTATCAGTTTCACGACACTTCACAAACTGCACGTTTCAAGCAGAGATGTAGTATCTATGACAATCAATATCTTAAAGAAGATGCAGGTAATTTAGCAGCATTTTTGTTGCAAATTAAACTTTATCAGCCTCGATATTATCAAAGAATTGTAGAAACTATTAGACAAATCGCTCCATTTTTTGCTGATTTTGTATTAATTCCTATAAATAATACAGTAATTCTGCAATGGCAAGAAATAGGAGCAGACTTAGTTTTTAGTCCTCATCAAGCATCGGATGGAACATTAAGAGCAATGGCTTTAGTAACGCTTTTATTACAACCTCCTGATAGTCTGCCTGATGTTTTAATTTTAGATGAACCAGAGTTAGGCTTACATCCCTATGCTATTGATATCATCGGTAGCTTAATTAATGGGGTTTCTAATCGTTGTCAAGTAATTTTAGCAACTCAATCACCATTATTAGTAGATTGCTTTGAGCCAGAAGAAATTATTGTTGCTGAAAGAAACAATCGAGAATCTTCCTTTAAAAGGTTGGTTCAAGCAGATTTAGAAGATTGGCTAGAAGAATACTCATTGTCTGAGTTGTGGAACAAAAATGTACTTGGTGGGAGACCTAGACGATGATCCGTTTAAACATTATTGTTGAAGGGCAAACAGAAGAATTATTTGTAAACAACACCTTGGTTGATCATTTAGGACAATTTGAAGTTTATACATCGGCTTGCCGCATAACAACTAATAAAGCTAAAGGAAAAAAGGGGGGATTAGAAAATTATGTAAAAGTTGAAAATGATATTAATCGCTGGCTCAAGCAACAAAATAAACAAGATGTAAGATTTACAACTATGTTTGATCTATATGCTTTACCAAATGAATTTCCGTCATTTGAGCAAGCTAATAAATTGTCAGATCCTTATCGTAAAGTCGAGGCTTTAGAATCTGCGTTTGCAAACAGTATTAATGATAATCGTTTTATTCCCTATATTCAGTTACATGAGTTTGAATCTTTAATTTTCACTAATTTAGAGGAATTGTATAAGAGTTTTCCTGAATATGATCAATATAGGAATGACATCAATCGATTGTCAATAGAATGTAGTAGCTATTCATCTCCAGAATTGATTAACCAAGGTGTGACTACTGCTCCCTCTAAACGACTGGGTAAAGTTATTCCCAGATACGACAAATTGAAAACGACTTTAGCTCCCCAAGTAATCCAGAAAATTGGACTATCAAACATCAGGGCAAAATGTCCGCATTTTGATCGCTGGATTACTCAGTTAGAGAGCTTGCCAGCCTGATATCATAGCTGCAATCTGAGTGTCAGCCATCTTTTGCAAATACCTCAATCCTGATGCTTACGGTATTTTAATCGTTAAACTTTAAGTAAAATGAGTTCAATTTTAGAACTGAAATTCAATTACCAAAGTTTCAGTTCATTAAGTTGCATGATGGTTGTGCCGCGCTTTGCGCGGCACAACCATTTGCGGGTAAAGCCGTATTAGAAGGACGGGGTTTTAAACCCATTTTCCAATAAATTCTCGTAGCCCAATTGCAGTGAAAAAATAAGTGGCTGAATTTAATCAGTAATGCTATGCTAATAATTCTGCTAAAATATTGAACCGAATCACGCAGAAAATTAGAGCTATAAACCCATGATGAAGTTGAGATTAAAGCGATTTGGCAAAAAGTTTGAAGCCAGCTATCGCATCGTTGCCGTAAACAGCACTAGCCGCCGCGATGGTCGTCCCCTCGCTGAGCTTGGTTTCTATAACCCACGCACCAAAGAAACCCAACTCGATGTACCTGCGATCGTGCTTCGCATTAAGCAAGGCGCACAGCCCACTGACACAGTACGTCGTATTCTCGAAAAAGCAAAAGTATTCGATCTCGTTGCCGCCTAAAACTGACTACAATGCCTGACTACAATGCCTTAATTTGTTTTTTGCTAAAGCCATTATTGGCGCATCCAGAAGCGCTGCGGGTGGATTTTGAGTCAAATAGCAAAGGCGATCGCCTCTGGATCAGAGTTGCATTCGATCCAGAAGATCGGGGGCGGATTTTTGGTAAAGGTGGACGGACAATTCAAGCTGTGCGGACAATCGTGATGGCAGCAGCCGAAGAAGCGGGGCATTGGGCAAGACTTGAAGTTTTCGATCCCAACCCCAATACAGGTTCGGACGATCGCAATGATCGCAATTCTGAGAATTCAGAATATCAAGAGCGTCAACAAGTTGAAGTTGAGCGTCCTCGAATCAATATTGAAAAGCCGAAGCGACGGGAAATTAATAACTAAACTAAAAGGGGTGCATTGCACCCCTTTTAGTTTTAACAAGAAGTTGAGATGCATTATATGAAAGTTGGCGCGGAAATTCTTTGCATTGGTACGGAGCTATTACTAGGCGAAATTCTGAATAGTAATGCTCAGTATTTGGCGCAGCAATTAGCCTTGTTGGGAGTTCCTCATTTCTATCAAACTGTGGTTGGCGATAATCCCGATCGCATTCACCAAGCTCTAGAAATTGCGGCTAGTCGTTCTAATTTAATTATTACGACTGGAGGGCTGGGCCCCACGCCTGATGATCTCACGACGGAAGCGATCGCTGATTTTTTCCATACTCCCTTAGAAGAACGTCCTGAAATTTGGGAACGCATCCAACAAATGGCGGCGGAAACGGGACGAAATCTGACAGCCAATAATCGCAAACAAGCCTTATTACCCAAGGGCGCAGAAATTTTACATAACCCCATCGGTACGGCTCCAGGCCTCATCTGGGAACCACAGCCGAATTTGTTAATTCTCACCTTTCCAGGTGTGCCGAGTGAGCTTTATCCGATGTGGCAGCAAACTGCTGCACCTTTGCTGCAAGCGCGAAACTATGGTCAAGGCACATTTCATTCTAAGGTTTTACTGTACTGGGGCATAGCCGAATCGGCTCTAGCTACTAAAGTCAATCATTTATTCGATCTCAAAAATCCTACAGTTGCGCCCTACGCTAATTATGGACAGGCAAGACTACGCATCACGGCGCGGGCAAATACCCAAGAAGAAGCGATCGCCTTAATTGCCCCAGTCGAAGCCGAAATCCGTGAACTGACGGGTGACTTTTGTTATGGTACTGATGACGAAACTCTCGCCACGGTCGCTGGTAAACATTTGTTAGCAAGTGGGCAAACCTTGGCGGTGGCTGAATCCTGCACAGGTGGTGGACTAGGCGAAGCACTCACGGAAGTATCAGGAAGTTCTCGCTATTTTCTTGGCGGCATAATTAGCTATAGCAATGATGTCAAAATTAATTTATTAGATGTCGATCGCCAAGCTTTGGAGCAGAATGGCGCGGTAAGTGCGATCGTTGCTGAACAAATGGCGATCGGTGTCAAGTCTAAACTTAAATCTGATTGGGGCATCAGCATTACGGGGATCGCTGGTCCAACTGGCGGCACGGAATCAAAACCTGTGGGCTTAGTTTATGTGGGGATCGCTGATCCCGATGGCAAGGTTGAGGCGATCGAGTTGCGATTTAGTCCCTCTAGAGGTAGAAATTGGATCAGAATGCTAACCGTAAGCTCTTCTTTAGATTTGTTTATAAAAAGATTTGTTATGATGAGTAAATAAGCCTAGATGATTATTAGGGAGCCAAGCATAGTGAAAGCGATTAAGAAAGTATTGCAAGAAATCGGCGAAATTTTAAATCGTGTGTTGGAATCCCTCTTGGGACAAAATCAACCTCAGCCTGAGTTGATTCCTATACCTGTGAGAAGTAACTCTCGACGATCGAATCGTTACTAAGGTTAAACAAGACTCGCATTGCGGGTCTTATGTTTTATGTGGGGGAAGATCGGGCTGTTCAAATAACTACATGTAAATCCAGAACCAAAACCCTTGGCGCACGCTGTGCGTGCGCCAAGGGTTTTGAGGTTTTATATTTAATTAAGCCCACTTACTTAATGTATAAAAGAAATTACGAAAAGTACGGGCATTTATGAAATGCCCGTACTTTTTTTGAGAAACCATACTCAGCAATTGTGCGAATTGATTGCTACTTTCGCATTAGATTGTAGTCTTAGTTACCGTTGTTAATGTATTTTGTTGATTGCTATATATTGCAATTAAGATTACTATCATGACACAGTGATCACAAGTTCTCTTCATGCCCAAATCACCCATCAAAATCCTGATTTTGACTGCCAATCCTAGCAACACAGAACGCCTACATCTAGATCAGGAAGTACGAGGAATTGAGGACGAACTGCTGCGATCGCAAAGCCGAGACTCCTTTGAAATGATCAGTAAATGGGCAGTTAGGGTGGATGATCTTTCTCGTGCAATGCTGGATTACAACCCTGCAATTGTCCACTTTTCTGGGCATGGGGGTGGAGAGGAAGGACTTGCATTAGAAGACGACGATGGCAAGTTGCAACTTGTCCAAACTGAACCTCTAGCTAAATTGTTTAAACTTACCCGCAACACAATTAAGTGCGTTATCCTCAATGCCTGCTATTCACAGGTGCAAGCTGTCGCCATTCATCAACATATTGATTGTGTAATTGGCATGAACAGAGCGATCGGCGATAAAGCGGCTATCCAGTTTTCCAGTAAGTTCTATCAAGCTCTTGCTAAAGGGTGCTCGTTTCAATATGCCTACGACTTTGCCTGTACTGTGTTGGATTTATCAGGCAGTAATGAATCGACTACCCCCACATTGCTAAATCGCAATGAAGCAGAGAATCCTTTAGCGATCGCTACATCCATACCAGAAACTCAACCTGTGAAACCAGAGCCTCTCCCCAAGCACCAATCACAGCAATCGCAATCCATTGGAAATATAACCATTAGCGGTAGCAACAACCCATTTGCCGTAATCCAATCTGGTGGGGATGTCACTCTTTCCCAGAAAATATCCCAGACCACTGGTGGCAATGCTTTGGATGATCTAGAAGTTGCCTTATCACTATTAGGGAAGCTTAAACAGGATGTCGCAGCAACAGAGACTTTGAGTGCTTTCGTTAGAAAGGACACGGAATCGAAAATCAGTATGCTGCAAGAGGCGTTACAGCAACCGAAGCCTGACCATAGCTTTGTGAATGAGGTGATGGAGGCTCTAAAGCAAGCACTGAGTGGGGTATTAACCTTTGCCGAACCAGTAACTCAAGTGGCAACTCTTGTAGCAAAAGCATGGGCGAGAGTATCATGAACTCAGATTTTAATAACAATCCTTCAGAAGACCAACCAGCCAGCCAGCAGCAATCCTTAGGCGATGTGCAGGTACAGGGAGATGACAACATCTTCAATGTGATTCAGGCGCAGGTCGTCACATTGACTCAAACCAAGATCATTCAGATTGCGGTGGATGAGATAAAGACCCGTGAGTTGAATGCTACATCACCTTATAAAGGGTTGAAAAAGTTTGAGTCTGAAGATACCGATCGCTTCTTTGGGCGGGATCAATTCATTAGTGGATTGGTGAATGACTTAGAGCAGACAAATTTTATTTTATTGCTGGGCGCATCAGGTAGCGGCAAATCTTCGGTCGTGAGGGCGGGATTGATTCCTTGGCTTCAGCAAAAATGGGGCAAGCATTTTTTTAGCTTAACGTTTACGCCCGATCGCGATCCCTTTGAGTCCTTGTATGGCAGTTTGCTGAGTCGGGGCTGTTCTCAGGCTCAGGCTCAGATGGCGAAAGCAGGAAAAGCCGACACGCTTAGCCAAGTGGTGAAAAAACTTAAACCACCCGAGTCGTTCTGGTTGATTTTTATTGACCAGTTTGAGGAACTGTTTACGGTGAGTGATGAGGAAAAGCGCGATCGCTTTATAGAAAGCTTAATTAGATTGAGTCAAGTTTCGCCAACCTCGATCAAGATTGTGGCAACAATGCGGGCTGATTTTCTGGATCGACTTAGCCCTTATCCGCGCCTAGTCAAACTCACCGATCGCCATCGTCCTCTGATCGCAGAGATGCAAGCGGATGAGTTGCGGTTGGCGATCGAACAACCTGCGGCTTATCATGGCGTGGTATTTGAAAATGGTTTGGTGGAAGAAATCATCAAGGCTGTGCAGGGGCAGGCAGGCTGTTTGCCTCTGTTGCAATACACTCTGGATTTGTTGTGGGAATCGGAAGTGAAGAGTCGCAGTATTGACGATCGCACGTTGAATATTTCGACCTATCGACTGTTGGGTGGTGTGCGCGGTGCGCTGCAACAACGAGTCGAGGAGATTTACAAAAATTTGTCGGCATCGGAACAATTGGCTGCACAGCGAATTTTTCTGAAGTTAGTGGAGATTGGCGGTGATGAGGATTCGATCGCAGAATGGAAGTCAGTGCGGCGACGTGCGGCTCGGTCGGAGTTTACAGATGAGCAAGAAGCGGTCTTGACTCAGTTGATCGATCAAAATTTGCTGGTTAGCGATGCGATCGCGCAAGATACTGGAGTTGCCCCTGTAGCAACAGTGGAAATTGCCCATGAGATTTTACTTACTTGTTGGAAAAGGTTGCATGAATGGATTCAGGACAATCACCAATCTATTGCCATACGGAACCGATTGAATGATGATGTGGCGATCTGGCAAGCCAAAAAATCTGATGATGAATTGTGGACTGGCTCTAGACTAGAGCAAGTGCTGGAACTGAGCAAAGATCCCACTTTTAATCAGGCTTTGGATGGTTTCAATCCAGATGCGATCGCATTTATTCAGGCGAGTGAAGGCAAACGCGATCGGCAACGTCGTCGAACTGTCATTGGGTTATCTGTTTTCTCAGCATTTGCCCTAGCCCTTGCCGCCTTTTCAGGTATTCAGTTTCAGCGTGCTGAAATCGGTCAGATTAATGCTCTACAGGAAGCCGCAGATGCTCGTTTTACAGTTAATCGACATAAACTTGATGGACTATTAGTAAGTCTAGATGCTGCTAAACGGTTCCAATCCTTAGTCTGGGGCAATAATGACACGCAGCAGCAAGGAAAAATACTGGCGACGTTGGCGGAGAACTTATATTGGGTGAGAGAACAAAATCGACTGGAGGGACACAAGGATATTGTGCAAAGTGTTCGCTTTAGCCCCGATGGTCAGTTGATTGCCACAGCGAGTTATGACAATACGGTGAAGGTCTGGCAAGCAGATGGTACGCTGTTGACTACCCTTGAAGGGCATACACAACCTGTGAGGAGTGTGAGATTCAGTCCCGATGGTCAAACCATTGCAACCGCGAGCCTAGATGGCACAGTTCGACTATGGAATCGCTCTGGCAGTTTTATTAGAGAGATCAGGGCTAGTTTGCAAGAGGTTTTCAGTGTCCAATTTAGTCCTGATGGTCAAACCATCGTGACAAGCGGCGAGGATAAAACAGCAAAACTTTGGCGACTGGATGGTCAACTATTGGGCACTCTCACGGGGCATTCGGACTGGGTTAGGCAAGCTATTTTTAGTCCCGATGGTCAGCAAATTGTCACAGTTAGTAAAGACAAAAATGTGAAACTGTGGCATCGTAATGGAACACCATTGAAAACTTTGTCAGGGCATCAGAACGATATCAAGAGCATAGACTTTAGCAAAGACAGCCGTTTTTTTGCAACCGCCAGTTCTGATAAAACTGTTAAGCTCTGGAGTCGTGACGGAGTGCTCCTACAAACGATGCCGCATCTAGAAGAAGAGGTTTGGAGTGTATGCATCAGCCCTGATGGACAAACTATCGCAACAGGTAGCTCTAAGGGAATAGTTCGGTTATGGACACGAGACGGTAGATTGATTGATAAATGGGTGGGGCATGAAGGAAAGATCCCCAGCGTTGCCTTCAGCCCTGATGGACAGATACTCGCCACTGCCAGTAATGAAGGAATAACTAAGATATGGCGTATCCACCGTAATAAATTAATCACTCTACTCGGTCATGATGCAGTGACTAGCGCTAAATTTAGCCCTGACGGACAACAAATCGCTAGTGTTGGAAAAGATGGGCTACTCAAACTCTGGGATAGAAGCGGTCAAATCCTTTCTACCCGAAATAGCCAGCAAGGAGGGGTTTATGGTGTAGCGTTTAGTCCAAATGGACGACTGCTAGCTACGGCTGGTGATGATAATACGGTAAAACTCTGGAACCAAAAGGGAACAGCATTACAAATCTTGCGAGGACATAAAGATAGGGTGAAAAGCATTCGCTTTAGCTCTGACGGCAAAATACTTGCTACTGCTAGCTACGATAAAACAGTCAAACTCTGGATGTTAGATAGCGTAAAATCTAGCGAATTTAGAAATCTCAAGAATCACAATGATGGAGTGTTAAGTGTTGTTTTCAGCCCTGATGGACAACTTATTGCCTCAGCTAGCGATGATAAAACCGTAAAACTCTGGAAACAGGATGGAACTGAACTCAGAACTTTAAAAGGGCACACAGAGAGGATTATAAATGTCACTTTCGGTCTTGATGGTCAAATTATCGCCACTGCAAGTGGTGATAAAACTGCCAAGATTTGGGATTTGAACGGTACTTCCCTACTAACACTGAATGGGCATACGGCGATGGTGAATGATGTAAGTTTCAGTCCCGATGGTCAAATGATCGCCACTGCCAGCGACGATCGCACCATCAAACTCTGGAAGCGAGATGGAACCTTAATCACAACTTTGGTGGGACATAGTTCTGATGTCAACTCAGTCGAGTTTAGTCCTGATGGTCAATGGTTAATATCTGCTGGCGGAGATGGCGATGGTAGTGTATTATTATGGAATGTTACAACGCTCAGTTTGCAAGGTTTGATTGAGCAGGGATGCAATCAGGTTCGTGATTATTTAAAGGTGCATCCCAACGAGTTTCGTAATTTGTGCCAATAGATACAAACTATAACAATATAACTTACGGTTCGCTGATTTTTGAAATAGGTCAAAACATTTGACGGGACAATAAGGATCTCAGGCTTTATGAACTTTTTTTACGAAGTTATTGATTTTCACCTTCTTGTATGCATTACAAATAAATTAAAGCAATAATGACCTTTATTAGTATTAATTATCAATAGTAATGCCAAAAAGTGCAAATTAATGAATGTCATTTGCATTAAGAAAATCAGCGAACGGTAAGATATAAGGAGATCGGTGATGAAAAAAAGAGGTGCAGGCTGGATTCCAGATTATCCCGATCAGAGTGATTACACTCTAGAGAAAGACAGTAAAAAACTTTCTAAGCAAGTTCAAAGTCAGGGCGGTTCTGCTTCGATTGAATCTTTAGCCGAAAAAATTTGCGATGCCTTAGTTTTTTTTGAAGAAAAAACAAAAGATCCTGCTGAAAAAATAAGCATAGAAACTATCCGAGAAAGTATAGAAACAGAAATTTTAGGTGGGGTTGACTTTGTTACTGTTGATTTCCATGATGTTTTTAAGGCTGGATCCGTTGACTCGGAAATACTTCGTATTCAGCTTTATTTAAGCACATTAAATTTTTATCGTGAATTCTTTTTGAATCAAACTGACTCGGTTTCAGGAATTGATATAGATGTAACTAATACAACTCTTGACCAAGAGACATTAAAAATTGTTCAAGGTTTTTTAGAAGGGCAGTTTATGTATGCTGAGCGATACGGAAAAAATGTAACAGAAAAAGAGTCTATTTGCTTTGATGACATAATTTGTCTCAAATCCTTAGCATCTATAGTTTCCCAACGCATAGAGCCAATTCAAACAGTTGAATACTGGTTGCAATATTTGGGGGATAAAAAAGAAGATGACATAAAAATATTTTTTGAAAATCTTGCGAAAACTGAAGAAGGAAGTACGCAAAGACCTTATTATGTTTACCTTACTCAACTTGCAATCAACCTCCTGAGGTTATCATCAAATCTAGATTGGTTAAACAATTCTTCTAAAGAAATAAAATTGATTCAAGGTATTTTAGAAAATCTAAAAAATTATTTTGATATTTTAGAGAGATTCAATTTCGCTTCAAAACAGTCTGAACCATTACCAATTAAGGGATTAATGGAAACTCTAGTAGAAAAGATTGAAATACTCCTATCTTTTGATTCTTCTACTAATAGTAAGAAGCCATCCGAGCAGGATTTTAAAGACATTATTCAGGAAATTTATAAGCTTAATATTCCTCAAATTCCACCGCAGTTTTTTGAGCGTAAAGAAATAATTTTAGAGATGCCTATTCATATTGATCTGTTTAAAATTATTTTGGAACATCTTACTGGAAAAGTAGGAAAAAAAATGGTTGTAACTTTTAACACTGATAATCCAGAAGAACCAACAATAAGACGTACAAAAAGTCATGTTTGGGTAGATGTCCCTTTTTCTTTAGATAAATATTTATCTAAAGATGATTGCTTATCTAGACAACTTTATGCATTAGTAAACCCAATTGTTCATATTGTCGCAGAAATACTAATGCCGCTAGGGTTTGGCAGTAAACTTAGTGATTCTGTAGAAAAGGCATTGCAAAAAATTGAAAATTTGTTAAGCGAAAAAAACAATCTGCAATCAGAAGAAATCCAAAGAAAAGAGGAAATAAGAAAATTGATGAGCGAAGCTCTTGAACAGCAAGGTGGTGCTTTACCAAAAGATGTTTCTTCCAATGTAGATGACTTAAGATTGCTGGATATGGCGACATCAACTTTACAAAAAATTTCTAGTAATTTAAGTCAATATATGGATTATGGATGGAAATTCAATGCTGAAAATTCTAATTGCAAAGATATCGTTCAAGAATCCAACTGGTACTTTTTGTCTGGTGATTGCCGTTTAGTTTCTCTAATTGAGAAAATCAAAAAAATCGAAGAGAATAATGAAAAAATCGAAGAGAATCAGAGATTGCTTTTGAAACCTGAACAACCGATCTTTCAATACGTATCAAAGGGAAACGCTAGTAACAGTCACAAACAAATTCAATTTCCAATTGGGCAGGAATTAAGAGAGAAAATTGCGAATCTCCAAGCTAAATCCAAGTCTCCTGCAATTCCCTCCTCCTATACAGAGGAGGTTAAACAAGACAAATGTGTGCCAGATCCAAATAATGTGTATTTGGCGCTACCGAGATTTGTGGATCTGAGCTATTGTTTCTCCCCTGTCGAGGATCAGGGCAGTTTAAATTCCTGTACTGCTCATGCTGGCATCTCCTTGATTGAATATGCTCAGTACAAGATTACTGGAACCTACACTGATGTCTCGCCACTCTTTCTCTACAAGGTTACTCGTAACTTAATGAAGAAGGAAGGCGATTCGGGAGCATCCATGCGAGACACGATGAAGGCAATGGTGGCGTTTGGCGTTTGCCCAGAAGAGCATTGGAACTATAACGAAGCGGATTTCGATCAGGAGCCAGATGCTTTCTGCTATTCCTTTGCCGAAAGTTTCAAGGCGCTGAAATATTTTCGTCTGGATTATGGAACGATTTCCAAATCCACCCTACTGGCGCAAGTCAAAGTGTTACTTGCCTCCGAAATACCCTGTGCATTTGGGTTTACTTTGTATAGCTCAGTCTACGAGGATTCAAATTTTGAACTAGGGCATATTCCCCTACCTACTAGTCGAGACAAAGTGGTTGGCGGTCACGTTGTAGTCGCCGTGGGCTATCACGATCGCAAAATCATCAAGAAAAGTAATGGCGATCAATTTGAAGGCGCATTGCTGATTCGGAATTCTTGGGGAAGCCGATGGGGACAAGGCGGATATGGGTGGATGCCATACGAGTATGTGACCAAAGGTTTGACCGCAGATTGGTGGTCGCTGCTCAAAGCAGAATGGCTAGCAAGTGGAAGTTTTGGCGCAGGAGCAAGTGCTTGGGATCGTGATAAAGGTGGTGATGGTCGTCATCAATAATTAGGTTAGATACCGAAAAAATCTTAATTGTTCCAACCTCACAATTGGGAGAGTAAATTGAAAGAGGGCGGAGATTGGCTAATCAATTCCCCATCCAAAAATCTTGATCGCCCCTATTTCTACTCAAGTTTTTGTTTGACAAACTCATCACAAAGTAGAGATGAGATTTGGTCAACCACAGGGGCTGCCAAGAGCAATAAAATTATAAAAATGTGCAACGTCCTATTTCCTGTGATTATGCCTTTATTTGTATTGCTCATCGGCGATGTATTTCTGGCTTTGCGTTTAGGTAGGGATTCACAAGTCCCCAAAATTAAAAACCTTACTGGGTTTGCCTTTTAATTCGTAAACGTGAAGGGAAGTATCACTTTTAAGGATTTATTTGGTTCTTATTAGGGTGCAAAGCTCTGTAATAATTCAGAAGTCTACAGGACAAGCCTAGCCAGCATCTTAGAATATGTTGAAAATATCGCTGACTAATACTACTGTCTTTTCATAGGATTCGTTGGCACTTACCATTTCAATTGCAAGGCATTTTTACTCTCAGCATTCCGATACAAGATTTCGGCAATCTCCAACGTACAAACCTCTAGTCTTTCTTGGTCTTCTGGTGTCATAACTTTTTTTAAGATAGTTTTTTTACTATCTCATATCTTCATCCTAAGCATTTATACTTAACTTGTGGTCGAACTAGCCATAAGTATTTATACTCAGTGCCAAACTGAGATGCTCCCTTTTGGATCTCTTCTAAATTATTATTAAGAACAGCATTTTGTAACAACTCAATAGGAAACATTCTATAAATCCTCTTGCAATAAAATATTAGTAAGTAAGTAGGGTGCGTTAGCTCTAGCGTAACGCGCAATTATTGACTTAGTTTACTAAAAAAACGATCGCCAATAGCAATCTTCAAACTTAAGCGATCGCCTTTACGAATATGATTAAAAACATAAATTTACGTTAATTTTGCAACAGAACGATCGCTTAATAATTTTTGTTGGGTCAGCAAATCGATCGCTGTAACTAATAACTCACGATTGGCGCTAATGCTAAATAAAACCTTGAGGCGATCGCATTCTGTCTGTACTAATGGATGCTTACATTTGGTACTTAGTTTTTGGGCGATCGCTTTGTTTTAGATGACTTTGGTGGCTGAGATTTTTTTACTGAAAGTTTTTGTAGCTTTTGCACTTGCTTTAGAGTTAGTCCAGTAAATTGGGCGATTAATTCTATAGACATGTTGGATCGCAACATGTTTAACTTACCGTTCGCTGATTTTCTTAATGCAAATGACATTCATTAATTTGCACTTTTTGGCATTACTATTGATAATTAATACTAATAAAGGTCATTATTGCTTTAATTTATTTGTAATGCATACAAGAAGGTGAAAATCAATAACTTCGTAAAAAAAGTTCATAAAGCCTGAGATCCTTATTGTCCCGTCAAATGTTTTGACCTATTTCAAAAATCAGCGAACCGTAAGGTTTAATGCGATTTTGTTAGATGCATTAGCCTCGCCTTTGGCTTCACCTTTAGCTATACCTCTAGCCTCACCTTCGGTTAAACCTTCCAGTAGAATTTCTTGATAAATCACTGATTCTTTCATGATTTCGCTCCTTAAAAGTCTTTGAATGATTTCTTTATTTAGGGCTATACCCGATATTATAGCGGTCGATGCGGCGACGTTGCTTTGTACTTGTTTATCGGTAATTTCTTCAATTTGCTTGGCAACTTGCCTTAAGGTTTCTTCGGGGTTGTTGGTTTGTGAGAGGGTGGCAAAGGGTAATAGTCCTTGGTATTGCTGAAATATTTCTGTGGGCTGCTCCCAAAGTCTGATCACGTTAAATTGATGGCTTAGTCCACCAAGGTTAAATGTGGTTTGGTAAACAAGCGGTGATTCGCTGGGTGTGAGGTAAATTACGACTTGATAGATTTCCATGTCTGGGAACTGACGATGCAGCCGCAACAGATAATCGGTCATGCGGAAGGGGATATTTTTATTGGGATCGGTCTGAAATTCAATATGCAGAATCATTCTTAATGATTTCAGAAATATAACGGAGTCAGCACGAATTGGTTCGACTGAGAGTTCGGAGGGTTCGAGTTTGGTGAAAGCGATCGCTTCTCAACTGGCAAAGTCGGTAGGGAAGGTTTCGGCGAGGAATTTACAGATGTTGTCGATCATTGCGGAATTTTATCATCTCAAGGGTGATTGAGAACGACTCAACCCATAGCTCAAAAGATCGCTCACAAGCTTGAGAAAATCGCTTGCTTGTTTGGATGGAGATCTCTGGAATAATAGAATAGGTTCTAAATAGATTTATTTGGTGCGTTTCATTTTATGAACGCACCCTACGCTACTTATGGAACTTCTATTTAGATACTGCTTAAAAATGGATAGAAAAGGTAAACCCTCCTCTGTACTTTGCTTTTACTTCCCAACAGGTCTAATCAAATATCACTCATATCCTGCTCAAATCGCTCTAAAATCTCTGGAGAGCAAAGAGGCATTAACAAATCAACAATATTTGGATGCTCATTAACAGCAGCTAGTTCAATTGCATAACTGCCCTGAGCGCTGACATGATTAACATCTGCTCCAGCAGCGATTAACAATTGCACAATCTCATAATAGCCGAACGCGCATGCATTTATCAAAACCGAATCATTGTCTTCTAGTGCAACGTTGACATCTGCTCCAGCATTAATTAACTCCCAAACTACATTTAAATAACCTTCTGTTACAGCAATATCTAAAGGATATTGAAAGCCTCGATTTGGGCTGGCTCCTGCATCAAGTAAGATTCTTACAATTTCTGCGAATCCCAATCCAGATGCAAGCTCAACTGGTGTTAATCCTTTCCCGTCATTTACGTTAACTCCGTTAGTAATTAGATTGAGTAAATCATTAATATTCTGGGTCTCAATTGCTAGTTTAAGACGTGGATCGATAGCTGGTTCATTTTTTCTAAACATAAACATGGGAATTATTTCTCCTAATTCTTGACAGCAAGTAGGGTGCGTTAGCTTTAGCGTAACGCGCCATTATTGAAGTAGTACAAGTGGAAGACTAATTCATAATAGATCGATAAAAATATTGATTGTGGAAAATTTACAGACAAAGAGCGGTTAAAGACTGGCATTAGCCGTTATAAGTATGACAACCAACAAGCGATCGCCTCAATTATCACTGAAAAAAGCGATCGCCTATATTTATCTTGAAACTTAAGCGATCGCCTTTACAAGTATGACAACCAACAAGCGATCGCCTCTCTCAAATCCAAAAAGTAAACTCTACGCTGCGATCGGTACAATCTCGAATGGGATGTTTTCTAGAACGACTTGTGGTAGCTGACCTGCTCCAAGAATCTCTTTTGCATCAAGAATTTCTATCCCAATTAAAACTTCACCAGCAGCAATATTTAGAGCTATTTCCTCGCTTAGGCGTAAAGTCCGACATTCATGATGTCCGTCAACTAGGCGAATATAGAGTGAGTCAGTTTCTTGATCGTAGCTAATTTTCATGATTTTGGCTTCCTTAATAATCAATCAAAAATAAAATGTATACACTGTAATCACGACTATCTCTGTCTCACTTTCAACGATGATTGGGGCAACTCGTTTAATAGCATAGGAGCGCCCTTGCCATTTTTTGTCAAACTGAAAATCATAACGATACTCAAGTCTACCTTGCTTGGCTGGTTTGTGATTGCCATTACGAATTGCTTCTATAACTTCTAGTTCATTTGTACCGCGCTCTATGCATTGCGCCAAAGCGTGTTTAGTAAAACGAATTGACTTCATAAATTTTACTGTAACCAGTTCCTACCAATATTTTATATGTTTATACACATACAACCAAACAATGATCGATCGCTTCAATTATCACTGAAAAAAGAGATCGCTAATATCAATCTTCAAACTTTAATGATCGCCTTTACAAGTATGATTAAAACCTTGAATTTACGTTAATTTTGCGACAGAACGATCGCTTAACAATTTTTGTTGAGTCAGTAAATCGATCGCTGTGACTAATAACTCACGGTTGGCGCTAATACTAAATAAAACCTTGAGCCGATCGCAGTCAGGTTGTCCTAGTGGAGTGAGTATCGCGATCGCCTGTGGTAGCGCTTCACCACTAATATCGGATTGTAAGGGATGAAAAGTCTCTTTGGGGTTTTCGCCAAACTGCATCACCATGCGATCGCCATCAAAATTTGCTTCCGCAGCACCTCTGGGACGACTTTCGATTTCACCAATAGTTAGGGCAATTTCTGCTTGATTGAGTTGAGTTGCCCTGAGCAATAGCTCCAGAGGTCGCCGAGTGTCGCCGAGTGGGATAGACTTGACCGCGCCGAAATAATGGTTGATATTTCCATCGATCGTTAATGCGATCCCAATAGCGAATCGCGTAGGAATGGAATAGATGATCCTGTACACTCAAGCCTTGGCTGAGCATCAATGCCCCGTGGGCGATCGCTTCAAAGGGCTTATGACTATAAACTTTGCCCATTTTAAAAAAATCTTCCACAAAAGAGCGTACCGATGGAATTAGCGTACAACCACCGACTAAGAGAATCTGCTTAATATCACCTTTGAGAATGCCTTTATTAAAGGATTGATTGATTAATTCCTCGATCGCTGATTGGAGAACTCGATAAAATCCTTTGCGTTCCAGTAAGTTTTCTAGTTGTTGTCGGGTATAGCTAATCTCGGTTGTCGATTGCGTAGTTATATCAAAAAATATTTCCGATGCAGTTTCTACTTCTGATAGATTGATTTTAATCCGTTCCATTAAGAATTTAAGAACATTGAGATTCTTTGATTCATCGGACTTATTATCAAAATTATTTGCTGCACGGCTTTCTAGGTAGTCTTCCATTAACCATTGATTAATATCCTCACCACCAATCGTATATCCCGTTTTCGCGATCACCACAGCTTTAGATTCTGTCGTATCGGAGTTAACACCGATTCTCTCTCCCCACTCAGCCACATTTTCATTTTGGGGTAAACGCACCAAAGCCAAATCTAAAGTACCACCACCAAAATCAATGACTAATACAAGGGAACTCATTAAATTATTGAGCGCGATCGCGCCATCGCCCAGCACACCATACCCCAGAGCCGCCGCCGTTGGTTCGTCGATAATCCTGATGCGCGGTATGGGAATGGCGGGCAAATCAGTGGCAAATATCTCGCTACTGCATGATTCGAGCCAGCGTAAATATTGTTCATAAGCTTGTACGGGAACCGTCAAAATGATTTCTGATGGAAAGATTTGTTGCGATCGCATTTCTGTTAATAATTCGCGCAAAAACTGATTGCCAATCCATTCGGGCGTAATTTTCACTTCGTCAAGTTTGGGAACATACCGCACATTTGCCAATAGTCGCCGCTTAATCTGACTGAATAATCTCAGTTGTGGGCGATCTCTACCAAGATCGATGACACGCTGACCGATTTTGACAATTTCCGTTTGAGCATTCTGCACATATACCAATGATGGTACAAGAGCATTTAAGGGGGCTGGACGATTGAGCTTAGCAAAGTTTAAAGTTTCGGGTTGATTCGTAGCAATGTTCCACCGCGCAATCACGGTGTTACTGCTTCCAAAATCAATGGCGATTGCGCTCATAATTTATCCTTTAGCAATTAAAACTAAAAATTGTTGGGGTGGGCTTCGCCCACCCCAACAATTTTTAGTTTTAAATTTTCATTCCTTAGCAATCTCAAGAATATCCTCAAAACTAGGCGCAATTATTTCTGAAGCTTCATCGCTTAGCCAGAGTAAATATTCATGATTCCCAGTGCGTCCCTGAATACTGGAAGGTGTTAAACCCTTGAATTGCCAACCAAAACTCTGAGCAGTCGTTAAAACATTGGCGATCGCCTCAGCCCTAATTTTTGGTTCGCGCACGATGCCATTTTTGCCGACCTGTCCCTTTCCTGCTTCAAACTGTGGCTTGACTAGCATTAAGGTTTCACGGGGCGATCGCAACAAATTCCACAACGCAGGCAAAATTTTCGTCAGCGAAATAAACGACAAATCCAACACCGCAAAATCAGGAACGATATCGTCAGGCGCATATAAATCTTCGGGAGTGAGATGCCTCAAATTAGTGCGTTCGCGTAAAATCACCCGCTCATCACTGCGAATTTCCCAAGCCACTTGACCATAACCGACATCAATCCCATAAACCTTTGCTGCACCCAGCTTCAGCATACAGTCCGTAAATCCGCCTGTGGAAATGCCGCCATCAAAACAAACGCGATCTCTTACATTCACACCAAACGTAGCGATCGCCCCCGCCAATTTTTCACCACCACGGGACACAAAGGGCGATTGTTGTTTCACCAAAATTACCGCATCATCCTTGACCTCAGTACCAACCTTATCAATTACCTGTTGATTGACCTGTACCCAACCAGCCCGAATAAACTTTTGAGCCTGCTCCCGCGATGGTGCAAGCTCTAAGTCAACCAATAAAACATCTAAACGCTTTTTCAAAATTTTATAAGTTGATAATCAACATAAACATTACAGGGCAACGCATATGTTAATTATTGTTCAATTTTTTATGAAGCAAAACTTGCATTTCTTTTAAATCTTCATCAGTTTTTGGGAAAGGGAATTTCGGACTCTCAGTATTGCTTCGGCTAATTAAAGCCGCGATCGCTTCATCATCTTCCCGATGCTTTAAAACGTACTCTCGTAAATCTTTGCGAGTCATTTTTTTAAAGTTAGGCTTCATCATCGGTAAACCTCCATTGACCATCAGGAAAAATTAAAATTTCTAGACTTTCCGATTCTCCAGCAAGAATAAATACTATGCGGGTATCTGCATTATATCGGAATAAATGAATCGGCTGATAACCGTTTGAGAGCATTTGACATACTCTAACGCAAGCGATCGCTTGATTGACAGTGGGCATGAGAAATTTACGCAACCGTTAGTACTTTTTCGTGTTCTTCTGCATAGTTCTGTAATGTCAATATTTTTTCGTATTCATCCGCATATTTTTGCAATGCATCCCAAACATCCACGTTTTGCTGAAGATTAAGCCAAAGCTCAGGACCATTTCCAAAGGCTATACCGATTCTAATTGCCATATCAACGGTGATTGGTCTATGTCCTTGAATGATCTGATTAACCGTGCGGCGAGACACTCCTAATATTTTGGCAAATTGAGTTTGAGAGATTTCTAAATCTTCCAAGATATCTAAAACTACTTGTCCAGGATGGTTCGGTCTTCTTTGCCGATCTTTTACTGCTTCTAGTAGATTATTCATAAAATATTTCTCTATTTATATTTCTCTATTTATTTGCGTTATCAATATGTTGTTTTCCACTTAGAGATGAGGACTATTACCCCATCCCTAGGGTTATGTTTAGCGTTTATGGTAGTCTTCAAAATTTACGTCATAAGCATCACCATCTTCAAATCTAAATGTAATTCGCCAATTTCCTGATATTTTTATCGACCAAGTACCCTTTCTGTCTCCTTTTAATTCATGTAATCCATATCCTGGTATGTTGATGTTTTCTATCTTTGATGCAACTGCTATCGATTCAAGTCGATTCTTTATTTTCTCTTCTTGTTTCGTAGTGGCTGACGTATCTTGTCTAAATAATCTCTGGAGTGTTTTATCCTTGAAACTTTTAATCATTATGTTTCCTGTAAGAATAATTGAATTAAATTCCTACACATATTTCTTACACCTCTATCAAAAAAATTATGGAGGAAAAAACTAAATACACAGTGAAAACTAAATATAGTAGAAGTTTTCACTAACATGGCAACAACTGTAACTTTATAGATTACAGTTGTCAAGCCTGAAAAATGTGACAAGAAGTTCTACTTTATAAAGATTAGGCTAAGTTCCTTGGAAATAGGCGGTTACACCAAAAATTAGAAACAAGACTCCGCCCACAGCAGTGATTACTCGCTCAGAGATTTTTCCTGCGATGAGACGACCGCCGATGACAGCGATCGCTGTGCAGATACCATGTCCAAAAACCGCGCCGAGAGTTACAAAAACTGGATTATAGGCGGCGGCTAAAGCGATCGTGCTAATTTGAGTGCGATCGCCCCATTCGGCAACAAACGTCATCACAAACGCCTGTGTCCAAACCCCTAACCAAGAATAGCGGGCGAGAATACTACTCAAAAATTTACCGAAAATTGGTAATTTGGCGATCGCATTAGGCGAATCCTGAGTTTCGACAGCTTCTGCCGCTTCGTGAACGATCGCTTCTTCAGACTTCGATGGCATCTGTGATGCATCGTAAATTAGTTTTATGCCAAAAATTAAAAATAAGGCGATCGCGCCATAGTGGGTATATTCTTTAGGAAATAAAGCGACTACCTGCCCCAAGGCAACCGATAGTACCGTCATCAACGCTAGCGCCGCTAGCACTGAGGAAAACACAATGCGGTGCGAATGTCTGGTCGCCAAAATTACAGCAATAAAAAAAGTTTTATCGCCTAGCTCGGAAATCGTAATCAATAATAAACTTGCAGTAAAAGCTGTTAACACTCTGTCAATCTCCATCAGGTTTCTGAAAAGCCCTGATGATCGAGCTTGAAAAGATACACAAGACCTCACCAAGCTCACATCAGGTGTGAACTCAGTGAAAGTCTCGCTGCCAAGCCTCTAGATTTCTCTAATAGATATCTCTAAATTAAACTTGTCACTTGAACCAGTCGGTTAAGACAGTATGTTGACTCAAGTGGAATTACTTTTAGCCCAAAATTTTAGTTTCGTTTATTTTGGTTTATTTTCGCTGAAAGTAACTAGCTACTCCCTTTCAATTAACCCCACTCTACAACAAAAAGAGAGAGAACAGTAAAACAATCCAAAACCATTCAGAATTTAATTTTCATGATGTTATTGTTATTGCCGCACATGGTGCGGCAATAACATACAAAAACATTTTTCGGAAATGTTAGTCAGAAGGAGGGCTAACTTGCTCTTTAAAAGATTTCCCAGCAGAGAATGCAGGTACTTTAGTAGCAGGAATTTCCATCTTCTCACCAGTTTTAGGGTTACGTCCTTCTCTGGCTTTGCGATCGCGTGCTTCAAAAGAGCCGAAGCCAACCAAAGTTACTTTATCGCCACCAGCAACGGTATCGATGATCACCTCAAGAATTGCAGAGAGGACTTCTTCGGCAGTCTTTTTATTGACTGACAAGCCTTTTTCTGTAGTTTTTTTAGCGATCGCATCAACTAGTTCACCTTTGTTCATAGGTTTCCCCTGTATATATGGATAATTATGAGTATGAGTTACAAATCAAAAGTCTAAATCAAAGTTAAAATTTAACATCTTCGATCGCAATTGGTGATCACGATTCGCGATCGCCAATTGCGATCATAAAAAGCGATCGCCATTGGCGAAAGCCTGACTGACTATGACTTCTGTTTGATCATTCTAATAGTAATTTGCCACTTGTGTATATACAAAAGGGTTAATTTATATGGATTTGAGCAGTTTTTTTGAAATACTTATTGCGCTAATTCTTTGTGAAATGGCTGGAATGCTTTGTCAATAAAGGTTTCAGCGATATAGCCTTTTCTCGAATTAGTGTAACCTATACAGAGTAAGCACTTCACAAAAGTTTAGATTTCTCAAAATAAAAGCCCCGCGTAGCGAGGCTTTTATTGTTTTAATTCGACTTAACGTTGGTGAATCGGTAGATAAGTGACATCATGCAAACCCGTATATACCTGCGTAGGACGGAAAAGACGATTATCAGAAAGCTGCTCTTTCCAATGGGCTAGCCATCCAGGGACACGGGCGATCGCAAAAATAGTCGTAAACAACTTGCTGGGAATACCCAATTTCTTGTAAACCAACCCCGAATAGAAGTCCACATTAGGATGAATACCCTTACTAGCTAGCTTTTCGTAAGCTTGCTTCTCAAGTTCCAGCGCAATGTCATAGTAATGATCGTGACCAAACTTATCAAATAACTTATGCACCAAATCCTGAAGCACGATCGCACGAGGATCTTTCACCTTATAAATGCGATGACCAAAACCCATTAATTTCTCTTTACGTTCAATCTTGCGCTCAAGATAGGCGGTTACATTGTCCACCGAGCCGATTTCTTCGAGCATGATCATGACCTCTTCATTTGCTCCTCCATGCAATGGACCAGCCAAAGTCCCGATCGCCGAGGTCATCACCGCATAGGGATCGGTAAGCGTAGATGCTGTAACTAAAGCCGCAAAGGTAGAAGCATTAACAGTATGCTCAGCATGAAGGGTTAAACATACATCAAAAATGTAGGCAGCCAAAGGATCAGGCACTTTCTCATTCAACATATACAAGAAATTTGCCGCATAGCCCAAATCATCGCGGGGCATGACTGGATCGTTACCTTGACTCATCATGTGAAAAGCTGCCACCATAGTTGGCACTTTCGCCAGCAGTCTCACCGTCGCCTGATAAATGTAGTCCACATCATGAAAGTTGCCCAACGGATAAAACATGCCCAACGCCGCAACACTGGTCTGAAGTGCATCCATCGGATGGGCATTATCAGGGAACGACTTAATCATGTCGCGGATGCGATATTTGATCCTTCTTCTATGGGTGAGATCATGTTCAAATTCTTTCAACTCAGTCGCTTTTGGTAATTCACCGAAGATTAGTAAGTAACTGATTTCAAGGAAATTACTATGCTTGCAAAGATCTTCGATACGGATACCCCGATATTCAAGCAAGCCTAATTGACCATCAACATAACTTATGTTGGACTTGGTGGCAGGAACTCCTTCTAAACCAGGCTTATATTCTCCGATCACCATAAATCAGCTACCTTACAAGATTAATGTTGTTAATTTCTTATTATTTTATCGCTATCTACACTTATGATTGTGCATCTGTAACAATCAACCAAAATAAGCAAACCAAATAAATAAGAGAGGACGCTAAGCACCCTCTCTTGTTTATTTAAGATTTATTGCTGAAATTATTGAAAAGGGTTATTGCCCTGTTTCCCAAATAGCGTAGCTTCGCCCTTGATGACGGCTTTACCGAGGTTAAAAGCAGCCCAAACTGCAACCAGAGCAATCGGACCTAAAACTACGAGTACTCTCAAATCCATATATTTATACCAGCTTAAATAGAAATTGCTTTTAGAAATTATTATGACAGCAAAACCGAGACTTTTAACACAGGCGATCGCTATACCAGTTCGTGATATATGTCATTTGTCCCAATTTTTTGAGTCTCAATTTAAACCGTTATGGAATACTGGCAAGCTTTTGTTTTGGGGATCGTGCAAGGGCTGACTGAGTTTTTGCCGATTAGTAGCACGGCGCATCTTAAGGTTGTGCCTACGATTTTTGGATGGAAAGATGCAGGTTTATCCTTTGATGCGGTGATTCAGCTTGGAAGTATCGTGGCGGTTGTCGGTTATTTTTGGAAAGATCTCAGTGACATTACGCTGGGTAGTATCAAGGCTGTCCGTACTCAAAATTACAAATCACAAGAATTTAAATTGGCGATCGCGATCGCGTTAGGGACATTCCCGATTTTATTTGTGGGATTACTAATTAAAATTTTTGTCCCAGATTACGATAAGTCACCTTTGCGAAGTCTAGTCGCGATCGCGATCGCCTCAATTGTGATGTCGAGTTTGCTCGCTCTCGCCGAAATATTGGGACAACGCGCACAAAAAGAAAAACGCCATTTTCAAAGAATAAGAGTTATTGATGGGATTTTAATGGGGTTAGCACAGGCGATGGCAATTATCCCTGGGGTTTCGAGATCTGGTTCGACCCTAACCGCAGGCTTGTTTCTGGGGTTAGATCGGGTGGCGGCAACCAGATTTTCTTTTTTATTAGGTATTCCCGCAATCACGATCGGCGGATTAGTTGAATTAATTAGTATTGTCAAGAAAGGTTTTGGAGATATTGGTGCAGCCCAATTAGCGATCGGCTTATTCTCATCGGTGATTTTTTCGTACTTAGCGATCGCATGGCTCCTGAAATTTTTCCAGACCCACACAACATGGGTATTTGTCGGCTATCGATTGATTTTTGGAGCCTTACTACTCACCAGCGTGGGAATGGGCTGGTTGAAATAAAACCTGAAATAGAGAAGTAATCTGTAGGGGCAGAGCATTCCCACAGTAATTTATGAATTTTCAGATAATCTTCTTTTGGGAATGCTCTGCCCAAAACCTCACAACGCAGGGACAAATTGTCTGTAAAAGCATAGAGGGCTTAGCATTTGCAGATTCGGATTTCTGTGAGGGGTTTTAGAATTGTCGCGCAAATGCTAAGCCCCTACGGTCTACGGTCTGTTTTTTAAATAAATTTTCGCGCAGCGAAAATTTATTTGTACATTTCCTGTATAGTTATAGATCGCACGATCTTTCATGCTCGGATCGGGTTATTTAGCAAATTGGTGAAACTAGCTGAAACTAATTTTCCCAATACCTGTACGGCATCTACTGAATATTTAAACACCATGAGTTACGCAATCATTGAAACAGGCGGTAAGCAATATCGCGTCGAAGTCGGCAGATTTTATGACGTTGAGCTACTCGCAGCCGAAGAAGACAGTAAATTGACCATTGATAAAGTTTTGTTTGTCAATATGGACGGTGACGTTTCCATTGGTCAGCCATTAGTTGACAGCGCTAGCGTAGAAGTTACGGTAATGCGTCATCACAAAGCGAAAAAAGTCATCGTTTACAAAATGCGCCCTAAAAAGAAGACCCGCCGAAAGAATGGTCATCGTCAGCCTATGACTCGGATCATGGTTGAAGCAATTAATTTAAGCGGTCAAGCTGCTTAATCTAACGCTAATAAGCTGTGCCTTGCATGGTTTGTTCGCAGCATTTTTGATTAGTACTTTTTAGAGGATACAAAACAAATGGCACATAAGAAGGGTACAGGTAGTACAAGAAACGGTCGTGACTCTAATGCTAAGCGTCTCGGCGTAAAGCGTTTCGGTGGTCAAGTTGTCAAGGCTGGTAGCATCCTTGTTCGTCAACGTGGCACTAAGTTTCACCCTGGAAATAACGTTGGTCGCGGTAGTGATGACACCCTATACGCAACCGTTGATGGCGTTGTAACATTCGAGCGTTTTGGTAAAACTCGCAAGAAAATCAGTGTTTACGCTCCAGTAGTTGTAGAAACTGTAGAAGCAGAAGCTGCTTAAAGTAAAAAAAAGGTCGCCCGAAGGGCGACCTTTTTTTTAAGCATTTTTGATTGCTTCATATCGTTGCAAAATATCTTTCAGTTTATCAATCTGAATCGGCTTACTGATGTAATCATTCATCCCAGCGTCACTGCAAATATATTGATCATCATGGGTCGCATTAGCGGTTATCGCCACGATCGCTACGGGGGCAAGTTGTGATGCGATTTCACGCTCACGAATATACTCAGTTGCCTCTAGTCCACTCATTTCAGGCATCTGAATATCCATCAGAATTAAGTCGTAGGATTTTGTCTCGATCGCAGTGATCGCCTCGCGACCATTATTAACCACATCAGCTTGGTAGCCCAAATGCTTAAGCACCCGCAGCGCCACCTTTTGATTGACAGGATTATCTTCGGCTAACAGGATATTTAAAGTAGATGATGGCGGGGCAACTGAAGCCGAGTTATCCATAATTCTAGGGTGGCATGGGGTGAATCAAGGTTGGAATTTTTTGCTAAGCCATGACTAAGCCATAATTTGTGGCACACGGAAGAAGTCCTCTTCGCGATCGGGCGCACAGTTTAGCAAAATTTCGCGATCGCCAAATGGTTTGAGAATATCAGCACGGGTGATATTAACGGTATTAACCGCACGAGTTGTTGGCTCTACTCCTTCTAATAAAGAATCTAGCTCATTTAGCTGCTGAAAATAGTCCAAGATGCTATCTAATTGTTTAGTAAAAGAAATTTCTTCAGCTTCAGTTAATTGCAAACGTCCGAGACGGGCAACATGGCGAACTTGCGCTCGATCAATCATAGTTTTTAGCCTAAAAGAATAAATTAATATCAGCGCGACCAGTAGTTTTAAGCCAGTTTTGAGCTTCGATATAGTTGTTTGGAGCAAGGCGAATTGCTCTGACCCAATGTTCAGCCGCTACATTGAAAAGTTCTTCCGCTTTTTCTTCATCTTGAGCATTTTCGCCTTTGTGATGATAGATCACCGCGACATTATTTAGAGCCTGTGGCATCCGAGGATTCAGATCGATCGCCTGTTCATAGAGTTCGAGCGCCTTGTCATGATCGCCATTACTAGCATGGATTAACCCCATGTTGTAATAGACATAGCTGCGATCGTAGGCATTTTCTTCCAGATTGAGAGCTTCTTCGTAGTTGGCTAGAGCTTCAGCATATTCACCATCACCTTGAGCCGACATACCATCTCGATAATAGGCAAAAGCTTCTTTTTCTCTTTGGCTGGCGGGGAAAAGTTTTAAAATCGTATCGGCAATAACGGTAAAGGTTTGATCAACGAAGTTGTCATTACGTTGCGATCTAGGCATAATTGTTTGAGAATTTGCAGTTGAATTTGCACACAGTCACTAATCAGCATATCAAAAAAACATCCATCCATATTAAATATAAAACCTCAAGGAAGCTGTTCGCCAGCTTCGCTGGCGAATCAGCTTCCTTGGGGTTTAATGCTCAACGCTACCTGCACGAAAAACTTGTCCGATTACTTCTTCGATCGCTGGTTCATTTACGGACAAATCGACAATTTCTAACTCTGCCAAAATTTGCGAAACGACCCTTGTTAAGTCTTCTCTCGGCACTAAAAAACATACCGCCTGACCATCAATATTCAGGATTTTGCCATATTTCTGTAAGGCTTCGCGATCTTGAATTGGTTGTGCTAGTTCGACCCGCACTTCGCGATAGGGCGCAAAGTCGTTGTGTAATCCTTCGAGACTGCCATCATAAATCAGCCCGCCCTGATGGATTAGGAGTACCCGCTTACACAAAGCCGTAATGTCCGCCATATAATGACTAGTCAACAAAATCGTGGCTTTGTAGCGATCGTTATATTCCCGCAAAAACTCGCGCACATTCGCTTGAGCATTGACATCTAATCCTAAAGTTGGCTCGTCTAAAAATAAAACTTGGGGCTGATGCAATAACGCCGCCAATAATTCAGCCTTCATGCGCTCCCCCAGAGATAGTTTTCGCATTGGTTGCGTCAATTTATCTTGGAGCGATAACATTTCCGTCAATTCCCCAAGGCGCTGCTTAAATACTTTGTCAGGGATGTCATATACCGCCGCGTTCATTCGTAGCGAATCTAGAGCAGGCAAATCCCAAATAAGTTGCTGTTTCTGACCCATGACTAGGGTGATTTTTTGAAGAAAGGCTCGATCGCGGCGAAAGGGAATATGCCCTGCGACGCTGATACGACCTGATGAAGGATGGATTAACCCCGTCAGCATTTTGAGGGTAGTGGTTTTACCCGCGCCATTTGGACCTAAGAAACCGACCATCTCTCCTGAAGCGATCGCCAAAGATATGTCCTTAACGGCAGCAATCTGACGGTATTGTCGATCCCAAAAATGTTTAAGAGTGCCAGCGATCCCCGCTTCTTTGACGGCAATATTATAAATTTTGCTCAAACCTTCAACTGTTATGATTGTCATTGACATTCAACCAAGATGCATTCTGATATACTGTTGACATTATTTGCACTGTATTTGATCGCGTGGCTGAAGGTAGATTGAAAAACTTCTTACAGTATCTATCAAAAAACAGTTCAAAAAAAGTTAATGTTAACTAGGTAATATCTTTAACCCTATCTCGATTTGTAAGGGTTTAGATAATATCTTAAAAATTTTATGATTGTTTTGGTCATAGATAATTCTAAACCTACTTAGTTTTATAAAAAGTTAAGCTGTTATGAATATCTGGGCTGATGCACAACTGGAAAAGCAGGAAGGCAGTTATGGTAAAAGTCCTCGTAGTGGACGATAGTGCGATGGTGCTGGAGATGGTCTCCGCACATTTAAAACAGAATGGCATAGAAGTTTTAGAAGCTCATGATGGTTCTGAAGCCGTGGAGCAACTTAAGACAGTGACACCGGATTTGGTTGTCACGGATGTTGTCATGCCGAAAATGAACGGTTATGAACTATGTCGTTGGATCAAAAATAATGCCTCTACGAAAGATGTGCCTGTCATCATGTGTACAACCAAAAGTGAGGAATTTGATAAGTATTGGGGTATGAAGCAAGGAGCAGATGCTTATTTGACAAAGCCTTATCATCCGCCTGAATTAATCAAAACAATTAAGCAGTTACTTAGTCAAATTAACAAGTAGACGCAAAGTACATTTAGGAAAAAATAGTTGTAGCGCTTTGCGCTACAACTATTTTTTTTAATGAAGCCAGCGTGTTGTTCCATCTTTTTGATCGATTAATGTAATACCCGCAGTTTTGAGAAGATCACGGATGCGATCGCCTTCTTGATAATTTTTTGCCTTCTTCGCCTCAATACGTTGTTGAATCAGCGCCTCAATTTGAGCCTCAGTAATTTCATCCTCTTGAATTGGGCGATCACTAACATCTGCGACAAATCCCAATACGTTCGTCATGTAACTAAGGGCTTGCCATTCTTGATATAAAACTTCAGAGCTAATGTCTGTTTTGTCTGAATGGGATAACGAATTTCTTTCTGAACGCAATTTTTTGGCTAGTTCAAACACATAGGATAAAGCAACAGAAGTATTAAAGTCATCATCCATCGCTTCTTCAAAACTAGCGATTTTATCGGCTACTTTATTTCGAGATGGAATTTCGATATTTTCCCAACCGAGCTTATTGCCAAAGTCATGAGCAAATAGCATCCCATCACGAATTGTCTCCCAACCTTTAGTTGAGGCATTAATTGCTTCTTCGGTAAAGTCTATCGGTTGACGATATTGAGCTTGCAAAATAAACAGACGGATCGCCATTGGGTCAAAATGCTGCACCAGATCGCGAATGGTTTTGAAATTATCTAGCGATTTGGACATTTTTTCGCCATCAATATTCACAAAGCCATTATGCATCCAGTAATTTGCGAGAGTTTTGCCATAACCTGCTTCCGATTGGGCGATTTCATTCTCATGGTGAGGGAACTGGAGATCTGCACCACCAGCATGAATATCAATGGTTTCACCAAGACGCGATCGCACCATCGCCGAGCATTCAATATGCCACCCAGGGCGACCATTTCCCCAAGGCGATGCCCAAAAAGGTTCATTTGGTTTCGCAGATTTCCACAAGGCAAAGTCAAAGGGATAGCGCTTCTGTTCTTCCTGCTCATCGACACGCCCACTTGCCCCTGCTCGCATATCTTCGAGCTTACGTCCTGAGAGCTTGCCATAATCAGGAAATTTCTGTACTGCGTAATAGACATCACCAGAGACATCGCCGCCCGACACATAGGCATAACCGCGATCAATCAGTTGTTGAATTAAATCAATAATTTCAGGAATTGATTCCGTCGCACGGGGATATGCATCGGCTTTAGCGATGTTTAGCTTTGCCATATCCTCATCGTAGGCGGCAATGTATTGATTGGCGAGCGCTTGCATGGTTGTATCTCGCTCTTGCGATCGCTTCAAAATCTTGTCATCAATGTCCGTAATATTTTGGACATACTTAACTTGATATTTTGTCGCCAAATAGCGGCGAACCATATCCCAAACTACATAAGCCCTTGCATGACCCAAATGGCAATAATCATAGACCGTCACACCACAAACATACATTTTGACTGTTACCTCTTCTAGGGGAATAAATTCTTGTTTACTTCTCGTGATTGTGTTGTAAATGCGAAGGGGCATGATTAGCTATTGTGTACTTGGACAATTCTAATAGCTTAGCAAAAGACCGTTATAATATCTGGAATAGCTCTAAGCAAAACAATCATCAAACCCAAGCTGCGAAAAATCATCAAACCCAAGCTGCAAAAGTTTGCAAAAATAATTTAAGGAAAAAGTTTACACACCATGCTAGAGACGGTCACTGAAGCAGAGCAACCCCAAAATTTTTTAGATCAAAAAGCTAATGAGCAAACAAGTGACATAGCGATCGCTAGTTCTGTAGTCGATGAGGATCTCGACGATGAAGAACTTGAAGAGATCGATGATGTGGAGATGTCTCTATTTGATCATCTAGAAGAATTTCGATCGCGTGTTTTCTATGCCTTGATTGCGGTTTTTGTTGGCATAGTTGGTTGCTTTGCGATCATTAACAAAATTGTGGCGCTGCTAGAAATTCCCGCTCAGGGTGTCAAATTTTTACAACTTGCCCCAGGGGAGTATTTCTTTGTCTCGATTAAGGTGGCTGGTTATAGTGGCATATTAGCCGCCAGCCCTGCCATTCTCTATCAAATTGTGCGGTTTGTTTTACCTGGGCTAACCCGCAAAGAAAAGAAAGCGATCGCGCCGATTGTGTTTGGTTCGAGTATTTTGTTTGTGTTGGGGATTGTATTTGCCTACGAATTACTGATACCTGCGGCGCTGAATTTCTTTATCAGTTACGGTGGCGATGTGGTCGAGCAATTTTGGTCAATTGATCGCTATTTTGAGTTTGTGCTTTTACTTTTATTTAGTACGGGCTTAGCTTTCCAAATCCCTGTGATTCAGGCACTATTAGCAATGACAGGAATTGTTACTTCCTCAAGAATGCTGGCGGGTTGGCGATATGTTGTGCTTGGTGCAGTAGTTCTTGGTGCTGTACTTACTCCCTCCACTGACCCAATGACTCAGAGTTTATTGGCGGGTGCAGTCGGGATTTTATACTTCGGCGGGATTTTCCTAGTTAAAGCAATGGGCAAATAAAACTTCCATTAAATAAAAAAGGAGGTGCTTTGCACCTCCTTTTTTATTCGTTTGTACCTAACGCACCTGGAGAACCAGTTAATGTCCTGCGTGGTGAACAAGTAGCGATCGTGATAATCAAAGTCATAATGTATGGTGCAGCATTAAACAGATAGTAATAAGAAGTGATTCCCACTGCCTGTAATGCTGGCCCGATCGCTTGAGCGCCACCAAACAACAGAGCAGCCCATAAACAATGAATCGGTTGCCATCGCGCAAAAATAACTAGCGCCACCGCCATCAAACCCTGACCACTAGAGATCCGCTCAGACCATAATCCAGGGTAATAAAGGGATAAACTCGCGCCACCAATTCCTGCCAAAAAGCTACCCGCCACCACAGCACAAGTCCGCACACCTACGACGGAAATTCCCATCGCTCTAGCTGCACTAGGACTGTCTCCGACCGCACGGACATATAAGCCCCAACGAGTCGAACTAAAGAACCATTGCATCAAAGGGGCGATCGCAATGCCAATAAGTAATAAAGGACTCACTTTTAGAGCAGCTTGGACTTGGGGATAGCTGCTCCAGTTACCCATTTCAAATAGCGGTAATTGGATCGCCTTGGGTTGAATAAAGGCTTTACCAAAGAAGAAGGCGATACCGCTACCAAAAATGATCATCGCAATTCCCACAGCCACATCACTTACGTTCGGACGTTGCGATAACCAAGCATGAATTAATCCCAGCCCTACTCCCGCCATTCCCGCAGCAACTACACCCAGCCAAGGCGACTGCGTAAAGTATGAAACGGCATAGGCGGTCATCGCGCCTGTAAGTAATGTCCCTTCTAGTCCAAGGTTAATTTTGCCAGCTTTCTCGGTGAGACATTCGCCTAAGCTAACAAATAGAAATGGAGCGCTACCTCGAAGTGTCCCTGCGATGATCGCTAAAGGTACGCTCATCCAACCGAGTGAATTATCTGTCATTGTTTTTCAGGGTAGTGAGAGGCAATGACAAGCGGCGCTTGTCATCTGTAATTGAGAAAATAGCTAAACCACAGTTACAGAACTAGCGATCGCAACTTCAGGTTCGCGATCTTTAAAGAAGTCTAAACGACCGTAGAGAGATTCGCTGAAGAGAATTGCTAGAAATACGATGCCTTGAAATAGTAAAACTGTCGCATCAGGTAACAGGAACGATCGCTGAAGTGCGCTACCACTGGCAAGAATACCACCCATTAATACCGCTACCAACACAGCGACCAAAGGATTTTGTCTAGCGATAAATGCAACCAGAATACCGCTATATCCATAATCCGAATTTAACGAAGCATTGGCGCTACCATGAATAGCCGCGATCTCGACCATCCCTGCTAAACCTGCACAGGAACCACCCAAGAAACTAATAATCAAAGTTAGCTTGCCAACTGGTAAACCTGCTATTTTGGCTGCGCGAATATTGCCGCCAACGGTGCGAACGGCGAAGCCAAAAGTGGTGCGATGAATTAAGAAATAGCCGATCGCACAAGCAACTAAACCATAAATCAATCCATAATGTACCCGCGAGTTGGGAATGCTTTGCAGCATATTTACAGCCGCCAATGGAAAACTAGAAGGTTTATTTAAACTGGCTGGATCGCGCATCGGACCTTCAACTAGAGTATTTAGCAAGGCGATCGCAATGTAGTTCATTAACAAACTACTAATAGTTTCATTTACGCCGCGATAATACTTAATCGCACCCACAAAGGCAATCCACAAACCGCCACAGATTATCGCTGCGATCGCCATAGCAATTTGTACTACCAGTGATGGCATCGATGCGAGAGATAACCCTACGGCGATCGCGCCTAGTCCACCGACAATTAGCGCTCCTTCGTTACCAATAATCGTTAAGCCCAACATGGCAGGTAATGCTGTGCATAGAGATGTGAGCATTAATGGAGCAGCCCTAATTAATGTCCCTTGCCAAGAAAAACTATTGCCAAAGGCGGATTGATAGATTGTGCCGTAAATGGCGATCGGATTCTTACCTTGGACAGCACAGAAAATTCCGAAAACAATTAACGAAGCAATCAGCGCTCCAATCGGAATCAAAATCGTTTCAGATGTCGAACGCCAGCGATCGCGAAAGTTCATATACTTAATTCTCTAATGAGTAATGGTAAAAATCAAAAAACTGGCTAAGCCAGTTTTTTGATTTCGTTTTAGCTCTTGATGCTGCCGATAACACCTTCAACAAACCAATCCATCTTCTCTTCAAGATACAGATCGGTCTGCTTGTATTCTTTGCCCTTCTCAATTACAACTTTACCAGTGTTGTCCTTGACTTCTCCAGCATAGATCACCATGCTGCCATCCATGAACTTCGCCATTACCGCCTCAGCCGCTTTCTTGGCATCAGCACTAACAGCAGGACCAAAAGGCGAAACCTTACAGAATTTCTCTTTTAAACCACCACGCACTAGGTGAGGAATGCCTCCATCCGCCACAGACTTACCAGCCTTAAACCATTCCACATATTGGGTATATACGCTAGTCCAATCCCACTCCGCTCCCGTCAAATAGCCAGTAGGGGCAAGCTTCGACTGATTGGCATGATAGCCAGTACAGAATATCTTCCGTTTCTCGGCAGTTTCCATCACTACCTTGGGGCTGTCAACGTGACAGGTCAAAACATCTACACCTTGATCGACCATGCTGTTCGCGGCTTCAGCTTCTTTGACGGGAACTGACCAATCACCAGTGAATATGACCTGCACAGTCGCCTTAGGATTAACGCTACGAGCGCCAAGGGTATAGCTGTTGATGTTACGAATCACCTGTGGAATTGGTTTCGCCGCGACAAATCCTAGCTTGTTAGATTTAGTCGTCAGTCCAGCTACCACGCCTGCGACATATTGTGCTTCATCGATGTAGCCGTAGTAACTACCGATGTTCTTAGGGTGCTTGCCCTCGGTATACATACCACCGCAATGGAAGAACTGCACTTTAGGATTTACAGCAGCTACTTTGAGAATGTGAGGATCGAAATAACCAAAGGATGTGGGGAATAACGCCGAAACGTTATTTTGGTTGATCATGCTGAGCATGGTTTCTTGGACTGTCGCAGTCTCAGCAACACTAGCTTCGCTTATTGTTTTAACATTTGGAAGCTTAGCGATCGCGGTTTCGCCCTCAAAGTGAGCTTGACTATAACCGTAGTCATCCTTTGGTCCAACATAAATGAACCCAACAGTTAGGAGAGCAGCCGCAGGAGCACCTGATGTAGTTGGCGAACCTGTAGTAGCTGTGTTTGTAGGCTTTTGCTCAGTACAGCCTACCCAAAGCTGAGAGGTTGCTCCAAAAGCTGCCGTGGCGATCGCGCCTCGGATAAACTTGCGACGGGGAATGTACATTGGACTCATGTCTTCACACCTTTCAAAAATTGAATGTTCCGTGACTGGAGAAAATGGCTAATCAGATTAATAGAGATCTACACTGTCCATCAAATTAGCAAACATTATTTGTGACAAATGTATCACTAACTACTTGAACTATTCAGCAATCTATTCATAAGAAAGAAGGGTGCGCCGTAGCACACCCTTCTTTCTTTTATAACTCAAACCTCGTAATTAGAAGCTAAATACAGCTTGTAAATTACCGACAAACACAGTTGGGTTAGAACTGAAGTTGTTAGGATTAAAGATGAAATAAGCAGAGGGAACCAAAGAAATGTTTTTGGTCATCGGATACACATAAGACAGTTCGAGATCGTACTGAGTACTGCTACCATCACCCTTACCAGATGTGATTACATTGTCGTTATCAGTAAACTTAAATGGCATACCAAAGGATACAGTTGCTAGAGCGCCTTCCTTAAAGAGGTCGGGGAAAGCAGCACCTGCTTGGAATGTTTGCATGGATACGCTATTAGAACCACCAGCTGTCTTATTTAGATTGGTGGAACCATATCCGTAGCGACCAAACAATCCAAATCCTTTGGTCAGCAACCAATCGAAGTTAGCGACAAACACATCGGATTGACCATTGTTGTATCCACCAAGTGTAGAGGCTGTTCCAGGGAAGGATGGGGTAAAACCAGCGCCGCCAATTGATGCTCCAGGAGTACCAGCTATATTAGTGCGACTATAGAGCAGACGCAGTTTAAATGCATCACCTGGTTTGAAACCAAGTTCAGCAGTGAGTGCATTGTTACCACCAAATAAGCCACCTTTGGTTGGATTAGATGCTGATGCGCCAGAGTCTGCAAATTCGTTGCTTTCAGCGAGGTAACCTACTTTGAAGTCGAACTTATCACCCAAAGGAGTCATAAACACAGCACCAGCACCACGCTTAGCATTGGTTAGCAATGTGCTGTTGATGGAGTTAAACGTTGTGTTCCAAGGATAGAGGAAACGGTTGCCATCAAAGTACTTATAGAAATTGACGCGAGGACCAACAACCAATGTAGCTTTATTAAATACAGGGAATGTGTAGGACAATTCACGCAAAACAAAGGCGTTGGGTGCGCCAGCAGTTTGATCGGTAAATGTAGTCCCTGTAGTATTAAAGAAACCGCTCGTAAGAGGAGTGTAGCTATTGAAGGGAGATGTACCATTCCCAGCAGCTAGCTGAGTAACCAAAGAATCCTTGCCAGTGAAAGATGTATTGAGAGTCAACCAAACTAGCCCACTCATCGTTACATTTGGAGTCTTTGCGACAAGCTTGTCTGGAGTCTGAACAGCATTATTTCCTGAAGCTCCACTGACATTGAAGAACGCCAAGCCACTTAGTTTAGTGGTTGTAGAGAACTGTTGCTCTTCCAACTTAGTAGTCTTAGCGTCTAACGCATCTACACGACCACGGATGGTAGCAAGCTCAGCAGCAAACTCTTCTTGAAGTTTTTGGAGAGTAGCTAGATCTTCTTTACCAACCTTGTCAGCAAGCCCTGACGAAATGATTTCGTTGACTTTGTCTAAAGCGGTGTTCAATGTAGACGCAAATTCATAGCGAGAAAGAGCTTGCTTACCTCGGAAAGTGCGATCAGGATAGCCTAGACTTATACTATAACGTTCGATCAAAGACTGTAGCGCAGTAAAAGCCCAGTCAGTAGGTCTAACATCACTTAGTTCAGATACAGAAGTAACACTTTGGGCTACTTCTTGTTTGGGACGATTCAATTCTGTATTGATAGCCCGAATAGTTTCGGAATCATTCAGCTTTACTTCTGTAGCAGGAAGCGAAGACTGCAATGTTGACACAGTTGGAGACTGTGATTGAACTTGAGATTGTTTGACAGTCTCAGCGTTTACACCCGTTGCTGTAGCTAATACGCTAAGCCCCAATAAAATAGAGAAATTACTGACTTTTTTCATTCCTTCACACCATTAAAGAAATACGACTCATTTGCTGTAATCAAATAGCTATGGGATCATGCGATCGCAAAGTTTGGTCACAGTAGTTAAAACTTAACTTGTTCAAAAATTAACAAAATCAGGTACTTGCAAATGTATTGCTAACTACAATCTAATTTGAATTTCTTAATATTTCGCAAAAAACAAAAGGCTAGCCAAAGTCTAACCTTCTGTTTGGAGACACGAAATGTGCGCTCAGGATTTCCAGCAATACAAGCATAGCGATCGACAAAGTTTGGGTCTAGAAGAAACCAAGCAAAATGCATTAATTAATACAATCTATTCCCAATCGTCTTCCCATCCCTCGTCGAAGTTATCTTTGTCATTATTGGGTTTACTGTTTGATTTGTTATTTGGTTTAGAACTATCTTTTTTTGCGGCTGTTGGCTGGGAAAAAGATTGATTTTTGGAAGTTTGATTGTTGACAGAAGTTGTAGGTTTTGTTGGGATTTTTGTTGGAATTTGTGGTAAGGCAAAACTTATAGAAGTTTGCCAAAAATTAATAAATACAGCACCCAAACCACCACAAAAAACTAATAATAGTCCTAGTGGAAGATTAATTGATTCAAAGTTGAATAGCCTTAAATTAACTAAACTGGTATTCTGGGTCGCAAAAATAGCGATCGCCATAGATGTCAACCAAAGAAATAGGTAAAGAGATAATCGCAGCATGGTTAATGATGTTCTTGGATTGAAGATGAAGATTCAGTAAGGTAAGCCCCGAATTTTTCAACAAATCGCTTTTCGATGATCGCTTGACGCATTTGCTGCGTAAATCCGATTAGCTCAGTAATGTTATGGATTGATAGTAACGTAAATCCGAGAATTTCTTGCGATCGCACTAGATGACTGATATAAGCGCGTGAAAAATTTTGACAAGCATAGCAAGAACAATCGCTATCAATCGGCGTAAAATCACGCTTAAATTTCTGATTTTTGAGATTCCAGCGATCGCCTTTGACAAGAGCGACACTATGCCGCGCTAGCCTTGTGGGAATTACGCAGTCAAATAAATCAATACCTGCGGCGACGGCTTGCGCCATTTCCTTGTATGTGCCAACGCCCATGAGATAACGGGGTTTGTTTTCTGGCAAGAGTGGGGTTATTGCCTTGACAATTTTTTCAATTAATTCAGGTGGTTCGCCAACGCTGACACCACCGATCGCATATCCAGGGAGGTCAAATTGGATGAGTTCTCGCGCTGACTGTTGACGTAAGTCTAGATAAACTCCGCCTTGGACAATTCCAAATAAAGCTTGAATATCTTGACGTTCATGAGCTTTAATGCAACGTTCTAACCATCTTGTAGTACGTTGTCCTGCTAGTTTAACTGCGTCATAGGTGGCGGGATAGGGGGCGCATTCATCAAACGCCATAATGACATCTGCGCCTAGTTGATTTTGGATTTGGATGGATTTTTCAGGTGTAAGGTCGATCATGTTGCCTTCACGAGGCGAGCGGAATTTAACGCCTTCTTCGCTAATGGAACGAATCTCGCTCAGACTAAATACCTGAAATCCACCCGAATCCGTGAGGATCGGACCATCCCAATTCATAAATTTATGTAAGCCGCCTGCCTCCGCAACAATATCTTCACCAGGTTGGAGATGGAGGTGATAGGTATTTGCTAAGACCATTTCGGCTTTACAATCTTTGAGTTGGGCGGGGGTGACGGTTTTGACGTTTGCCAATGTGCCGACGGGCATAAACCTTGGTGTATGCACAACTCCGTGGGGGGTGTGAAACTGCCCAACTCTCGCATCAGTGCGATCGCATTTGCATTCTAATTTAAAAGTGAAGTTATTCAGAGATTACAATCCTCATTACTAAATTTGGGTTTACTCACAAATCCATCCTTCAATCCGATTGCAGTTTTCGGGAATGCCATAATTAGGTTTGCGTGATGCCGAGGTTGCTTGAATGTTGGCAAGTAAGGCATCAAGCATGTCACCCGAAGGATCTCGATCGCATTCAGAAGCAAGACTATCAATTATAGCTACATCAAAACCGTATTTTGTTTTCAGATGAGGCGATCGCACTTGATTGAGTATTTCTTGGCGCAAATGCTGCATTTCGAGAGTTTGCTTCCGCTTTTCATCGGATTTATAGCTTTGTTTACCAATCAAACTTCTTGCCATCAGCGCAGGATAAATTTCCAGCACAATTCCCAAATTATCAGTGGGATGACATGGCAAAACACTAAATCCCGCTTTTAGCATCCTCGGTGCGCCTTCAAAAAACATTTTCCCCACTGGTACACCATAAACTTTCATGGGGCTAATCGCTCCTGTGAGCTTGTCCGTTTCTCGCAAATGTTCGCGATCGCCATAAGCTCGATCTTGACGATATCGATTTAAAATATCCACAAATTCCTGTTTGGACATCTGCCCTACCCGATTTACATATTCCGCCCAAGTCGTTCCCCATTGCAGATTTTCGATTAATTTGCGGGGTTGTCCCAATGGAAAATCTACTCCTGCAATCCAAGTAGGCGATCGCTGAAGAAAGTCCATAAAATCATCAAAGTTAGTAAATTGCCTTAGATTCTCAATATGGAGAGTATCTTTCTCTAGCCAAGCTTCCGCCAAAGCGATCGGTTTATTTTTGCTAGGGGCGCTTGTGAAATCAATTCCATATATTTTCATTTATTTTCTTTACAGACGACTAAGTTAAAGGGACTGAGCGCGATTGCGATCGCAATTTAGCCCATTTTCTTTTTAGCTGCTATTGATGGATATCTGTTGTTTTCGATGAGTATTTGTCGCTCTAAAATACGATCTGTATCATTAAAATCAAGAATCCTTGCTGTGACTTCGCCGATATCTGTAGTTGATCGAATTATCGCTCCATCTAGTTGAAAATGTTCTCTCCATGAGTCTCTGCGAGGGTTAAAGAATCTGACAAGCTCTCCGCTTCGCCAATTAATTGAGCCTAGATCTGTACCTTTTTGCAGGTTACAGAATAGGCAAGCATAGCAAAGATTTTCGGCTGTCGAATCGCCGCCATGTTTCACGCTAATAATGTGGTCTACTTGGCAACCAGAGGATCTATCTGATGCAGAAACCAAACAGTATTCACAAATGCTGTCAGCGCGTTTGATGACTAATTGTCTTAGCTGAACGCTAATATAAGTTCGAGACATTTCATTTAGCCTCAGCATTGATGATATATCTATGGGCTTTAGCTTTGGCTAGGGTCAATATATGTTCTATTGTCAAGAAATGATCTAGTTCACGCTGGTCTTCTTTTGTAAGCGTATTATTTTTGGCGTTGTATATTAAATCCTCTAAACGTTCTTGGGCTGTTTCAGAGAGATGGAAGTCGATTACGCTCTGGGGCGTTGTGCCAGATGCAATAAATTCAACAATTTCATCGTAAACTTTGATGGTTTTAGTGGCTGTGTTCATGGCTAGGTTTCTGGTTACGATAGATTCAGTATTTGAGCTTTTTTCTTTTTCTTAGTTATTTAGTTAGCGATTCTAGTCATCATTACCCAACAGGTTTATTATATCATTACGGCTTTCGGTAATCATTTGTTCTAATGTTTCGGAAATTATATTTTAGCGATGGGCAATCGAGATGCGGCTGAAAGTCTTCTATAATTTGATAAATATGCTTGCGTTCAACTAGCGATAACTCCCATCTTATTATTTTCTCATGCGAACTGACACGATTTTTTATAAGCTCTTTCAAACTTTTAATACTCTGCTATTTGAACTTCTCAATCAACCGTTTGAAGAGGGATATGCGTTTATTTCAGTGGAGGTAAAAGAGAAGGCTTTTCGATTTGATGGGATCTTTGTTCCTGAAACCATAGACAAGCCGATTTACTTTATCGAGGTACAGTTTCAGAAAAAAGCTAATTTCTATTGGGAATTTCTCAGCGAGATTTTATTGTATCTCAGTCAATATGAGCCAGAAAATGAATGGAAGGCTGTTGCCATATTTGCCGATCGCCAAGTTGCGCCAACCAAATTATCAAATTTTCAGCAAGAGTTGATTGATAATCAACGTTTAATACCAATTTATCTCGATGAGTTGGGTGAGTCTGAGTCAGTGGCGATCGCTATAGTTCAGTTAATTACAAGCCCTGAAAGTGATGCGCCCAAGATTGTGCAGGGTTTGAAGCAGCAAAACTTAAATCCTGATATTATGGAGTTAGTTGAAGCTGTGCTTGTGTCTAAATTTAAAAACTTAAGCCGAAAGGAGATTGAAGCGATGTTTACACTCAGTGACATAAAAAATACCAGAGTATATCGAGATGCTGTGCAGGAAGGAAGGAAAGAGGGCTTGCAAAGAGGTTTGCATAGAGGACTAAGAAAAGGGTTGCTAAAAGGTCGCCAAGAAATCGCTCTCAATTTGCTGAAGTCTGGTATGGATATTGAGCAAGTTGCTCAGGTTACTGGTTTAAAAGTTGAGCAGGTGCGTCAGTTGCAATCATAGGGATGACTCACCATCGCATTTTGAGTTGTCGGATGGTCTGCTCTAGTTCTCGACTAATGCTAAAATTATTGGTAGTACTTTATTCATCTTGAAAAGGTTTATGAATGTAAGTTTTCCAATCCCAAAAGAACTTGAGTCCTATGTGCAAGGACTGATTCAGTCTGGAACTTATAATACTGTGGCGGATTATTTTCTGGCATTGCTGAAGCAAGATCGTCAAAGGATGGAGGCTCAGACAAAACTAGTGAGTTTGTTACAAGAGGGTTTGAACTCAGATGCTGAACTGGTAACTTCAGCTTATTGGCAAGATCTCCGATTGTCGGTACTTGGAACAGAGCAGTAGTAGGTATGGCTTTTCCGATAATTGTTCGCGATCGCGCTACCCAAGATATCAGGCGACAGGCAAATTATATTTTAGCGATGGGAAATCGAGATGCGGCTGAAAGTCTTCTATAACTTGATAAATATGCTTGCGTTCAACTAGCGATAACTCCCATTTTATTATTTTCTCATGCGAACTGACACGATTTTTTATAAACTCTTTCAAACTTTTAATACTCTGCTGTTTGAACTTCTCAATCAACCGTTTGAAGAGGGATATGAGTTTATTTCAGTGGAGGTAAAAGAGAAGGCTTTTCGATTTGATGGGATCTTTGCTCCTGAAAGTATAGACAAGCCGATTTACTTTATCGAGATACAGTTTCAGAAAAAAGCTAATTTCTATTGGGAGTTTCTCAGCGAGATTTTATTGTATCTCAGTCAATATGAGCCAGAAAATGAATGGAAGGCTGTTGCCATATTTGCCGATCGCCAAGTTGCGCCAACCAAGTTATCCAATTTTCAGCAAGAGTTGATTGATAATCAGCGTTTAATACCAATTTATCTCGATGAGTTGGGGGAGTCTGAGTCAGTGGCGATCGCGATAATTCAGTTAATTACAAGCCCTGAAAGTGATGCGCCGAAAATTGTGGAGGGCTTGAAGCAGCAAAACTTAAATCCTGATATGATGGAGTTAGTAGAAGCTGTGCTTGTGTCCAAATTTAAAAATTTAAGCCGAGAGGAGATTGAAGCGATGTTTGCACTCAGTGATATAAAAAATACTAGAGTATATCAGTATGCTTTACAAGAAGGCGAGCTAAAGGGTTTGCAAAGAGGCAAACAAGAAATAGCCCTGAATTTACTGAAGATTGGTATGAGTGTAACTCAGGTAGCTCAAGTAACTGGTTTGACAGTTGAGCAGGTGCGTCAGTTGCAGTTATAGGGATACCTCACGGATCGCCTGAAGCCAGTTGAGCGCTTTTTGAGTTGTCGGATGCTCAGGGCAAAATTTTTGTTCGTAAATTTTAACCCACATTCCGCTCGTAATGGAAGCCTAAAAATATTTACAACGAGACAATCA
>JBAXTW010000209.1:0-6101 GCA_037129985.1 Pseudanabaena sp. ELA645 | reverse complement strand
CCGATTGTTGCGAAATGTATTCTCTTTTGTTAAGAAACGTGTGCGGTTGCCCTGAAGTTTTTTATCAGTTCACAAGGGCAAATGAAACATTAGCGAGTCAATGGGGCTATACTGAAAGTCAGATTTTACTGTTACAGGTGAGATAAAAATGAAAACTATGATTAGTCAATATCAAGTTCGTTTGTTTCATAATGGACGCAATCAAACTCTGAATATTCCTCATGCTTTTGAAATGCCTAGTAATGATGTGGTAATTCGGAAGGAAGGTGAGAGATTGATTATTGAGCCATTTAAGAAAAGATCTTTATTGGAATTGCTGGCAACTCTTCCAGATATTGATGGAGATTTCCCTAATGTTGATGAAGGTTTACTAACCCTTGATGATATTCAATTTTAGCTATGACTTATCTCTATCAAGCTTAGAAAGCTGATTTTGAAATATCTCGCACCTTTTCTGAAGCCACTCAATTGAGAAACCTTTTTGTCGCAATATGCTCAAATAAGCCGCAGTATATGGCTGACTACCTTTAAAGACACTAATTAACTCTTCACAGCATTTGATTATTTCTTGATAAGCTTGCCTCTCTGAATAGATTGGATCACCAATTTTTTGCAGTGCTTCACGTAGCTCTATAATCATGGAGTTAGCAATTATGCGTATCTTTTTTCGTTCGTTAACTAATTGATCGCGTTCATTGAGCCTAAAAAGCTTGATACACATCGCACCACGAGGACTCTCTTTCACAGCATACATTATTCCAGTTTCTGAATCGATAGATAGATGATGTTCTGGATTATCTTCTTCTAATTCGCTGATTGGATTAATGAGTAAAGGCTTTTCGTTGACTTCTTCGTTAGGGACTTGAGCGTGTTGTCCAACAACGGGGAAGAGGATGCTTTTAGGCTGATTACATATTGCACAAGAAGGAAGAAGATTACGCCAATCGTAGGCCAACCAGTAATAGCCAAGATGTGGTTTACCTGTGTCAATTCCGTTCTCATCCTTGAGATTAATCACCTTACCGTTCTCGTCTTTAACTCCTGCTTTGGGACGAAAATGCTCTACTTGAATATATTGAGTGTCGGCAATCGGGCTTTCACAATAGGCACAGCGACCATAAAATGGTGCGTCTTTAGTAACAAAATAGCTCTTTTTAATACTATCTCTCTTGTATAGATTCTCGTTAACTATTGGTTTTTCACCTCTGACAACTGAATCTATTGCCTTCTTGGTTTTTTCTTGACAGTCACGAATCCATTTTTTCCAGATGTCACTATCTGGCTCCTGAACAAAGATCTTCCTCACCTCTAAGCCCCCTGATTAGAAAGCTGTTGTAGGTGTTTGGCGATTTCTAGCTCCAGCAATTCAGGCGTAATATCGCTTGCCGTTTTCTCAATAGCAGATTCCACTTCTCTCCTGACTAATCTTTCTGTAGCATTTTCACCATCTTGAAGACTGTCTTGCAGCTTTTCGCGTAATTCCTGTAATTCGTCTTCTTCTTTTGCCGTTAGTTCAGTATGACTAAGTAGCTCAGAATAGCGATCGATGTCAGTTAAACTGCCTTGATTACGACTTGTAAATAAGCCGAAAGCCTCTGAAGTCAGCACCTGATCGGCACGTTTGCCATATAGTTCTTCTTTGTTAATTAGCTTAGCTTGAACACCATTTTCAGGTCTACGATCTAGCTTGACGAGAAAACCGCTCTCGATATCTGCAACCCCTGAAGCTGCTAGAGGTGTATGTGTGGAAGCAATAATTTGAGTATTAGGAAACATTTCATGCAAACGCTGCACAAAGTAACGCTGCCAGAGAGGATGTAAATGTTGTTCAATTTCATCAATGAGTAGAATGCCGCCAATGTTCGCATTTTCCGTTAGTCGATTGGCATGAACAGCCCAACCAATAAAATCTAGCAGCCATTGGCTAGTGCTGCGATAGCCATCACTGAGGGCGGCAAGGGGCTGTCTACCCCAAGGACCATCGACTTCGATACCGCGATCGCTGTAATGAAACTGATATTCGGCATGGTCATCAAGCATCAGTACTTTGAGTAATTGTTGCTCGATTTGCTTGCGAACTTCTTCACTGCGTCGCCGTAAAACTACTTCTGGATCTTGGAAAGAGACTTGGGCTGTAAACAAGGATTGCACAGCATCAAGGGTACTGTAGCCTTCATGATTTGTGTAGGTTTGGGTAGTACGATTTGCTCCGTAACCACATACAAAAATATCTGACCAGAGAAAATCAATTTCTGGCTCAATTTTTTGAGTAAGAGTTTCGCTTTTTTCTGATTGCTTGGTAATGGTAGTTGTAATCGTGTAAGTGTTTGTGTGGTTATCTCCATCTAGATTTTGCAAGGATCGATTATCTGGACTTTGTTGACGGGCGATCGCTATTAACTCATCAAGCTTGTCTTCAGTATTTGCACGCTCGATCATTTCAACGATCTGTTCAGAAAGACTAGGGTATGGTGAAGGTTGACCTAATTCTTCTGGCAAAGCATTTTTGAGGGCTTTAAGTTTAGAGACGGTCGGGAAAGCGCTTAGTAATGCTCGGTGTAGTTGTTGTGATCGCACAAGGGGAATTTGTGATGCATCTTTGTTACACAACACAATCTTGATGTAGCCTTCATCTGCACCATCTCGTACTAAATCTCCAGACAGAAAAGACTTTAAGGCGGCAGCATCACTTTGATCGCATAGTCCGAGAGCAATACTTCTAAGTAAAGTCGTTTTTCCTGCGGCATTTTCACCCAAAACCATGAACCAGTCAGAAGGGTTTCCATTTTCACTAGGGCTAATTTGCAAATCTTCAAAACATCTAATGTTACAAAGTTTCACTTCTGAAATGACCAAATTACGCCAAGAAACTTCTGACTTTCTAATTCCTAACCCTTCAGTAAGTTGGGAAAGAATTTCTTCTGTTTTGTGGAGAGCCTTTTTAAATCTATCCATTTGTAAAATAACAGGCTGAGGAAAAAACAAATCTTTTTTCTCATCGCGATATTGCAAAAGCATTCCTCTCTTTAGTGCCAGCAATCCAGAGTCACCTTCTGGCAAAGTTTTATCATAAAAAGACGCAACAAGCTCTTCATAGAATTCATCAGTAGTATTATGACGATCAAAAGAAGCTTGTAATTGTTCTATTGCATAATCGACATCTGCTTTACTAGTTTTTTGGCGACTTCTTCCAATTGCAGACAGAAAAGCCTGACGCAACAGCAGCATTAGATGCATTAAGTTACCACCACTAGACATAATTAATTCTCGCATGACTTCATCTGAATCAAACAATATATTGATATCAACTCTTCGATTTAAAAGATGAACAAGCTTTTGAAACGATATATTATTTGTCTGTGGTTCCACTTGGGCTTTACTAAATTTATAAATATTTAACAGTGGTATTAGGAAAGACTGTTGTTGATTTATATTAATTTTCTGTAAATGATTCAAGCAATAAATAGGAGTAGTATAAATCATACTGCAAGTAAACTCAAAAAGTTTTATTGCTTCGTCTTTGAAAACAACTTTCGATGTATTTAAACTGCAGCGATCAAGATTGTCAAATATTATCAAAAGACCTTTATAGCTATTCTTCTTCATTTTGAGGACTTTGTTGAAATCATTCAAAAGCAATTCAAATAAATCCTTAAACTGATTTTCATGATTAACGAACGCTCCTCGATATGTTGTAACATCTTTAGATTTCCCTCCTAGCATGTTATAAGATCTATAGAATTTATTATCGATTTTTAATCTACTAGTTTTAAGTAATATTCCAGCTAAAATCAAAGAAAAATCAGTTAGCAGTTCTATTCCTTTTGGGATTTCTGCAGATGCAAAGGATTTTATTGAGGAAATTTCTTCTTCAAACTTTAAATCGCTAGAAGGCTCTGTAGCACAATAAATGATTCCATTGAGAATATGTTCAAATTGTTTAATAATGTTAGCATCAATATTGATCTCAAGTTTATCTATATGTTGCTTTAGATAAAACGCAGCAAGTAAATAAATATCGATGTAGTTAAAATTATTAAGGTTTAACAACTTATCAGATTTAATATAAATCACATGATAATCTTCACACCAATTCTTTACAAGCAAATTTAGTTCTGTTGTCTTGCCACAACCACGATGCCCCGCTAGAAAGAAAGTCTTATGTTCTCCCAATTCCTGCACAAATAGAGAAGCCCCGATCGCTTTTACTGCATCAAAATCATCTTCATCCAATAAAGGCTCATAATATTTTTCAAAATCCTCTCCATCTAGAGGCTTAGGCTCACACACACGATAAGCTTCGCGCAAATCAGTTGCAGGTTGTGATGGAGAGGATGACATGAATTTACTGTTTGAGATCTAAGTTTTGGCGATCGCATCTATTGTAAAGTTTTTGGCTGACAATTACACAGCGTAAAACTTTGATGGAGCTTATGGTAACACACTCAAACAGCAAATCGACTTTACTCACACTGGTGTTCAGACCGACAATATCGATCGCTCTGACCTGCCCCAAAAGCAGAGTTATCCTACCTCATCCAAAAGCCTCCTTAACTCCTGCTTCAAAACCTCCACATCAGGCAAATAAAGCTGATACCTCGACACAAAAAGCTGATTAGAAATCCCCCCAGTCGCATACTCCACTAAAATCTCATCCTTATCTCGCGCCAACACAATGCCAATCGGCTCATTATCATCTTCCATATTCTCTTCGGCACGAAAATAGTTTAGATACATATTCATCTGTCCTATATCCTCATGCCGCACTGCCCTTGTTTTCAAATCAATTAAGACAAAACATTTCAAAATACGGTGATAGAACACTAAATCGACATAAAAATGCGTATTATTTAACGTAATTCGGTACTGTTGCCCGATAAATGCAAATCCCTTTCCTAGTTCTAGTAAAAATTTCTCTAACTGCACAATCAACCGATTTTCTAATTCACTCTCATGGTAATTGCGATCGGGCAAATCCAAAAACTCAAACACATAGGGATCTTTCACCACATCCCGCGCTGATTCGATTTTCTGTCCTTTCTGAGCCAATGCTAAAATCTCTGCTCGATCCTTACTCATGGCAACTCGCTCAAACAAAGCCGAATCCTTTTGACGCTTTAGTTCCCTCACACTCCAGCGATCGCGTATGCATTGCTGCTCGTAAAACGATCTCGCTAAATCATCCGAAATCGCCAAAAGCTCCGTGTAATGCGACCAACCTAATTTGGCAGACACCATCTGCCATTTTGGATAACCAACATAAAAGCGCCGCATATCCAAGACATTACGACGACTAAACCCCTTTCCATAAGCTGTTTTCAAATCCCGTGATAATTGAGTTAACAACCTTGAACCATATTCTGCCCTCTCATTCCCCTTCTGCTCAAACTCCACAATGTACTGACCAATTTGCCAATAAGTTTCTACCAAAAGCGTATTAACCTGCTCAAAGGCGCGTTGTTTCCCTTGTGCCAAGCATTCACCAATGCGATCGATTAATTGCTGATAGGAATCGATTAAGTCACTCATAAATTAAATTTTCACTTCCTCAGCATTTTAGATTATTCGCACCCTCCGTATCAAATCTCATTATAAAAACGCCTACATTCCCCCTAACAACCTAGCCACCTGCTCTGGAGCAGGCAACTGTCCCTGCAACTCCAACGGCAAAGACGACACAATTTGATAAGTGGCAACCCCGATCGCCTGATTCGACTGCCGCAATGCATACTCCACAATCGTCCGATCCTTTGACTTACAAAGAATAATTCCAATCGCCGCATTCTCACCCTCCAACCTCACGCGATCGTCCAAAGCCGCCAAATAGAACTGCATCTTCCCCACATATTCAGGCAAAAACTTCCCAATCTTTAACTCAACCGCCACCAAACACTTCAGACCACGGTGATACAACAACAAATCAATAAAATACTCCTCATCACTAATCTCTAGACGATATTGACTACCCACAAAAGTAAACATCCCACCCATCTCTCGCAAAAATGGTTCCACCCTTGTCAAAATCGCCTTCTCAAGTTCGCGTTCGCTATGTTCATCCGCTAATTCCAGAAAATCAAATGTATATGCATCCTTAACCGCAA
>JBAXTW010000208.1:0-6106 GCA_037129985.1 Pseudanabaena sp. ELA645 | reverse complement strand
CAGCTATATTCGTAACTCATTATACATTAATCCCCTCAAACCCAGAAGAGCCTAATTTTTAAACTATAGCGATCGCCAACAACCTATGGATAACAACAACTATAGCTACAAAATTTTGCGGTTTTATTTAAAAAGCTAAAAACAACTAAAGGATAGTTACTAGTTATACTAATAGATTGCACAGATTACGGATCAAAGTCGTGGTTAGCCAAACACAGCAAACAAATAAAAAATTTGATACTTCTTTAGATACGTCGAAATATGAAGCGAAAACACAAGAGATCGCTAAGAAGATTTTAAGTGGAACCGAAAAAAGTTCGCTTTGGGCAAAACTATCGCAACTTAAAGATGATTTGCGCCTTGATGACAAGCTCATGGCTTGGACAATGGAAAATGAAGGCTTGCGGGTGCAATTATTCCGCCTGATTGATTGTTTGCCAGCCTTGCAGAGCAAATCGGAAATTGCGCGACATATGCATGAATATCTGGCAAGTAATGCTGTTGATGTTCCTGCTTTGCGCGGATTGTTAAACTTTAGTACCGACAATCCCAACTCGATCACTGCCATAGCCGCCTCGACTACTCTCTCGACCGCAGTGGCAACCCTCGCTAAGCGCTATATTTGCGGCGAAAATTTGGGTGAAGCAACTAAATCAATTGAGAAACTAAGACGCGATCGCTTTGGCTTTACGATGGATTTGCTGGGTGAGGCGGTGATTAGTGAAGTAGAGGCGGGTGAATATCTAAATCGCTATATTGGCATGATGGAAGATTTGTCTAATAAGGCAAAGAATTGGGGTTTGATCGATCAGATTGATAGAGCCGATAGTGAAGAACTGAAGCGCGTTCAGGTTTCTGTAAAGCTTAGTGCTTTCTATTCGCAGTTTGATCCGCTTGATCCGATTAAAACGACAGAGAAGGTCAGCGAACCTGCTAGAGTTCTATTGCGTAAGGCACAAGCATTAGGCTGTGGTATCCATTTTGATATGGAGCAGTATGAGTTCAAATCACTCACATTGCAAATTCTCAAACAAGTTCTAACGGAACCAGAATTTTGCGATCGCACTGATGTTGGTATCACCATCCAAGGCTATCTCCGCGATAGTGAACAGGATTTACTCGAACTAGTCGAATGGGCAAAACAACGCGGTAAGCCTGTCACCGTGCGCTTGGTTAAAGGAGCCTATTGGGATCGCGAAACCATTCGTTCCTATCAACAGGGTTGGAGTTTGCCAGTATTCTCGGACAAGGTTTCCACGGATGCAAATTATGAGCGCTTGATTCAGATTTTGCTCGAAAATCACCAATATCTCTATGCGGCGATCGGTAGCCACAATGCACGTTCTCTCGCTAAGGCGATCTCCATCGTCCAAACTCTAAACATCCCAAGTCGCGCCTTTGAAGCTCAATGTCTCTATGGCATGGGTGACAAATTTGCTAAGGCGATCGCCGATATGGGTTACCGCGTAAGAGTTTATTGTCCCTTTGGTGATTTGATTCCAGGGATGTCTTACTTGATTCGCCGTTTGCTAGAGAATACGGCTAACAGTTCATTTTTGAGACTTAGTGGCGAAAGTAGCGACATCGGCAAATTGATTGCGAATCCTGTCAAAACCGATCGCGATTTGAGTTACAACGGCGCACCTGTGCAAAATGTGTTTGATAATTTCGTAAACTCTAGCGATCGTGACTATGCGATTGATCAAGAACGAGAAGCTGCTCAAACTGCCTTAGAGAAAGTTCGCAATCAACTTGGTAAAACCTATTTGCCAATCATCAATGGTCAAGCTGTCCAAACCGAAAAGTTTGCGGAATCAGTCAACCCTGCCAATTCTTCGCAACTTGTCGGTAAAATCGGTCTGGCAAGCATCGACCAAGCCGAAGAAGCAGTGAAGTCTGCAAAAACTGCATTTGCTTCATGGAAGAAACTTAGCGCGAAAGAACGGGGCGACATTCTCCGTAAAGCTGCGGACATCATGGAAGAGAAGCGCGAAGAACTAATTGCATGGATTTGTTGGGAAGTCGCTAAACCCATCCGCGAAGGTGATGGCGAAGTTTCCGAAGCGATCGATTTTTGCCGCTACTATGCCAAGGAAATGGAACGCATCGAAAGTGGCGTACAGCGTAATATTCCTGGGGAAGATAATACTTACATCTATCAGCCTCGCGGCGTGGTGGTCGTGATTTCGCCTTGGAACTTTCCCTTTGCGATCGCCTTGGGTATGAGTGTGGCTGCGATCGCCGCAGGTAATACGGTGATCCTCAAACCCGCCGAACAGTCCTCGGTAATCGGTGCAAAAATCGCGGAAGTTCTGCAAGCCGCAGGCTTACCCACAGGCGTATTTACCTATCTTCCTGCTAAGGGTTCTACCGTCGGCGCTCACTTAGTCAAACATCCCGATGTGCATCTAATTGCCTTCACAGGTTCCCAACAAGTCGGCTGTCAAATCGTCACCGAAGCCTCAATTTTGCGTCCTAAGCAAAAACACATGAAGCGTGTCATCGCCGAAATGGGCGGCAAAAATGGCATCATCGTCGATGAAAGTGCCGACCTCGATCAAGCCGTAGTGGGCGTAATGAATTCCGCCTTCGGTTTTGCTGGTCAAAAATGTTCCGCCTGTTCCAGAGCGATCGTGTTGGCTCCCGTCTACGAAAACTTCATGGAGAGATTAATCGAAGCCACCCGTTCCCTAATTGTCGGTGAAGCCCATCTCCCTGACACCAAACTTAGCGCTGTAATCGATGCTGCGGCTCAACGCAATATCCAGAACTACATCACGAAAGGTAAAGAAACCGCGACACTTGCCTATGAAGGCGAAGTTCCCAATCATGGTTTCTATGTCAGCCCTACTATTTTTGGTGATGTCGATCCTGACAGTGCGATCGCCCAAGAGGAGGTCTTTGGTCCTGTACTGGCGGTAATCAAGGCAAATAGTTTTGATGAGGCACTGGCGATCGCGAATGGAACAAACTTCGCTCTCACGGGCGGCTTATATTCGCGCACACCTTCCCATATCGAACGCGCCTATCGTGAGTTTGAAGTGGGTAATCTCTACATCAATCGCGGTATCACTGGCGCATTGGTAGATCGCCATCCCTTCGGCGGTTTCAAGCTAAGCGGTATCGGTTCCAAAGCTGGCGGACGCGATTATCTATTGCAGTTCTTAGAGCCGCGATCGATCACCGAAAACACTCAGCGTCAAGGCTTTGCACCTCTTGATGGGATCGAGTAATTAGATTCAGGCAAGGGGCTTCAGCCCCTTGTTTTCATTTGATATATTATGTACACATAGCCTAGGTTACTATTGCTCAAGGGCATACTCAAGGACAGGTAGAAATATAATGCTATCCGAATCTAGACAATATGTGGAAGTTGCTGCATCGTTAGAGCAGCGAAAGGCTATGGCAGCCTTAGCCAAAGAGTTTACAAAAAAAGTTGCAGACAAAACATATAAACCTATTTTTGAGGAATGGTCACGCAACTATTTCATGCAAGACAACAATCGAGTAGGCTATAAAGCAAAGTATTGCAATACAACTGAAGAAATGCATAAGGATATAAAGGAAGCAATTGAGTATTTAAAAACTTGGATGTCTCAAAATTTTAAAGCTTCAAAATCCGAACAGGAGCTAAAAATACAAAATCAAGTCATCAAAAAATTTGTGAATTCATCTACAAATACGATTGTTAAAATATCTACTAGGGAAAGAATGCTAGTGAATTATAAGCATTTCAACCCACAAGAAGGAGAAACGCTTATTAATAAATTGATTTGCAACCATAGGTATAGCAATGACGTGGGTATTGATAAAATCGAAGAATATAAGCCTTTAGTCTCGCAGTGGCTAGAAAAGAAGATGGGGATTACAACATTTAGTTGAGAAGATTTATGAAAAAAGCTTTTTTGATAATTGATGATTCTCACAGAACTTTAACTGACGCTGAAGATGTAAAACATTCTGACTTTAGCAAAATATTTCAATGCCCTGAATGTAACGCCACACTCCATTGGAGATCAGGATTTACAAGAAATGGTAATTTAGTTAGTCCAGCATTTATTCATCCTAATGGTAATCTAGATGATTGTTCATTGCGGGTTGATTTTTATATTAACTCGAAAAAAGAGTTGTCAATTTTGGATAATTCATCAAAAGGTCAAAAAAGAAAGAAATTAGAAGTTTCGTTTATTGAATGTTTGCATCATTATCAATCAAAAAGTATTTCTGAAATCTATTCATTTGAATACTATTTATATACTTTTAACTCAAAAAGTAAAGATGATTTAGCAGCGACTATAATGTTCTTAAATGAAGAATCTTTACACAGACAAATTGGTGTTAATGCAAGGATAAACAAAGTACATCCAGATCCATTTCTATTAATACAATCTGCTTCTAAAGTTCTTGAATTAAGTCAATCTTATGGATATATAAAAAGTAAAATTATAGATTTTGAAAAACAATTGTTATCTCAGCCTAGCTATATGAATCATGTCGTTTTTAAAAAAGAGCAGACAGATGAGACAAACAAAAATATTTCAGTGCAAACTCTTATTAAATCTCATTGTAAAGAATTAGAAGGAATTTTTAAATATATTCAAAGTAGTTCATATGAAATGAAGAGAGACTTTCTTGCAGAAATAATATGGGGAGATTCACAACTGCCTTTAAATATTAATTCGATTTGGAATCCTATAGAAATATCATCTATTAAAGAATCTTTTGGCTTGAATATTTTAGAGGAGAGTCAAAAAATTAAGCTAACAAGAGAGACAGGAATTAAAAATATATCTTATTTTAGTGTTGATATGCTTAAAGAATTATGCAAAGATCCACTCCTTTCAAAGAAATCCTTTTCAGAAAACAGCTTTTTTCATTCATTTATCGAATTTATATTATTAAAAACATGGAATTTAATTAAGTTTTATGATTGGTCATCATTACCTGAGTTTTATTCTTAGGAAGTGATCTTATTTTGATTTAATTACAAGTGAAAAATAAAAAACTATGATTAAAACTCAAATTTTAGAAGTAATCAAACAAATGCCAAATAGCGATTATTGGAGGTAATCGAATGACACAGACTATCGGACAAAAAATAACGCTGTGTGATCGCGATCGCGATCGCAATTTGTGGTTAGAAAAGGCGATTTTTTACTCTGACTTACTCAAAAAACTATGATTAAAACTCAAATTTTAGAAGCGATCAAGCAAATGCCGAATAGCGATCGCCTAGAGATAATAGAATTTGCCTTAAAGCTACTGCGACAAGACATAGACAAACCAGAAAAACTTAGCCTAAGAGAGGCTGCCGAAATCATGCTCCCCTTTTATGCTGAAAACAGCATCCTGACTGAATTTGTCGATCAGCCTTAGCCATCAAGCGACAAACTGAGTTTAAAAACAAAGCTGGGAGTTAACCATGTCTAACAATTGTCATTTAGGTTCTGCTTTTGATGACTTTCTAGAACAGGAAGGGATTTTAAATGAAGTAACAGAAGTTGCACTGAAGCGTGTTTTAGCTTGGCAAGTTGAACAAGCAATGTTAATAGGCGATGAATTTTGGGATCAGATTGGAGGGGAAGGCACTTACAACAATTTTATTCAGGAAGCCAATTCATTAGGAAAAGATTACAGAGAACGCATCTACCGTGAGTTTTTAGGAATAGAACCACCTCCAGATTTTGACGAATATTTGTTGAAGTAGAAAAATGTAGAAAGAGATATCAGATGAATAATACTAGATTTACCTTTATTGACCTTTTTTCTGGAATTGGCGGCTTTAAAATGGCTCTAAGTAATAATGGCGGTCATTGCCTTGGATTTAGTGAAATCAATAAAGATGCAATAAACACATATTGTGACAACTTTCAAGTTGAATCGAGTTATAACTTAGGAGATATTACAAAAATAAAAGAACTGCCTAATCACGACTTGTTAACTGCTGGAGTTCCTTGTCAAAGTTGGTCTATTGCAGGTAAGAATTTAGGTTTTGATGATGATAGAGGACAGTTATGGAATGACACAATTTATCTACTTAAACAATCTCAGCCTAAGAGAGTGTTTGAAAAGTTTTAGAGTAGGTTAAATAGGGATGGATTTAGGG
>JBAXTW010000207.1:0-6113 GCA_037129985.1 Pseudanabaena sp. ELA645 | reverse complement strand
ATGTGATTGATGACACCTTAGTAGAAGTTGCTGAAACAGCGATTCTTACAGTGGGGACAGGAACGGGTTATACCGTCGGAACAACTCCTAGTGCAACTGTCAATATTACTGATAATGACGTAGCTTTACCTGTAGTCACTTTAGCCGTATTACCAATCAGTGTATTAGAAGACGGACTAACCAATCTGGTCTACACCTTCACCCGCACAGGAATAACTACCAGCGCCCTCACCGTCAACTACAGCATCGCAGGTACAGCAGACGCAACCGACTACACAGGAGCAACCACAGGCACAGGCAAAACCATCACCTTCGCCGCAAATTCCGCAACCGCAACCCTAACCATCGATCCTACGGCTGACACCATCTTTGAGAGTAATGAAACCGTAGCCCTCACTCTAGCAACTGGCACAGGTTACACCATTGGCACAACTACAGCCGTGATAGGAACTATTACTAACGATGATTTATTACCTACCATCAATCTCAGCGCCAGTCAAACCATTGTAGAAGGTTTCACCAGTCCTCAAAACGTCACCTACACCGTTACGCTTTCCAACGCCAGTAGCCAAACCATTACCGTCAACTATACGACTGCCAACGGAACTGCTACAGCAGGATCAGACTATACCAGTACGAGTGGAACCATAACCTTTAACGCAGGTATTACCAGTCAAGTCATCAACATTCCCATCCTCAATGATTCCATTAACGAAGCCAATGAAACCTTTACGCTCACATTGTCCTCTCCCACCAATGCAAACCTAGGTGTAACCACAACTGCAACCACAACCATCACCGACACCCTCAGTACTTCCGTTACTACCACCCTCCCCACCAATGTCGAGAACCTGACCTTAACAGGAACAGCCGCGATCAACGGCACAGGTAACGCAGGTAATAACGTCATCACGGGCAATAGTGCCAACAACACCCTCAGTGGACTCGATGGTAACGACACCTACGCCTTTGTTGCCAACAGCTTATTAGGAACCGACACGATCGCTGAAACCACAACAGGTGGAATTGATACAATTGACTTTAGCGGTACAACGATCGCCGCAAATCTTAATTTGGGTGTGACCACATCACAGACCGTTAACAGCAACCTTAAACTGATACTTGCCGCCAACAATGTCTTTGAAAATGCTACGGGTGGTAATGCTAGCGATCGCCTCACGGGTAATTCCCTCAATAACACCCTCAATGGCGGAAGTGGTAATGACCAACTCCAAGGACTGGGCGGTAATGACATCCTCTGGGGAGGACTGGGCGATGACATTCTCACAGGCGGCGCTGGCAACGATCAATATTTATTCCAAACTAGCGGTGTTTTCAGTAATACCTTAGGTGTTGACTACATTACCCAATTTGACATTGGACAAGACAAAATCAACCTCAGCAAAGCCACCTTCAATGCCATTACGAACCTAGCAGGACAGCCTTTAACTGACTTTGCCTCCGTCACTGACGATGAGTTAGTCGATGCAAGTACTGCTCACATTGTCTTTAGCCAAAGCACTGGCAGCCTCTTTTATAATCAAAATGGTAATGTTCTCAATACGTCATCAGTATTTGAATTTGCGCGTTTAGGTAATCCCGATATCCTGCTTAGTAGTAGTGACTTCGTTTTAGGTTAGGATTGCTGAATCAATAAAACCCAGTGGGTGCTTAGACCTATCTGGGTTGATGACCTTGATGTAGTTTGATGTAGTCGTGAGTTAACAGAACTTTAATTTCATCGGGTATGATGCCTAGTTTTCGAGAAAGTTATTTTGGATAGCGGACTAAGCTCGCTTCAATACAAATAAATTTCCCTCATTACCTCTCCCAATTCGCAAATCTTGATCTAAATAAGTCGTTTCCAGCCAGCCCTTTTGATCTTCTCGTTTGATTTGAAAATCGATCGCTAATAGTTTTTTTTGTGATTTATTTGATGGGTTAGCCGATCCTGACACAGGCGATCGCAAAGTATCGATAAAACTATGCACATCTCGATAACCAAGCAAAGTTTGGGAACCAGCCACTAGGCGCTCAAAATTAACCTTGACTCGTTTCTCAGAAACTATCGTAAAACTTGCACAAACACTGACCAGCCCACTCAATAAAGGCAAACCTTTAATCTCAGCAACATTAAAAATTTTCGCTTCAGCAACTCGCAAACACTGATAAATATTACCTAGCCTGTATAAAGGAAAGCGATCGATCCCCAAAAGCTCTTGGCTAGTCGTAAACAGTAACAACCAATCTCCATCTAACAATTCTGGGGTGGTATTTGGTGCAGGTGTAGGATTTAGCTCTTCGAGATAAGCCACCGCCGAGAAAATAGCCTTACGCTGATTTTCGGACATTTCTAATCCGCGATTCACAGGGGCGATCGCATTCAAAAGATTTGCTTTACGAGTATTACTAGTCATGCGCTTATCTTAACAAAAATAAAGGTCGTGCTTGGCACGACCTTTATTTTTCATTCTTACCCTTGACGAGCTTTGAACTTTGGGTTTGACTTACAAATGACATATATTCTGCCGCGACGACGTACAACTTTGCAGTCCTTATGGCGAGTTTTTGCCGATCTGAGGGAGCTAACAACTTTCATGGATTAATCCCTAACGCTTACTTATGATGAAAAATTTTCACACGGCTTATAATCATAACATGATTCATGTCGAATTTTGCCTAAAAATAAACCAAGCCTCAATATGGTTACTCTCGAATCTGTTTCAGCATCCCTCGATCAATTACGCAATACACTCCGCAAGGGGCAGCAAACAATGGCGGACTGGCAGGGGGGAGAACTCGCGGTAGCCGCAGTACCAGGGGCAGGTAAATCAACGGGGATGGCGGTAGCCGCAGCGATCGCTATTGCTAAATTTCAACTACATCGCCAAAAACAACTGGTGATCGTCACCTTTACGCGATCAGCGGTAAGTAACATCCGCAAAAAAGTATCCGAACATTTAAAAAATTTGCGTTTACCGCAGAGTGCATTCACCGTCAGTACTTTGCATAGCTTGGCATACACGATCGCTAGCAATCATCGCGAGTTATCAGGCTTTGGCATGGGGGAAACCAAAATTGTTTCTGAATCACAAAAACAGCGATTAATTCGCAATGCCACCAATTTCTGGGTAAAAGAAAATCCTAAATTATATGATTTATTATTGGAAGGAAAAAACTTTGATGGGGAAGATACAGAACGCTTACGGCGACAAACGGTGTTGCGAACTGATGTTTTACCGAGCTTAGCAAAAGAAGCGATCGCTACGGCTAAGAGTTCAGGCTTGAGCTTTTCCCAATTACGCGAAGCAGAATCCCCTGATGGTGGCTACATTTTAGAGATCGCGGCGGGGCTGTATGAAATCTATGAACGGCTGTTACGACAGGAAGGGGCGATCGACTATGACGATATGATTTTGGGAGCATTGCGGGTATTAGAAAATACTGGCGTGCGGACTTATTGGCAGGAAAAGATTTTTGCAGTGTTTGAAGATGAAGCACAGGATTCTTCACCATTGCAGACGAAATTGTTAGAGATTCTGGCTCTGAACACAGATGACATCAAAAACCTGATGCGAGTTGGCGATCCCAATCAGGCGATCAACTCAACATTTACACCCGCAGATCCGCGCTTTTTTAATGAATTTTGCGATCGCTGCAATACTTTCTCTCAACTCTCAACTCTCGACCAAGCAGGACGCAGCACCAGAAATATCATGCGAGCCGCAAATTATGTATTGCATTGGGTTAATCATTCCGAATATGCCAAATTAGTCAACCAAAAGCCATTTCGAGATCAAAAAATTCGTCCCGTTGAAGCTGATGATCCACAAATGAATGCTAATCCTGAAGCGATCGGCAATGGTGTAGAAATCCATTTGCAAAATCATGATATTGAACATGAAATTGAAATGATTGGGAATCGCATTAAACAACTGCACGCGGCAGATCCCAATCTCAGCATGGCAATTTTGGTGCGTCAACATAATCAAGGGCGATTCGTGGCGGAATCTTTAGCTTGGTTAACCAAGGAATATGACATTAAAATCTATGATGTCGAACAAAGCGATCGGCGATCGCGAGTACCGATGGATATGTTGGCGATTTTGCAATTTATGGAGCGCCCCCATTCCCCTGACAATCTTAAAGCAGCTTTGGAAGTTCTCAAAGATCGTCAAAAAATCTCCGCGCAGCAAGACCTCAATGCCCTCGCTAGCAATCCTGAAAAGTTTCTCTATCCGACATTAATCGATAGTCCACTCTCTCCACTTGCCCTAGAAACTCAAGCTAAATGTATCGGCTTACTTCGGGCAAAAATCGAACTTCCTTTATATAATTTGATTCCCTTTATTGCCTTTGCGCTCTATGACGAAGAAGCAGGATTACTTGCCACAGCCGACAAATTAGGCGATCGCTTAAATCAAGAACTTCTTGGCAATTATTCCATGCAAACCGTAATTACATCCCTCAAAGAAATTGTCGAGTCAGAAAATTTTGAAGCCGTGGAAGATGAAAATCTCGAAGGACGCTATATGACGGGTGGTCAATTGACGATCATTAGCCTGCACAAAGCCAAAGGACTAGATTGGGATGTTGTATTCATGCCCTTTCTGCATAAACGCATCTGCCCAGGGGAAGCCTATCTCCCAGAAGCGGTTAAGTTCTTAGGGGATTTTGGATTGCCTGAAGTTACAAGAGCGCAAATATCGGCGATCGTTCATGGCGATCGCATTCCCAATGCTGAAGAAGCTTGGAAACAATATAATTATCTCAAGCAATCCGAGGAGTTTCGACTTCTCTATGTGGGGATGACCCGCGCCAAGAAATTATTATGGCTATCCGCAGCCAAATCGGCTCCATTCAGTTGGAATACCTTAGAGAATCGCACCGAAAATGCTGCTGTTTGCCCAGCAATTACCGATCTAGCGCGTAAGTTCACTGAATTTATGCCATAACTAGAATAGCTAAAATAATCTTACCAACCAAAGCTTTTTTTAATTGTTTACTGCTTACTCACAAGTTACAGCGCAAAGCGCTGTAAAATAAAGGCTAATATTTGGTTAGGAAAACAATATATGTCTACCAGACGCAGTGATAGCGCATTTCCTGTCGGTTACAATCGAGACACAGATACAGTCATCGAAGGAATGACAAAACGTGAATATTTTGCCATTATGATCATGCAGGGGTATACAACCTCAAATACCAAGTTTGCCGATGAATATCAAAAGGCGCGTTTATCAGTAGCGGAAGCTGATGCCTTAATCGCCATTTTAGCCTACGAAGCTAATCCAAAATCTTAAAATCATCTCTTCAAATCCAAGAGAACTACCTATGTTTGTTCTATCGCCTCAAAAAATATTTAATGCAATACTTGCTCAAATATTTCCTTCAAAAACACAAAAGTCATCGGTCTATCAACTAGGCGATCCCACATTGCGGAAGATTGCCGAACCGATCACTAATGTCGAAGACAATGAGATTCAGCAACTAATTGATGAAATGTTAACCACGCTCCAAGAAAGTAACGGCGTTGGCTTAGCGGCTCCTCAAATTGGGCGATCGCTTCAACTAGTGATAATAGCGTCCCACCCCAATGAACGCTATCCCAACGCCCCACAAATGCAACCAACAGCAATGATTAATCCTCAAATAATCTCGCATTCTCCCGAAATCGCAAAAGATTGGGAAGGTTGTCTTTCAGTACCAATGATTCGCGGACTCGTACCCAGATATCGTGAAATTGAAGTGGAATATACAGATCGACAAGGCGATCGGCAAACCGCTAAGCTAACCGACTTCGTAGCGCGAATCTTTCAACATGAGTACGATCATTTGCAAGGTAAAGTCTTTTTAGATCGCGTAGAAACTAATCTTGATTTAGTAAGCGAAGCAGAATATTACAAAATCTTAAAAACTGACTGACTATAGGAAGTATTGATCGCACCTATTAAGGATCAACAATTTAGTAAAAACCCGAAATTGTTTCGGCAGCCTTAGCCCAGCAAAACAGTACAAAAGCAAAAAAGAGAGTAGAAGTAAACTTCTACTCTCTTTCTTTAGTATTAAGCTTGGCATCGAGCTATTTTCCCGTAGGGCTACCCCTAAAGTAT
>JBAXTW010000206.1:0-6258 GCA_037129985.1 Pseudanabaena sp. ELA645 | reverse complement strand
AATACCAACGCTCCGAAACCGAGATATTGACCAATGACAATATGTTTCTTTTGGAAGGCAGTATTCACTTGGGAAAAGAATAGCAACAAAATCAAAACATCATCTAAATTGGTGGCAGTAAAAGCCGTAATTGCCGTAGGAATTGCGGTAAATAGATCATTCATGGTTTTTTTGTTTAGCTAACCATATTGGTTATTAATTAACGGAATCCTTGCGTAATAAAGGTGGAATCCTCTCTACAAAAACATTTGATATGCAGATGACCTAAATATAGCGATCGCAATCAATAAAATCAAATATTCTTTCTTGTTGAAACGATAGATTTAAGTAATCAAATAGCTCCAAGTCTGATTTTCAAGGCGATACAATCTGTATTCTTATTAATAATTTACTATTCATAATCTGTTGTTATCGTTTTGACAACAAACAACATTTGTTTCTATCGAAAGGAACCGATACGATGAATTCAACGAAATAAATCAGTTGTAGAGAGAAAGATGAGTTTAGAAAGCGCGATCGCCACAGGAGCAGCAGTAGCAGTAGCAACTACCTTTGATGACAATATATACCTTACTTCTTTTTTTGGCAGAGTCAGCCGAACTTTTCGCCCTCGCAATGTCGTAGTTGGGGAATTCCTTGGATTGACAATCTTGATCAGTATTAGTCTGGTTGGTTATTTTGTTGGAATGATTGTTTCCGATATGTGGGTTGGGCTACTTGGTGTACTGCCAATCATGATTGGAATTCATCAATTAATGAATAAAGAAGATGATGAAAATAGCGATGTAATTGAAGAAGTAGAAAAAGTACATACAGAAGTTGGTAGACCTCGAATTAAGCAATCCTTATGGTCTACAATCCGCGATCCCAAAACCCATCGAGTTACTGCTGTCCATGTCTCTAATGGCGGAAACAATGTCGCCGTCTATATCCCTTTATTTGCCAGCAGCAGTTTACATAGTCTTGGTGTAATTTTGACAATGTGTTACATGACTATCGGCTTCTGGTGTTTCTGTTCCTATAATCTCACTCGTTTCCCTGGAATTTCTGTTCTCATCGCTCGCTACGGACGTAAAATTGCGCCTTTTGTGTTGATTTATCTAGGATTCTCAATTATTATTAAATCCCAATCTTACCGCTTAGTGCTATCTGTGTAACTGATGTTACTTTATTGCGACCTAGATATAAAACATTACCTCTGCCGCTTGTTTTTTCTCCTCACATTTCATTAAGAGATCTTCAAGGGTATGTTTATGTAAAATCTCAAAAGATGCAACCTTCGCTGTCTTCCACATATCGATGACCGAGGCTTGTTCGGCAGTAATTGATTCAGAATTATTTTGATCTTCATGACTCTCTCCATCTAAGGCGGCGACAATGTCCGTGAGCTTGATTTGCCAAGGTTCGCGAGCCAGATAATAACCACCTTTTGCGCCGCGCTGACTGATAATGATGCCCGATCGCCTCAGCATAGCCATGACTTGATCGAGATAGCGAATGGGAATATGTTGACTGATGGCAATTTCACTAACAGAGGTTGGTTTGCCGAGTTTATGACGTGTTGCTAGTTCTAGCAGGGCAATACAGGCGTAGTCAACCTTACAAGATAGTTCCATAAAATTTAAAAATTTGCAGAATTTGTTTTTGCAAGAAAGCCGAGCTTGGCTTGGCTTTCCTGTTCTTTAGTGATTAATAGAAGCTGTTGCTGTAGTGACAAAATCGGGGTTCTGAAAGAGTGCTGTACTGAGATATCTTTCTCCAAAACTTGGCAGGATCACTACAATGAGGCGATCGCGATTTTCTTCCCGCTTACCAACTTCAATTGCAGCCGCAAGAGCCGCACCAGAGGAAATTCCCGATAGCAAGCCTTCTTCACTGGCAAGGCGGCGACCATAGGCGATCGCTTTTTCATCAGTGATACCAATTACTTCATCAATCAAATCAGTGCGTAAAACCTGCGGCACAAACCCCGCACCAATGCCCTGAATTTTGTGAGCGCCCGCTACACCACCCGCTAACACAGGACTATTAAATGGCTCCACTGCGATCGCTTTAAAGCTGGGTTTGCGCTCTTTGATAATTTCCGCAACACCAGTAATCGTGCCGCCAGTCCCAACCCCTGCGATCGCAAAATCCACCTGTCCATCGGTATCATTCCAGATTTCTTCAGCCGTAGTTTTACGATGAATTTCTGGATTTGCGGGATTGTTAAACTGTTGCAGCATATAGGCGTTATTCGTAGAATCCGCTATTTCACCAGCTTTACGAATCGCGCCCTTCATCCCTTCCGTTGCAGGAGTTAATTCGAGTTCCGCACCATAGGCTCGGAGCATAGCCCGACGCTCTAGACTCATGGTTTCGGGCATGGTCAAAATCAAGCGATATCCCTTAGCGGCGGCTACCATCGCTAGGGCGATCCCCGTATTTCCTGAAGTTGGCTCCACTAAGACGGTTCTCGCAGGACTGATTAAGCCCTTATTTTCAGCATCCTCAATCATCGCAAAGCCAATTCGATCTTTAACCGAGGAAGAAGGGTTAAAACTTTCAAGCTTGACGACAATTTTGGCTAAACTTCCTTCGGATTGAGGAATGCGATTAAGTAATACAAGGGGTGTACGACCAATCAGTTCCGTTATATTTTGTGCAATTTTCATCTGTGGCTCTTTGGCTATCTAACGCTTACTTTAGGATTGAATTTCGAGTTAAAAATAATCTACGGTATTTACACTTGAATACCGTACTTAGTACGATACAATACTTTTCAACTCAATACAAATAAAATCTACGGTTTCTCGACTGGGTATGTGATGATTTATCCCGAAACAACGACTTCTCGTGTTTACAAGCGCCGCGAAATGCTGGCTCGCCGCCATAACTTTATCTGGAAAATTGAATCTGGCGTGGTGCGATCGCTGACTTGGACTGAGGATGGACAGGTGATTTGCTCAGGTTTATGGACAGATGGCGATGTAATTGGTGGCGATCTGTCTAATCTTCATCCTTACGAAATGGAGTGTTTGACCGATGTGCAGTTAACTGAAATTCCGCGATCGCTGTGGGGCGATCATGTTGATGCGATCATTCGACATAATCAAACTAATGAATTTTTATTAAAAATTGCCCATTGCCGCGCTAAGGATGATGCCGTGCGTCAGTTATTAGGTTGGTTAACCGATCGCTTTGGTGAGGACGATCGCAAGGGGCGACTCATTGGGTTACAACTAACCCATCAAGAAATTGCCGAATTAATTGGTTCTACTCGCGTTACCGTAACACGGATTATTAACGATCTTGAAAAAATTGGTGTTCTCTCTCGCAAAGGACGTAAATTACTATTTCTTGCTGAAGCTCATGAACATTGGAACTATGAAATCTAGGAAAAATTACCCGTAAGGGAAACAAAATTTGCTGTTATATAACAAATGTGAATAAGCTCCATGTGGTATAGCTCTATGGATATAATCGCATTAATTGAATTGAGAAATAATATGGATTACTTACCACTTCAAGAAGCGACTAGCAACTGTAATAATTTAATTAATCAAGTTAGTGCAAGCCACCGCCCTACGTTGGCGATCGCTTGCACGATGAGAATTAGTTGGTTAAGCAGGGTAAATGCTAAGCTATAAGTAATCTCATCAAGTGCGATCGCCTAAGCCGTAACAATCCTATGTTTACCGAAGTTCAAATCGAGAACTACAAGTCCATCCAAAATCTCAAGATCGGTTTGGGGCGGGTTAATGTGTTTATTGGTGAGAATGGTTGTGGGAAGAGCAATATTTTAGAGGCGATCGCTTTGGCTGGCGCGGCGGCAGGTAATAAGTTAGATAATGAGTTTTTAGCGCCTAGAGGAATCAGAGTTACCGAACCAGAATTTATGCGATCGGCTTTTGATAAAGAGAATATTACAAAAGCAATCAAGGTAAATCTAAATATCAGCAATGATATTCCACTAAATGTTGAAATACAGAATGATAACCAAACTTATTCCAGTTGGCATGTTGTCAACGAAAAATTAGTAAATCTCTTTCGGCAATTACCTAGTTCTGATAATTTTTTAACTGATATCATTCCAGACTTTGAAAATGATATCGCTCAAATAGCTGAAGATATAATCAAAACAAAATTAAAAGAGAGAAATATACATGTTCCTAATAATCAAAAAATTATTGACTCATACAACAATATTGTTAAAAATGCCTCTTTAAATTTATCAAATGTTATAAATCAAGAGAGTTTAAATCTAAGAAATTTTTTAATATTTGCGCCTGAAAATTTCGCCTTGCGGACTTTTGCAGAAGAAGGACAAGTTCAACCATTGGGTACAAAGGGAGAAGGATTATTGAAGCTGTTAAGATTTTTGAGTAACACTTCAGAGAGAATTAATGAGATTAAACAACGGCTTGAATTAATTGATTGGTTTGATGATTTTAAAATACATCAAGATTCGGATATAGAAAGAACTATTCAAATTAAAGATAGATATTTAGATAAAGAGTTGCCTTACTTTAATCAAAGAAGCTCTAATGAAGGCTTTCTATTTTTGATGTTTTACTTTGCTTTGTTTGTCAGTGATGACACACCAAAATTTTTTGCTATTGACAATATCGAAAATGCACTAAATCCTAAACTATGCACAAAGCTAATCCAAGAATTAGTAGAACTAGCTAAGAAATATGATAAACAAGTTATATTCACAACTCATAATCCTGCGATTTTAGATGGATTAGATTTACAAGATGATGAACAAAGGCTATTTACTATTTATCGCAATATTTATGGTCATACAAAAGCACAACGTATATTTGCACCGCAACCATTAGAAGATGAAGATCCTGTTCCATTATCGGAGGCTTTTATGAATGGTTACATTGGAGGACTCCCAGATAATTTCTAATATGAAAAAACGTACTTTTGCTGGAATTGTCGAAGGAGTAACTGATAAGAGAGTTATTACAAATATATTAGCTGGATATTTTAATAATCCTGATATTAAAGTTACTTGGCTTCAACCAAGAGATCCGATTGGCAATACCAAAGAGCCGCCACCAGCAGGTTGGACAAGAGTTCTTAAATACTGCAAAACAAAACAATTTAAAGATTCATTTCAAGAGAATGAATATGTCATTATTCATATCGATACTGATGTCTCACCAGAGAAAATTTTTGATGTGCCTCATCATGATGAAAATGGAAAACTGCTGACAACTGAGCATTTAATCGAAAACGTAGTAAATAAATTTAGATCGTTAATCGGGGAAGATTTTTACGATCAATACGCAGATAAAATTATCTTTGCGATCGCGGTTCACTCGATAGAATGTTGGCTACTGCCCCTATGCCTTCCAGCGAAAAAAGCAGAAACTGATGATTGCATGAATATGCTAAAAAGAGATTTGCCAGATTTCAAACCGAAAGACCACAAATATTATCAGCAAATTTCTATGGAATATGCCAACACAAAATCGTTGTTGAAACTTTATCCAGAAAATCCTAGCCTGAAAATTTTTATTGATAACCTTGCAAGTAGAAATATTCAAATTTTTGAGGAAGCCTAACTTAGAGAGATTGTTAGCTTTTTAACTCATTTGCCACAGATCCAAGTTGTGAAAATAATGAAGAAACAGCTTGTATCAATTGACCAAACCCTGACACAATCACTTGTCCAAAATCAGTCAAACTTTGCATAATATCAATCCCAACATAGATTTTTAAATAAACGACCACCAATACCAGCGATATCGCCGCGATCGCAAATTTGCCAACCAACTTCGCCAGAAGCTTCAAAATTGCTGAAGTTGCCCAGATCGCTGCACCAAGAGCGATCGCACCAAGAATTAACTTGAGACTATGATTTGTTTCCATACCAAAATTATAAGCCAATAATTTTATGAACAAGGGGCTTAATCACCTTGCCTCAATTAGCGAAAGGAAGTAGTTGATAGGTTTTGCTTTCGTAGAGAATGTAAAGCCCTAAACCGATGAGAACAAAAGGCACGATGGCATTACTGTATTGTGTCAGGAACTTTGCGATCGCAGGATGACTGCTGATAATTTTAGCGGCGTAGCACCAAACTGTGATCAGAACAAAAAAAGTAGCCAGCGTAATTGAGAGCGTAACTGCATTGCTACTCGCAAATAGAGGAATATAAATACCAATATTGTCGCCGCCATTGGCAAAGGTGACAGCCCCCACCTTGTTAGCTTACGGTTCGCTGATTTTTGAAAGAGGTGAGGAGATAGGGTTAAAGTTAGAGG
>JBAXTW010000205.1:0-6274 GCA_037129985.1 Pseudanabaena sp. ELA645 | reverse complement strand
TGATCTCTGGCTGTTCAGAAAGCCACTTAATTTGTCCGTTTTCATAGGTTGCTTCATAACTTTTGAGCATGGTTGTTTATCTCCTTAAAGTATTTTCAAATTCTTGTTTTTTGCTAGAGATTAGAGAACGTAGGCGATCGCCTTCTAACCGTTGTTTCCTCTCCTCAAGTTCCAACTGATCGCTTGAGCAAATGGAATAGCTTCGTCCTGTGATTCTTCGGCTAGGTCAAAGGCATAAATTTCTTCTAGTTCTTCTAGACGGGCAAGCAGTTTTTGATAATAGTCAAATTCTACAACTACGCTCAAACGTTGACCTTGAGCATCAACAATGTATTGTTCGTTAATTGTTTGCATTGGTAACTCCTAGTTATTGGGGTTGGGTCAATTATAAGCGGTTTTAAACCATGAAATTTATAGGCAAAACTTTAGGCTATAATAAAATCTTTACCAATTTGGTAAAATAAAGTTAGAATATGTAAGCATGAAGGTTACTTTTAAAAACGTAAAACTGCGTAAGTTTTGCGAATCAAAGTCAAGTTCCAAAAAACTACGCGCCCGATTAGCTGACCTCATTGCAGCCGAATCCGTGCAAGATCTGGTTTATGGAAAGCCTCATCCTTTAAAAGGCGATCGCTTAGGACAGTTTGCTTTATCTCTGGAAGGTGCTGAACGGCTTGTATTTGAACCAAGTAATATTCCAATTCCACACAAAGAAGATGGCAGTATTGACTGGGCAAAAGTAACTGAAGTCTGCATTATATTTATTGGAGATTACCATGACTGAACAAGATGTTTCCTTTACTCCAGAATGGGTGTCACCACCAGGGGATAGCATTACGGATGCGATCGAAGAACGTGATTGGTCGCAAGCGCAATTAGCCGAACGTCTTGGCTATACTGAAAAACACGTTAGTTTATTGATTAATGCCAAGGTTCCCATTACTGAGGAGTCTGCCCAAAAGTTATCAAGGGTAATTGGCAGTACGCCAGAGTTTTGGCTGCGGCGGGAGGCTCAATATCGCGCTCAATTGGTACAGATTGAAGAAAGAGAGCGTTTACAGTCTTGGGTTCCTTGGCTCGATCGCCTTCCTGTTAAAGATTTAATGAAACAGGGAGCAATCGCTAAACGACGCTTAGATTCTAAAAATAAGCCTGAGATTGTGAAGGAGTTACTACAACTTTTTGGGGTAGCTTCTCCTGATAATTGGGAAACTTGTTATGAACAAAAACAGGTCGCTTTTCGGCGTACTCGCAACGAGCAAAGTAATGTGGGCGCGATTTCGGCTTGGTTACGTTTAGGTGAGATTGAGGCAGAAAAAGCTGATGTTCCTAAATATAACAAAGCCAAGTTTGAGAAAGCGGTTCAAGAGATACGGAAGCTGACGGTTTTATCTCAAGCGGAATTTATGCCGCAGATGCAGCAATTATGTAATGATGCGGGTGTGATTTTGGCGATCGTACCTGTGATTTCTTGTGCTTATACGAGTGGGGTAGCGCGTTGGTTAAATTCTCACAGAGCCTTGATTCAGCTTTCGTTGTATGGCAAGCAAAATGATCGCTTTTGGTTTACGTTTTTCCATGAGGCGGCGCATATTTTGCTGCACGATAAGAAGGATATTTTTCTTGATGATTCTGGTAATGGCGATCGCCTTGAGTCACGGCAGGAGGATGAGGCAAATGCTTGGGCAAGGGAGTTTTTAATTCCATCAGAGTATGAAGCGGAGTTATGTGCGCTGCGATCGCGTGAGGATGTGGTTGGTTTTGCTGAGAGGATTGGGATTCATGCTGGGATTGTGGTTGGGGGATTGCAGTATAATAAGGTTATTGAGCATAATAGTAAGCTCAATGCTCTAAAGGTAAGTCTAGATCTTGAGAGGAAAGAAAAGTAATTTATTATTACCTATCATATTTTTCTCATCTCAAATAAGCCAGTCTTAATTATTAGCCTAAAAATCTTAGTTTACGGAGAAGTTTAAAGTGTATAGCTTGACAGATGATCAAAAGAAAACTGCAAAATGGCTAGTTGAACAAGTTAGACAGAAGAAATTGGATGAAGAATTTAAAATCATGTGGTGTACTGCCTCAAAACCATCTAATTCTTACCTTAGATTTTTTGATCGTGAAGGACAAGAACATTCAATCCTTATAAAGGTGTCTGAAGTCCCTTCAACACAAGAGTCTCTAGAAGCTTTTCTAAAAGCTTCATCTCAGAACGGCTTACTTAGCTACCAAGAAACAGTTCCATCTCCTTATCAAACTTGGGATTGCACTCTAACAAGTTCTATTTACACTGCGGTAGATAATGATTTCAAAAAGAATCTTGGATACATCTAAAAATAATACCTGAACAACAATAGTGGTAAAGATTAGCGATCACAATATCAGACAATCGCTAATTTTTACCACTACTTCCAATAATTTATTTGTCAAACAACTAGAGAACAAAAGTATGCAAACACTACCTAAAATCGAAGAAACATTAATCGCAGTCATCAAAACCTTACCAACCGAAAAACAGCAAGCATTATTAGAATTTGCCGAGTTTTTGCAAGCCAAAGCATCACCTAAAGCCCCAAGCAAAAGCATCAAAGGCTTATGGGCAAATGCAGATATTAACCTCACTGAAGAAGAACTCGCCACAACCAGAAAAGAGATGTGCGCAAACTTCCCCAAGGATATTGAACTATGAGCGTTGTAGCTGACACCCACACAATTATTTGGTATCTGCGAAGTCCAGAGAAATTATCAACAAATGCAGTAACTTCCCTTGATAATGCCTTAAACAATGGCGAATCAATTTTTATATCTGCAATTTCTCTTGTGGAAATGAATTATTTAGTTGAGAAAAATCGGATTCCCACAAGTTCGCTAGAGCAACTTTTACAACTAATAGACGATCCACTTGTAAAATTAGTTGTTGTTCCATTAGATACCCCAGTAGCCAGAGCTTTTACTCAAATCCCGCGTGAAATTGTTCCAGAAATGGGCGATCGCATTATTGCTGCAACCTCTCTATACCTCGGTCTGCCTCTAGTTACAAAAGACCATAAAATCAGAAACTTATCCAATATTCAAACAATTTGGTAGCTTTAAAAGCAGATGTAGTTAAGCGATCGTCTGATGTGGCGATCGCTAGTTTATATCATTACTTTCAACCCCCTCAAGAAAAGCGATCGCATCTTGAATGACCATAGCTAAACTTGGCTGATCGGAAGAAATTACGCGATCTGCCAAATGCTTGTGGTGAGGGAAACTCAACAAATTAGGGAAATGGGGCGTATTGTCATAGCGAAAAATTAGATTGTTCTGTCCATCTTGGAAATGATAGCGATAATCAATCGCTGTAATTTGATCATCTACAACAACTAAAGCCTCACTGATAGAAAGTAAATATTTAAAATAAAAACGCAATCGAAGTTTGAGATTAGCACGCTCACCAGATAGAATTGTGGCATTGTAACTCTCTGCATAGATATTAGGGTAAGCTTCCAAAAGTCGATCTACCTGATCGAAATAATCTCTAAAACTATTACGCGACACTTCTTAACTTACTCTCTAATTCTTGTCGTAAAGCTAGATAATGACGATAATTACTCGCCCAATCAAACGTATCTTCATCATCATCCGTTTTGCCTTGTTGATACTGCACAAAAAAGTCGGCTGAATCAGTTTGATATTTAATCTCATAACCGTATAGTTGCTTAGTTAAAGCGACTAAAGCATCCAGAGACGATGTATATTCAGTAATCTGTTTACGCATGACAATACCCGAATTTATTCTTTACGTGTTTGAGAATCTTCTACATACGAACTCGTTCTTCCAACCTTGCCATCACAGTTTCACTGTCCAATCCTTCACCCCGATCTAGTTGAGCTAACCCATCAGCCACCTTTTTTCGAGTATCTTGCAGCCATTCCTCATAATGCCTATCTCTTTCCTCAAGCAACCGAAACGCCTCAAAAATCACCTCGTCAGCAGATCCATACTTACCACTATTCAGCTTTTTTTGAATAAACTGCTCTTGCTCATTTTTTAAGGCAATACTCATGATTTATATCCTAAGTCATTTAATTATCAGTAATTATAGCAAAAGCTTTAAAAGTAGATGTAGTTAAGCGATCGCTTGATGTGGCGATCGCTAATTTGTATCATTATTCTCACTAAATAAAGAATCTAAATCTCTATACCCACTTACCATTCTGACAATCTCTATGCAGTTCTCATTAACTCGATAGAAGATGACATAACCATTCAATAGGCTGTACGCGAAATCCTATGCGAAATGTTACGGCAAATCAAAAATTAGGATTTCCGCGCTACCTTGACCAGTTAAGGGCAAATCACCAGACTGATCGCTAGAGATTGCATCACCAGCATTAAATAGGCGATCGCCAATCAGCACACTTCCCCTTGCTACCTGTATCCAAACATAACGATTTGGATTTTGGGTATAGGTTACTTCTACACCATCATCAAGAATGGAAGCATAGACATAAGCATCTTGATAAATCTTGACTGAGTTCTCGCGACCATCGGGGGAAACAATCAAACGCAATTGATTCAGCTTCTCTTCTCGCGAAAAAGAGATTTGTTCATAACTCGGTTTCACGTTGTCCTGATTGGGCAGAATCCAGATTTGTAATAGATGTGCTGATTCTGTAGCCGAAGGATTGAACTCACTATGGGTGATTCCCGTTCCTGCGCTCATTCTTTGGACATCACCAACTTGAATGATTGAGCCATTACCCATACTATCCTTATGTTCCAATGAACCTTGGAGCATATAGGTAATTATTTCCATATCCCGATGGGGATGGGTTCCAAAACCTTTGCCACCAGCAATTTGATCTTGATTAATCACGCGCAATGAGCGAAAAGACATATTTTGCGGATCATAATAGCTGGCAAAAGAGAAGGTGTGATAGCTATCAAGCCATCCGTGATTTGCATGACCTCTCTCTTCTGATTTGCGAATGGTTAGCATATATTCTCCAGTGCATCTAAAAATATTATACAAAGATAACGGGTAGTGGCGCTTTGCGTCACCACCCGTTTGAATAGTATTCCCAATCGCCACTATCCACTAATTCCCTCGGCAAAACCCAAAGAAGGTGATTCGCAACTTAAATCACTTGAAATTTAGGATTATGTCTCAGCGTTGTCGCATCGAAACTCTGCGCCCAGTTTAGGAATTGATCATCAATAGGCTCATTTTGGACATCAATTAGCAAAGCCAAATAACTGCCTTGTTGTTTAATCACCACAGCAGTGTAGTCTTTGCCATGAATTATGGCATGGGTGAAATTTTCAACGGGTAAAGACGCGGCTAACAATGACTTTAGTCCCAGCGCTTGAAAAATTGGTTGCACCCAAGTGATGTTTTTGTTGCCATCAATCAGCGTGTAATATTCCTTTGGGAGTCCGCTTAAATCAAAAGTTGCGGCTCCAATTGTATAAACTTCAAACGAGGTTTTGTCTGAGACTGTCATGGTGGTTATGGCAAGCGATCGCACATTTCATCTACTTCAAGATCGAATTAACTGCTAGGACAAGCGGCGCTTATCCCAACAGCTAAATCGATACCAAGGTGTTGACTTATTTTGCTTAGCAAAAAGTAAGTTTGCATTTCCCCTTTCCCCTTAATCTTAATCTTGCCCCGATCCACAAAATTATATTTATTTTGCAAAATTGCATAAGTCGATTCAGAGACTTGGATATGGTCGGCTAATCCATGCGATTCCATTCTACTGGCAATGTTAACCGCGTCCCCCCAAAGATCATAGATGAATTTCTTGATGCCAATGACACCCGCAACTACAGATCCAGTATTAATACCAATCCGAATTTTGAAAGGTTCACCCAAATTACTATCAAAATTATTAATTACTTTTTGCATATCCAACGCCATATCCGCGATCGCTTCAGCATGATTGGGGTAATAGGTTGGTAATCCTCCCACCACCATATAGGCATCACCAATAGTCTTAATTTTTTCTAAACCATACTTTTCGGCGAGTCCGTCAAATTCAGAGAAAATTTCATTAAGGATGCATACTAACTTAACAGGTGGTACGGTCGCCGATAGTTCAGTAAAGTTAACGATATCTGCAAATAAAATTGTCGCCTCATTAAAACCATCGGCAATAACGGTTTCTCCCAATTTCAAACGATTGGCGATCGCATAGGGCAGAATATTCAGCAGTAAATTATCAGAAATATCTTTGGCTCTTCTGGGTTTGAGGGGATTAATGTATAATGAGTTACGAATATAGC
>JBAXTW010000204.1:0-6319 GCA_037129985.1 Pseudanabaena sp. ELA645 | reverse complement strand
GCGCTTTGCTTGATTCTCTACTTTCTTCATCTCCCCGAAACACCTATTGAGCCTCTTTTAATTCCACCAGTTATAAATAATGCCCCTAACAAAGTAATAAACGGAAAGAATTGAGAAAACTCATCAGCTTTTGGAGGAGTTCCATAATACTGAATTGAAATATTTCTTAGAACCATACACAATATAAATAGTAGACCGATCACAGATGATATAACGGTCCCTCTAAACTTGATTCTGTTACGTTTTTTCCATAACAGAAAAAATATGCTTCCCCAACATAAAAAGTTTAATAGAGTTGGCATCTTACCCGTTGTTTTCCAAATGAAATAAAAATTAAAAGTGGCTAAGCTGCTTAAAGTGGCAAATAACCAAAAATATTTATGATGAATAAAATGAGTGATTTGTTGTAGTTTAGCTTCCATTATGGTTTTGAATCCAGAAGTTTATGCAGACCTATTTGATTCTGAAAATAGGATTTAACGTGTTACATCTAACAGAAACATGATCACTCAGTACTAGTTTTAGTTAACTTGGACTTGCATGTTTTCCCACTGAGATAGACTGTAGGTTTTTAGCTGTAATGCATGTATTGCACCAGTATCAAGATGTTCTTGAATTGCACTATAGACCAATTTATGTTGCTTAATCATTGATAGTCCCTCAAACTGTTCAGCTACTACGATCGCCGAAAAATGTTGACCATCACGATTAGGATCTTCAACTTGTACTTTGGCGTTGGGCAATGTGTTACGGATTAGTTCGGCGATATTTTGATGAGAAATCATAGGTTACGATTTATAGCATGGACGATATTTATCAGAAAATTGGTTATAAAACCTAGCCATTTTAGAAGTGGCTCCATGTCATAATATATTAAATACAGCAGGGCGTAACGAAATTTACGCTTGCGGGGCTGGGTGCAAAACTAAGTATCAGTAAATACTTATAGTTCGCTGATTTTTGCAAGATGGCAAAACATTTGATGAGACAATAATATAATAATTCGTTGTGTAGCTAAATTTGCTGGTCGGCAATGTGAGGAATTTATGAACAGGTATTATCAATATATTTCTCAGTTTCTAGTAATTACGATCTTGACGATCGCTAATCCAATGGTCAATCCTGTTTGGTCAAAACCAACGGGTGCAAATCAACCGCGCAAAGGCGATGCTAATCGATTGCGCTCTGTTCAAGGTCAGCCAATTGTGCCAACAAATAGCGATCGCTTTAATTCCAGTCAAGATCCGCAAAATTCTAATCTCAAAATTCAAAAAGTAAATATTCAGTTTGAGCCTGTAGAATCAGTCGTCCCTAGTAATTACAACGCTTCACCCCAGAGAGTGAATAAATCAGGTAGTTTCAGCAGCGATCCCCTCAATGCAGTTCCAATTTTTTAGGTAACCCAAAAGAAATTTGTAAAAGCGCTGCTTTTACAAATTATAGGATGTATAAGTTTTTGCGTTGAAAGTGGCTAAACCACAAGCACGTTTGATTGGCAGAGAGGCGGCTAACTCAAAAGCTCCTTGATAGGCGATCGCACCATCAATTGTTGTGGTCACGACGACATCTAAGCCTGCTTGGAAGGCTATCAACGCTGTACGCTGAGCAGTCAAAATTCCACCTAATGCCATTGGTTTGAGAATGATGATATCGGCAGACTGATTATCTATTACGCACTGTAATTGGGTGAGATTATTGACTGATTCATCGGCAGCGACGGGAATTGACTGCGATCGCCTAACTATCGCCATACCTTGTAAATTTAATGCTGCCACGGGCTGCTCGACATATTCGATTTGTAGAGGTTCTAGAGCTTTTAAATTGGCGATCGCTTCGGCTACAGACCATCCCTGATTGGCATCAATGCGAACTTGAATATCATTTCCAACTGCAAGACGCACCGCTTCGACTCTTTGTAAATCAGATGTAAAATCCTTAGTCCCGACTTTGATTTTGAGACAGCGATAACCTTGACGTATAAATTCTTTGGCTTTATTGGCTGCAAGTTCAGGAGCGATCGCCCCAATTACTGCATTGACGGGAACTAGATCGCGAACCTTGCCATTCACAAAATTTGCCAATAATTGCGAAAGCTTTAGCTCTTGAACTTGAGCCAATAAATTAAGTAGTGCTAATTCAATTCCATGTTTTGCGGCGGGTGTGTAATCGTATGCTGCAAGTAAATTCGTAATGTCATCAAGATTTTGAATTTCTAGATTAATTAGCGATCGCTGAATTTCTTTTAAAACCTTTTCAGTTTCGGCAAGGGATTCCATACCAAATCCATCAAGCGGAGCAGCTTCACCCAAGCCAATCTGATTATGGCGATCTCTAATCTCAATCGTAAATCCTCGGCGATGGGAAAGTATACCAGACGCGGTATAAAAAGGCTCAAGGAAATCAAAGCAATAGGGCTGAAATCGAATAGATTGAATTTTAAATGTCATAGTTTAACTAGTAGTTTACCTATTTGTATATTTAACTAAATGCTAGATTTTTGGACAAAAACGAGTGGAACTTGGATTAATGTTTTGGCGATCGCTGCGGGTACATTTTTAGGATTAGTCCTACGCGGTCGGTTTCTTTCGCAAGTTTTGCCAATTCTCAAACAAGCGATCGGGCTAACTACGATATTTATTAGCCTGAATATGGCGAACAGCCTACTCAAAGTTAAAGTCGGTGAACTTGATGGCATCATCCTCTCGTTAATTTCGTTAATTGTTGGCGGCATATTTGGAGAATTAGGTCAGATTGAAAAGCGATTGGAAACTGTCGGCGAATGGTTAAAAGCCAAATTTAAGGGTAAAGGCAAATTTACTGAAGGGTTTGTGGCGGCGAGTCTATTGTTTTGTATTGGTCCAATGGCAATTATTGGCAGCCTGAATAATGGATTAAGGGGTGATCATAATCTTTTATCACTCAAGTCGGCTTTGGATGGATTTATTTCGATTGTATTTGCTAGTACTTATGGGATTGGCGTAGGATTTTCGGCTTTGCCTGTGGCGCTTTATCAAGGTACTCTATCCCTATTAGCAGGAATATTAGCGAACAGTCTTCCTGATCCTGCTAATGCTCCATCGGTACTCATTGTTACTGGTGTTGGCGGATTAATGCTGTTGGGACTGGGCTTAAATCTATTGGAATTAGCCAAAGTTCGGGTGGCTTCTTTCTTACCTGCTCTAGCGATCGCCCCTTTAGTTTATTGGCTAGCTGACAGCATCAAATAATAATTTTTTCGTGGCAGGAATTTCGTTGATGTCCAAGTTTTTGGGGCTGGCACGGGGGCGCAGCCCCTACAGCACGGGGGGCGCAGCCCCTACAGCACGGGGGCGCAGCCCCTACAGCACGGGGGCGCAGCCCCTACAGGTTCAATCATACAGATAGGGGCAATCCCCCCGTGGTTGCCCTTTTACGCTAGTAGTAGGAGATTCATTGTCTACGTTCCACGTAACATCAGTTTTTAAGATTTAGTTACTTAAAACAATCTCGAAGTTAATAGTAATAGAGCCAAACCTAACAGAACTAACATCGAACTGCCGATATTATTCCAGAATTGATGATAGCTGATAAGGGAAGCGCGTTGATTGGGGCGATCCTCCATGATCGGTTGTAAAGTTGAAAGATCAATCATCGGGAACTGTCCGCGTCGAAACCAACCTGATGCAAGTACGGAGCGATCGCATAGCATTTCCAGATTCTTAATCGTATTGCTAGGATCGATTAACCATTGGCGAAAATTGGGAATGTAGTTGATGAAGGCTAAACCACCTTGATCTTCCAAACGCATGGCGTAACCAATATAAAATTCATCGGTTCCATAGCCGAGTAATTCCCCAGGAATCTGCACGGGAGCGCCTTGAACATAACTTGCATAGGGGTCGATTAATAAACTCACTAGATCGGTATCCGCGACTTTGCGAAAGTCGGGATAGCGTAAGCTGCCCTGAAACATGAATCCTAAACCTAAGCCAATCATCGATAGACCGAGCAGTAACCAGCGATTAAATAGGAAATATAAAATTAGAGATAGAATTGCCGCGATCGCTACACCGATAAATGGAGAAATTTGAATCAAAAGATCGCGCCAGAAATTTCGATATAAGCGTTTTTTGTTGAGTTTTTTCTCTTCTTTTAATAATTCGGAAAAGTCATATTCTGTTGATAATCCCAGTTGCTTAGAATATCCCGATAGAAACTGCAATCGCCTACCAACTAACGGATGCGTAGAATGTAATTGCAACCAACGCCGCCAAGGGTTAAATAGTTCCCATAAAAACACACGATAGGGATCTTGATCGGTTTGTCCGACATAGGCAATTTCCATTGCTAAGCCGATCGCGGTCATCGTTTGGCGATCGCAAATCCCCAAAGCTCTTGTCGATTCTAATAACCGATTAGTGGGCATGGCGGGTTGATTATAAGGCAACATTTGCCGTGCCATTTTCGGTAACGCTCTTGCGAGGGCATTAGGATTACCCGTAATTTCTGAGGCAAAGCGATCGCTTAGAATTGTACTTGTTTGCGAGAGCCAAACTAGCAAATAGTTGCTCAAAGAATATAGAGTATTGGCAAAAGTTGCGGCGACTTGCCAGACTTGCTTTGCACTTTTAGCGCGATAACTTTGGCGGCTCAGCAGCACATAAATGTAATAGAGAATTTGCACGGGAGCCGAAATGAAGGTTAATACCGCAAAACTCTTGTTACGAATGCGTCCCAGTTGATAGGCATAGACCGCCGCAATTTCATCATCATCAAGACAAGCAAATAACCCACGGCTGACCACAATTCGGGTCGAGTTGGAAATTACCCCATATGTAAAGGCTACGGGTGCATCATCTTCAATCCATCCCAATCGCGGCACAAATATATTGTACTTTTCGCAGAAATCCTCAATGATTTCCACCGCTTCAGGGCTTTTTTCATCCAAATCGGCAAGAGTAATCCATTGAATACGGTGATATTGCTTTTGCGTGATATCAATGATCCAAGGCGACATGAAAAATATCAACACACTCAAGATCGTCGTGACAATAGCAATGGTGTTCAACCACGCACTCGTAAAAGTTGTTGTGAAAATCAGAGATATGCCATACCCAATGGCAAACTGCAAACCGATAATTGCGAGGATCGTGATAATAATCGCAGCGATGAGAAAATATGTATATTGGGAAGGAAGGGCTAAACTAACGTTTTTTTTGCGATAACGGCGAGGATTGGACTTAATTACCGCTTCAACATCTTCATTTCGCTTGATGCGATCGTCTGGCTCATCTAGTAAAGCCCGAAGTGTGGTTAAAGACTTTTGCGCCCATGCCTGTAACTGCGGGTCAGCAGAAATCTCTAAATATTCACAAATAGCGATCGCTTTATCGGCGCGTCCTGTTTTTTTGTAAGCAGAAATTAGCCAAATTTGGGCTTGAATATATTCCTTGGAGGTTTTGTCGGTACTCTCTTGGCTATATTCAGTCAAAATAGCGATCGCTTCGGTGTAGTGTTTCCGCAACAGCGCCTCTTTGCCAGCTTTTAGTGACATCATTTCGCCTCAATCTCGCAACGTTAATATTCATTTTGCCACTTTCCGCGCCCAATCAACAAATTCCTATAAACCCCGAAATATAAGTAGCCGCGCAAAGCGCCGCCACTCATATTTTGAGCTTTTATGCTTTTTTAGTTAAAAACTCCTTTGGAATCTAACTTTGCACCAACTTCAGGATTAAGCTTCAGAATAGCCTGATATTCATTAAATGTTTCAGGTTTCCCAAACTCTACACAATGATTCCACTGATTTGCCGCTCTATCTGGTTTTTCCTGAATCTCAAAAAGCCTAGCTTTAAAGCAGTTAGCCATCCCTTTCCCAAAGTTCCCCTTAGGAATTTGTTTGTCAAATTCGATCGCTTTGTTTAAATACACCTCAGCCTTAGGATAGTTCTTTTTCTCAAGGTTAACCCAACCTAAATTACGATAAAGCTGATATTGAGCATTAACGTTTGTTTGATCTACTCTCTGCAATCCCAAGTGCAGAAATGTTTCAGCCGCATCGAACTCACCCTTATAAATTTTCACCCGTCCTAAATTGTTTAATACACTATCATCTCCCATATCAAGAGATTGGTAATATCTCTTTAAAGCCGCCGCCTGATCGCCAATCGATTCTTCTAATAAGCCTAATGATGTATAGACTTTCGCAACCTGATCGGGATCTTGATTGTCGATTTTCAGGGCTTCTTCGTAGTTGTCTTTTGCTTCACGCATATGTCCTTTATCATCAGCAATTCCAAATTCAAACTGGTAACAAGCAATACATAATAGCAGTATAAAA
>JBAXTW010000203.1:0-6347 GCA_037129985.1 Pseudanabaena sp. ELA645 | reverse complement strand
ATTCATCATGAGCCGAATAAGCTGGCTGAGAAAATTGGGATTGCGGTACTTATGAATGGTGACAGGATTGAGGCTAAAGAATCTCAAGGTTTTATTGATAAGCCTCAAGGAGATGTAGAACAGCATTTTGGCGATCGCACTGAAGCAAATACAGGCGGTGGTGATATGGCTCAGCGCGATATTGATAAGCGTAATATCACGATCAATATAATTACTGGCTCTTCTAGTCCCCAATCGCAGAGTCAATTAACCGCAGAAGTATCAAAAATTTTGGGTGGTGGGCTTGATTTAGATGCGGCGATCGCTTCGGCATATCAAAGTGCTTTGCCGACCGATGCGAGTCTTCATCCCGTTCAGGCTGATGATAAGATTTCTGAGTTGGCGGATAGGAGGGTGTTGCTTAAGTTTATTGAAATTCTTGCTAACGATCGCACTGTGTCGGAGTCAACTCGTGCCCAGTTGCAGAAAATTATTAGTACCCCAGATGGCAAAACAAATAGCGATCGCGCAGACACTACAAGCAAAAAAAGACTGAGATCCTATCTGATAGTTGTATTGCGTCCAGAACCCAATCAAAAATTTCGTGTTAACGCTTGGCTCATTCCTGATGACTCAGTAAAAAAGCTATCTAAATTTCGTGAGTTGGATATCAATAAAGAACAAAAGGGGACTATTTGTTCGCTGAGCGATGTTTCCTCGACTGTGGAGAAATTCCTAGATCTCAGTCTCAAAAATCATCTTTTGGATAAAGAATACCATCTGGCAATTGAGTTTTTCTTGCCAATTGATTATTTAGCAACTGAAGTAGATCGATTTAAAGTTGTTCCGAAAAGGAGAGGTTTTGCTCCTTTAGGCACTAAATATGAAGTTCTAGTTCGTTCCTACGAGCGTCTCGATCTACATTATTTGGCTCACAATCTCAAACAGTGGAAAGAAAACTGGAACAGAGTAGCGATAAATTTAACCACAGTTCCTAATCGAGATTCATTTGAGCATTTTACTACTAATGAAAATACCTATAATTGGGATAAACTTGAAGTAGATTTAAAGAAAAAACTTGGCATCAAGATCTCTTGTATTCTTGAAGAATCAGCACAGAGAGATTTATTTGACGTTCTCATAGATTCCGCTACCCCGATCGCAGTTTGGTTGCGAAAAGATATTCGGGAATGCGATCGCGAATCTAAATTAGACTGCTTACTGACGAGTGGAAATTTGGAAACGCTACCAGAATATATTCGTAAGGAGCGTGAAGAGGCTTATATATGTGATGATCCTGAAGAACATTTTGGTAATCATTTAGTTTTATTATGGGAAGATCCTAATCGCCTGACTCCTGATGTCATGGCAAGACTTTTACCCACAGGGCAATAACTTATAACTACTTAGGAGTTTGGTAAAAATGGGCGACTGGAAAATTTTTAAAGGTAATGCTACTCCTCACGGCGATATTGATCGCTTGCCGCCACCTCCAAATTGGCGAAAGTTTGCGCGGATCGATGAAAAGTCCTTTGTGGAACTAACTGAGGCTGTCCAGAATAGTGCAAATGCCGATAAAACAAAGGAGCGCGGTAAGACTTTTAAGGTTCCACCCAATGACACCGATCTGGCAAGCATTGTTAATGCTGCCTTGTATTTGCGTCGTCCTTTGTTAATTACGGGCAAACCAGGGACGGGCAAAACGTCTTTGGCTTATGCTATTGCCTATGAATTACAGTTGGGACCAGTTTTGTTATGGCCGATCTCTACTCGTTCTACGCTCCAAGAAGGGTTATATCGCTATGATGCGATCGCGCGTTTGCAAGAGGTCAAAGATCATAGTCAGGAAGAATTAGCAAAGGATATTGGGCGGTATATTCAACTGGGAGCGGTGGGTTCGGCTTTATTGCCTTACAAGCGTCCTCGCGTCCTTTTGATTGATGAAGTCGATAAGAGTGACATTAATTTACCTAACGATCTCTTGAATCTGTTTGAGGAGGGAGAATTTGAGATTCCCGAACTAGCGCGGCTGGCGAAACAGGCTAAAGAGGTGACGGTGCGTAGTTATGACGGGATGGATGTGACTATTCAGGAAGGACGGGTACAATGTCATGCATTTCCGTTCATCATCTTAACCAGTAATGGCGAACGGGATTTTCCGCCTGCCTTTTTGCGGCGGTGTTTGCGTCTGAATATGAAAGATCCTGATAAGGAAGCTTTGACTGATATTGTCCGATCGCATTTGGGAGATGAGGTGATTGCTCAAGCGGAGCCACTGATTGAGGAGTTTCTCAAAAAACGCGAGAATGGCGATTTAGCGCCCGATCAGTTGTTAAATGCGGTTTATCTGCTTACTCGCGATCCTAGTTCGGCAGTGGGCGATCGCGAAAAATTGACTGATGTACTCTTGAAGTATCTATCGAGTGCGGAGGATCGATGATCGACAATGTTGTGGCGGCTCTGGGTTTGGGATTAAATCTCACTGATGAAGAGATTGCGGATGTGCTGTGGTTAGCGGTGCAGATGCAGCAGTTTGGTGATGGGGTAATCTCTGAGCAGGGCGATCGCAACGAGGCTTTAGAAAATTCAGTTTCTAATCGAGAAAGTCCAAAACTACCAGCGCAACCTCCAAGAAATGACGATCGCGATCGGCAAGATGAGAATAAAAAAGACGAGCAGAACTTTGAAGTGCATTCTAAAAATGCCCAAGGTGACGATCGCTCGACTCGGCGTTCTGATGAGTTGCAACTGAAGATTCCTGATGCCCGATCGCTGCAAGAACCTCTAGAGTTAGCGAGATCGCTGCGTCCGTTAATGCGGCGTGTACCTTCACAGGTGAATACCTTGCTGGATGAGGAGGCGACTGTACGCAAGATTGCGGAAGAGAAGATTTGGTGTCCTGTGTTGCGTCCTGCTTTGGAACCTTGGCTAGATTTGGCTTTGGTGATTGACGATAGCGCTTCGATGTTGATGTGGCGGCATACAATCGCGGAGTTACAGCATTTCCTATCGAGTTACGGTGTATTTCGTGATGTGCGGGTATGGCGATTGGGAACGGATAAGGCGGAGAAGGTGTGCATTTATGCGGGTGCTACGGCAAGCGATCGCAATGGTTCGCCGCGCAGTCCTAGCGAGTTGATTGAGGCTAATGGTCGTGGTTTGGTCTTGGTGGTTAGTGATTGCATTGCACCGATCTGGAGAAATGGGGCGATCGCGTCTGCTTTGAAAGTTTGGTCGCGCAGTGGGATGGCGGCAATCTTGCAAATGTTGCCCGATTGGTTGTGGGCGAGGACGGCTTTGGGGCGAGGTGTGGCGGCACAGTTTAGTGCTTTGGCGGCGGGGATTCCCAATTATCAGTTAACGACTACGACGGTTTCTACTTGGTATGACATCGATCTGGCGACTAGTATCAAGATTCCTGTGGTGACGCTAGAGCCTGAGAAGTTTACGGCTTGGGCGGAGATGTTGGCGGGTAAGGGTGGCGCATGGTCGGCGGGGATTGTGTTTGAGCCTGAGTTGTTTGCTGTGCCAGAGGTGGCGATCGAGTTTGATGGGGCGAGTGTGTTGGATGCTGAGGATCGGGTGCAGAGTTTTCGGTTGACGGCTTCGCCGATCGCGAGGCGGTTGGCGGGGTTGTTGGCGGCTGCGCCTGTGATTAGTTTGCCGATTGTGCGGATTTTGCAGTCTAAGGTTTTGACTCAGTCGCAACCTGTTCATGTGGCTGAGGTGTTTTTGGGTGGTTTGCTGAAGCCTTTGTCGGAAATCACGGCGAAGACGAATCCTAATTATGTGCAGTATGACTTTATTGAGGGTGTGCGCGATCTGTTGTTGGAGTCGGTTCCAAGTTCGGAAGTTATTAATATTGTGGCTGTGGTTTCGGAATATATTGCAGAGCGTTTAGGGTTTTCTTTGGAAGAGTTTGCTGCGGTTATTCGTAATCCACAACAGATTGAGGATAGTAAGATTGCTGGGAATATTGGTTATTTTGCAACAATTACGGCTAAAATTTTGAGGAGCCTAGGTGGGGAGTATGTTAAGATTGCTGAGGAATTTGAGAGCTATTATCAAAGAAACATTAAAACTCCAGTTAAGCAAAATTACAATCATTTATGGGAACAGGAAAATACTAAGATTTATAGTTTTTGCACGGATCAACCTTGGGTTTTACCTTTTGATGCTTTGGTGCTTTCAGTTGGAATAGAAGTTGGTTTTGGTAGATTAGCTCTATCATTTAGTGATTCATTAGAAGAAAAGTCTGTGTATCTACACAATGCGATTAATAAAGTAAAGGGAGATTTGAATAAATCTACAATTAGTCCTAGTGAACCTTTATTTATTGCTTTGCCTTCTGAGATTAACAATCAACTTTTTCCATCAGACGTAGATAAACTTGAGCGTTTTATTATTTGTGCAACAGTAGAATCTCCAGAAATTATTGTAGAAAATGCAAGGGAAGCTACTGAATCTGTAATTAATATGTCAACAAATCGAGGACTAAAATGTGTTGTTATTCCTTTGCTAGGAACGGGAAGCAATCACTTAGCTATAGACAAGGTGGCTCTAGAAATGTTATTAGCAATTCAGAAAACAGTTCAATCTTTATCGTCTAATCCAATAGAACAAATCATTATTGTAGATAAAAAAGAAACCACAATTACAACTATTAATCAAATTGCAAAAAGTTTAGTTAAATGTACTCAACTACAGAAATTATTGATAGCACAAAACTGGAAGAAAGCTGATAAAGAAACAGCAAGGATAATGCTTCAAATATCTGGACAAGAAGAAAGAGAATGGCTTGATGAAGAGGATATGAAAACTCTACCATCTATAGACCTACAAACAATTGATGAACTTTGGTTAAAATACAGTAATGGAAAATTTGGATTTAGCGTGCAAAAGCATCTGTGGTTAAGTGCTGGTGGTTGCATTGGGGAATATGATCATGAAACGTACAAGAGATTTGGTGAGATTGTAGGCTGGTATATCAAAGATAGGGATAAATGGCTACTATGGGACGATCATACTTTTGATTTAGATGCTCCTCAAGGACATTTACCAAGATATCTTCCCAGTCAACAAAAACGAATTCGACACTATCTTTTCTATCGTAAGGATCTAGTGAGTCAACCCCAAAATACTATTTTACAGGAAGATCAAATCAGTGAATCTATTGTAATTAATGAGAGACCAAAAGCCTACTCAACTACTACTTATGATGAGCAAGGTATAGATAGATCGAACAGACGGAATAATATTAAAGAAAAAAGAGATAATGAGAACAACATTTTACTTGTTGGTAGTCGTGGTGCTGGTAAGACAACCTATATGGCTGCTTTAGCTGCCTTAACTTCTTTGCAAACAAAAAATTCCGCTGTTGCAGTTACAATATATCCTCAAAATCAAAGTTCTGAAGAATTATTACGCTTTGGAGAAAATACTTTTCTGGGGCGCAATTCATTCTCACCAACATCTCTAATTGAGGAATTACCCCCACATTTTTGGTTGAGAATTGATATAAAGCGAAACTTATTCCTGCGACCACTTTCAGATCTTAGAGGTGTAAATACGGCAATCGATACATCCTTGGAAGAATTCAGTGATAATGGAGAAATACTTGAAAATGATAGACGTAATAATGATTACTTATTAGATAGGTGCGCGAGCAACTCAAAACTGTTATTTTTAATTAATGGGACTAGTAGAAATGATATGAATTTGGAGGCAACTATTCGACAATTACCAGATAAATTAGCAGAATACCTTAATTATGCTGGTTTAGCCCGATACAAAATTGCTGTTGTCATGTCTAAGATTGAAGAACCTTCACTATGGGTTAATCGTCACAGACCCAAAGATTTAGTTAATACAATATTTCCTAAAACAGGATATGCGTTTGAAAGATGGAGTCGAGACTGGAACTGTAAAATTGAATACTTTGCTTGCTCTACTTTTGGCGTTATGGGAAATTTAGCCACACCTAATTTGCGAAAAGTTAACTCAGTTAATGGAACAATTGGTGTAGTTGCCGACCCAGAATTATGGAAGCCATTTGGTCTGATAGCACCTATTTACTGGCTATACACTGGGAAAAGAGATCGCCAACTCAATTAATTCGTTTCGATCCTGCCATTACTGCAAAGTTGGACAATATGGGTTTAGTCATATGCAAAATCTGTAATGAGTTGTATCGTCGCTATTTGGGGATTATTTATAACCATCTTGTTCTCAACGATAAAAATGGTTGTAATCTGGAAAATATAATTGTGATAATCCCGATCACCTGATAAATATCCCTTCAAAATCTAACTCAAATGACCATCAAAACCCTCTGGGAACAAATCCAAAAAAGTTCCACCAAAACCCCC
>JBAXTW010000202.1:0-6385 GCA_037129985.1 Pseudanabaena sp. ELA645 | reverse complement strand
GTAAGTCTGTTATTCTATATTACTATTCCTTGCAACTTAAATGCCGATTAGCTTAGTTAGGTTGTCTACGATACTTATAAATAGCTAGGCGCAAGAAAACTTAAAAAGCAAAGGTTAAGATCCCCGACTTTTTTTGTAAATTTGCAAATTGTCTTTGCTTGCCTAGAAAAAGTCGGGGATCTCGGCATTTACAGATTTCTTTTACTGACCTACTTACTTCACACCCAAGAATTAAACAAAAAACTATGAAACAATCACAAAACCCCTGTCCCGATCCACCTTCCTATCAAGTCCATTTTGCGGTGATCACTGTCAGCGATACCCGTACAGCCGAAACTGACAAAAGCGGCCACTTTATCAAACAGTCTATGACTAATGCAGGACATCAACTCGATTACTACACCATCGTCCAAGATGAGCCTGATCAAATTCGCGAACAAATGTATAAACTAGCGGCGATCGCTGATCTAGACGCAATCATCCTCAATGGTGGCACGGGGATCGCGCCTAGAGATACAACATATGATGCGATCGCGGCGCTACTCGAAAAAACATTGCCAGGATTTGGCGAGATGTTTCGCTATCTGAGTTGGCAAGAGGTTGGCTCAAGAGCGATCGCTTCACGCTCTGAGGCAGGAATCTATCAGGGCAAGTTAGTATTTTCATTACCAGGTTCTAGTAACGCCGTGAAATTAGCGATCGAGCAGTTAATTTTGCCAGAAATTATTCACCTTGTGCGCCAATTAAAAGGATTGCATTAATCGAGATTAAATTTCAAGAATCAGATTCGTCCACGAAGTGGACGAATCTGATTCTTAGGGTTGTCAATTCTGTTACTTTTCCAAAATCCTAGAAGCGTCTTAATGATAAGAGACTCGATCAGTTATCTTTGATTCCCCATGCGTTTGGAACAGTTACAAGCATTTTTGGCGGTTGCAGAGACAGGCAACTTTCAGCAAGCAGCGCAGAGATGTGGGGTTAGCCAATCAACAATCAGCCGACAGGTGCAATCTTTAGAAGCAACTGTGGGTTTGTTGTTGTTTCATCGACAGGGGAGTGCGAAGTTAACATTGGGCGGCGATCGCCTCCTACATCATGCTAAAAAGATTTGTCAAATTTGGGCAACCGCAGAACAAGAATTAATTGACTTACAGGCTGGCAAACAAACAGAGCTTTGTGTCGCGGGAATTCCTTCAGCCTGTGCCTATCAATTGCCACCCGTATTACAACAATTTACTAAAAAATATCCCAACGTTCAGTTGCGAGTAACAACATTGGGAAGCGATCGCGCCCTGAAGGTACTTCGAGATGGATTGATTGATATTGCGATCGTCATGAACAATCCATTTCTAAATGCAAGTTCGGAAATGGTAGTAACACCACTATATGAGGAGAAAATCCAGTTATTAATGCCGACCAGTCATCTTCTTAATAAAAAAGAGGTTTTGACTTGGCGTGATCTTGATAATTGTCCTCAAGCGGTATTTAAGGATGGTTATGGATTGCAGCGTCTTGTACAGGAACAGTTCAATCGCCAAGGAATTTGTTTGAACGCGGTATTAGAACTAAATGCCCTTGATGCTTTTCGAGGTGTGGTTAAGCAGGGTAGTTTGGTTGCTCTGTTGCCTGAGACCTTTTTGGTAGAGTTAAATCATGAACCCGACTTGGTGGTGCGATCGCTGACTGCACCAAGTTTAACCCGCCAAATTGTGTTGGTAACGACTAGCGATCGCATCCAAATTCCACCAATTCAATATTTTTGTCAACTTGCTGCCGAAATGATTCAACAGCAAATCCCCATAATCTTGAAAAGTGATTTACAAGCTTAGAAATCTTTTTAGTTGTTCCAGATATGCTCCAAATTCAATACAAATCCAATCAACACATCTTCGCCCGATAAAGTCGATGGAGATTGAAGAATTTCAGCGGGTTGTCCCAGACGATAAATAGCAACTCGCTTACCTTCGGGATCAATCAGCCAACCCAAACGACAACCATTATCCTGATATTCCTGCATTTTTGCCAAGCCCTTAATCCATGAATCCGTGGGCGACAATAACTCGATCGCAAAGTCTGGACATAGCGGTAAAAATTTCTTGCGTTGTTCGGGTGTGAGGTTATTCCATTTAGCGATCGGTATCCAAGCTGCATCAGGAGAGCGATCGGAACCTCTGGGAAGAGCAAATCCAGTGGATGAGTCAAATATTTTTCCACTGCTACTTTGCCGATTCCAAAGCCCTAAGTCAAGATTAATATCCGAATTCCAAGCGCCTGTTTCGCCGCCAGTGGGGGACATGATTACAAGTTCTCCGTTAGTGTTGCGCTCTAATTTAAGATCGGGATTTTCAGCACAGAGTTGATAAAATTTCTCTCTGGTCAGATTCACAATGCGATCAAGGTTTACGGTATACGCAGTCATAGGTTTCTCACAAAAAGCTATAGGAACAATCGCTATATAGCAATCCAAAATCAGTTGTGGCTTCGACTTCGCTCAGCCATCAGTCCACGCTGGCTGAGCGAAGTCGAAGCCTGTTTCAACGCATTTTGGATTGCTGTAGAACTATTTTTTGCGGCTATTTTTTGAGGTTGATGGGCAGATGTTGCTCAACCCACTCTCTCACGGGCTGGAACTGCATCGCGGCTAGACTACTACCCAACACTAGAGCAAGTAATACTAAGGCGATAATAAATCCACTGTTAGTCTGCTTTACAACAGCAACTTCCGTTTTAGCAGAATCCAAATCACTTGTATCTTGCGAATCTTCAGGATCGGCAGATGTAACCATGAGAACCTCCGATCCATCTTCTGCTTTGATAAGATCGCCTGCGGTATCAGATTCTAACGTTAGTCCATTATTTGGCTCTTCTTCACTCACCAGATCTTCATCGGCGATCGCAAAACGACAACGCATTAGTGCCACCGTAATGTTGTCATGTCCATTGAGTTCGTTGGCTCTATCAATCAAATTCTGGCAACTAAGATCAAGAGGCTTGTTTTCAGTCAAAATTGGCAATAGAGAACTCTGATAAATCTGATCAACGCGATCGAAATCACTTAGTCCATCGGAACATAGAAGCAAAACGCAATCTTCATCGATAAAGAACCTTTGCACACGCGGTACGAGCATATCCGAACCTCTTGTCCCTAGAGCCTGAATCAAAGCTCCACCATCAATTCTTTGGGATGAATAGGCATAGAAGTTATAGCCTAATGTCGTTTCGCGAGTTGCCACGTCATCATCAAGGGTAACTTGACGCAAATTATCCTTCGTGACGCAATAAACGCGACTATCACCGACGTGAACAATATATACCTCATTGCTAGGCTTGCCGTAGGAACGTGGCATCACTGCCATGACTAGGGTTGTTCCCATGCGTTGTTGGGCTTGGCGCTGCTGTTGGTCATTAATCGCTACGATTTGATTATTCACAACACGAGTCACCATCTCCAATTGAGCGATAAACCCTTGGGCGGAGAAATCAGGATCTTTTTCGGCTTGGGTTAACAAGGTTTTGAGTTGCTGTTCCAAAGTTTTGATCGCAAGAGAGCTAGCAATTTCACCGCCATCATGTCCACCTAGTCCATCACAGACGATCGCTAGGCGATCGCGCAAAGCCTCTGGTTGCTCATTACGTTTTTGGCGTTTAATATCAGGATAGCAAGCGTCTTCATTGTGTTCCCGCTTCTGTCCCACATCGGTCGCACTGGCAATTCTTACGGTGAGAGGCTGTGTGAGTGACTGATCTTGCATCACTTGGAGCGTAAGTTGATCGAGATGGGCGATCGCTCTAGACACGTCATATTCGCCGCGCCCTAAGCTATAGAAAAATTCAGCGATCGGTTCGGCAATCTCAGGTTTTGCCACATCTAGCCATTGCACCCACATATCACCTAATTGGGCTAAGTGTATGGCTGCGACATCAGCCTGCAACTCTAACAAGCGCACCCACATCCCATCAACCCGCACTAATTTGGGATCGATCAATGTGCGCGTCATATTTTGTTCGGCTAGGGGCTGCCAGAGATTGAGGATTTGCGAGAGCAAATTTAGTTGCCGCAGTGCAGATGCATCTGCATCTGCCCAAGCCTCAGTTATGGTTGGACAAAGATTGCCTTGGCGATCAATGGGGACATTTTCTAGAAAAAAGATTTCGGAAATATTTAATTCTTCACCCAGTAGCAGCAAACTGTAGGGACGGGGTAAATGCAAGCTCAATCGTGACAGCTTGAGATACGACACTACATAGGTCTGAAATTCGAGAGGTAACTCAGGTAATGTGTAAGGATCGGTGTCCACAACAATTTGTGAGGAAGTGACCCGATAGCGATCGCCGATCAACGCATTTGACGGAAACGCATCGGTATCGAGTCCAACAGCCCACAGATATTGTTGTTCAGTCGAAGCTTGCTCTTGATTTTCCATGAAGATTATTAATCGCTTACCAAGGTTATGGGATGAATATTCTGACGAATACTCTAGTAAATATAAGGGGGCTTAGATATATCTCATAGCAATACAGCAATAGTTAAAGGTATCTGAAGCTTTTGATAACATTATTAAGTGTATAGACTATTTCTAGCAAGAGACATTTGGCTATTGTAGCGAAACAAGACAAAGATTTTCCTGTATTTGCGACTTGTATTTGAATTAAGATTATTTGGAATTAGGATCGTAGATTAAATAACATACAAGAGTAGGGGCGGGTTTAGTCGATAATTTGACCATACACCGTAAGGTTATTAGCAAAACCCGCCCCTACAGAAGAAAATAATTATATTAAATTCTCAATCCTTACGACCAGCTTTTTATAGTATTTGGTTATCATGGCAACCATACCTTTACTTAATGCAAGCTAAACTTAATAATAAAACTGAATGTTAACGTTTTATTATTAAATTTCTCGCGCGGTTACTCGCATAGTCTATGAAGTCTCAACTTACCCATCGAGAAAAAAAAGTCCTTTGGGCAACAATCGAGCATTATATTCAAACGGCGGAACCAGTTGGTTCTAAGGCTTTGGTGGCAGGATATGACTTTGACATTAGCCCAGCAACAATCCGCAATGTGATGAATATGCTCGATCGCAGTGGTTTGTTGTTTCAGCCGCATACGTCATCGGGGCGTGTGCCTTCCGACTCTGGCTATCGCGTATATGTGGATAAGCTGATTGATCCTGCTAGTGAACTGTCCTACAGTACCGATCGCTTCTTGGCGAGTAAAAGCGATCGCCTTGGTAAATCCAGTCTCGATGGGGTAATGCGGGATGTGGCACAGATTTTGGCGACTCTAAGCGGTTGTATTGCCGTAATTACCGCGCCTAATATGCAAACGATGCGGATTCGACATTTGCAATTGGTAATTGTGGACGATCATTTGGATACTAAAAAGCTCATGGCGATCGCAGTGAGCGACACTTATCATACGGCTTCGGTGACAATGGATTTACCCATAGATGCGTTCAGTGAAACTAAGACGAAAATTTTAGAAGGGGAGTTAAATATTCTTAATAATTTCTTGAATGAACATTTACGGGATAAAAATTGGTCAGAATTAAATAGCGCCTTAAATTGGGCTGATCTCGATCGACATTTTCAGCAATATGCCGTGTTACTAGAGCAGTCCTTACAACAATTAATGAAGTTATGCGATCGCACGGCTTTAGGACAAATGTTTATTAGCGGCTTGACGGAGTTATTGCGTCAGCCAGAATTTTCTAATTTGCGACAGGTACAAAATATTGTGCAGTTACTAGAAGCCGATCGCGCTTCGTTAATGGCTTTAATCATCGATCAGCCCACACCTTCGGCAAATTCCGTCAGCATCAGAATTGGTTCGGAGATCTCGATCGCAACAATTCAAAACTGTACATTTATCTCTAGCACATATCTCTGTGATGATAAGCCAGTCGGCACAGTGGGCGTATTAGGTCCGACGCGATTGGGATATACAAGAGCGATCGCGTCGGTACAGGCCGCAGCGCTGCATCTCACTGATGCGATTAGTAAATGGTAAATATAAAATCCAAGAGCTATAGAGTACGCGCCGAGAAAGTCAATAGCAATTAGTTGAGGCGATTGCCTCTTTAATCTCTGTGAAAGTAAAGGGCGATCGCTAAAAGTTGGATATTTTCATATGTTTTATTTTCGTATAATCATCATTTGTGCTAAGGTATAAGCCAATATGACGATTAAATGAATTATTTATGGCAAATCAACCCAAAAATCAATTATTTTACGGGGATAATCTTGAGGTGTTGCGGCGGCATATCAAGGATGAGTCGGTTGATTTGTGCTACATCGATCCGCCGTTTAACTCGAAACGCAACTATAACCTTACGGTTCGCTGATTTTTGAAATAGGTCAAAACATTTGACGGGACAATAA
>JBAXTW010000201.1:0-6424 GCA_037129985.1 Pseudanabaena sp. ELA645 | reverse complement strand
ATGTGGTCTTTACTCATTTAGATGCTCTCTTACCCTTTCTTGAAACAGCCCTGCCAACACAGGGGAGGGTACTCACCCGCATATCCAGTTTGCTATCTAGACTGTCATCGGTGGTATATTCTTTGCCGATGCGTCCATCTTGAGGACGGCGGCTATCGGCGATATCCATGTCTGACATCACCTTGAGCGCCACAATAATTTTGCGGCTAATTTCAAGGGGCAGGACTTTAATATCGCGCAAAATTCCGTCAATGCGAAAACGTACTCGCAAACCTGTTGGTGTTGGTTCTAGGTGAATGTCACTGGCGCGATGTTGCAAAGCGATCGAGATAATCGCATTAATTCGCCGCGTTTGATCGACAGCCTGTGACAAATAAAAATCAGTAGTTTCGCCAATATCGGCTTGATCAATTTCTCCTGTGAGCGGATTAATAGCTTGTGATGAATCAATGGTACTAGGATCTAGAACACGCTGACGACGATACCATCGAATGTAGCTATCGGAGGTAATTGGAATTACGTTTATTGTCTTTGCGCCAATACGGTGACGAATTAGTTCTTCCTTGTCCTCACTTAAGGTGATTGGACTTCCAAGATCGAGTTCCCCTTGCAATAGCAACAATGGGATTACAGGCGGCAAAATACTACGGTCTAAAAATTTACTAAAAAATCGCTCAATCAAGTCGATATCAAGCTGTTCTAAATGAACGTTTCCATTAACATCAACTAAAAACTCTAGAGCCTCTTTACGCGACTTAATCGTTTTATTTTGTAGAAGCTTCCAAAGTGGTTCCCCCAATGAATTTTCGATTATTTGGCTCGTTGTCATAGGCTTAATAATAGAACTTACACATATATTACCGCTTTTTACAACTAATTCATTTCATTAAACTTCTTGTTAAACATTTTTTTTGCTTGATCGTAAACCTCGATTGTAATCGGTGAAAAGTTATTGTCCTGAGCGTACTTTTCAATTTTTTTACGGGCAAAAGGACGGACAAAAAATGGTATGTCTTTCAATTTTTCTTCCGCTTCCGCAGTCCATGCAATTTTATCAGCCATTGATTTTTAATTGTGGTAGTGAATGATCATTTGTGAAGGTCGATCTGAGGGACGCACTCTCTCAAACATTAATTTGAACATTGTCGAGCAATAAAATCCTCGCGAATCCAGCCTCTAGTTCCGCTGGGAGTATATTCTACAAAATACCAAATATTACCCTGACTATCTTGACGACTAATGCGCCTACCCGATGATGTATCTATCATATTTACAATCTGCCCCACCAAGACATAATCTGTGCTGTCAAAATTTGACCCTGCACCTGTTCTGAGATTAACCCGTGATCCTATATCTTGACCGACAACCCGCACATCGCAGGTACTAAGTTGTTGCGCTGTTGCACTGGATTGAAAGTGCGTAAACAGGGTTAAAAATGGGGCGATCGCTACAATTAGAATATTTTTAGTTTTCACAGGAATATTAGACTATCTAGATTTCTATGATCGATAGTACTCGATTGCCTAAATTTTGCAACTTACTATTTTATGTGATTCCAATCTGCTAAAAGCTGCAATGCTTCTTCACACCAATCGATCCAACCTTTTTCAAAGTTAATTCCTCGGCGGAGCGTCAAATAGGCAAAACGCAACTCCTTCGGGCAGTCTTGAGGCGAACTAAAAAAGTTATGCTCGATCGCTTCATAGATTTCCAACTGCTTCTGATGTAATTGCCGATGCTCTTGAATTTTTTGGGTGTTCGTTTCTTCAGGAATAAGATAACCTGCATAGATTTTAAGTAAAAATTCATCTTTAACCGTTGCCACGTCACTAGATTGCAGCAGCCATGTTTTCAGGTGGGACAAACCTAAATCATTTACGGAAAATATTTTTTTATCAGGTCGCCCTTCTTGAGCGATCGCCTCGGCAACGATCCAGTTTTGCTGCTCTAGTTTGGTTAACTCTCGATAAATCTGTTGGTGTGTGGCTTGCCAGAAAAATCCCACTGTCCCATCAAATTGTTTGGCGAGGTCGTAACCACTTTTCGGTTCGCTAATTAAAGAAACCAAGATGGCGTAAGCAAGAGACATAGGTTTGAAATTTATTTGAAATTTATTTAAACAAGGGTTGACATATGCACTTAGTTGAGTATACATTATTTCGTGTATTCAATTAGTTTAATATCAACTTAGTTGAATATAGCCCTGTAATAAATTACGGGCTGAAAGCTTAAACCCGTTGAAACGGGTTGATCATAGAGGCTTTTTAGTCTGCTTTAGCTGACTTTAGCTTTGAGCCAAGAACTTGAGTTCTTGGTGTAATTCCTATTAATTTTTTAAGAGGAATTAACAAAAATGAGGCTGGCTTTTATGGAAGGAAACTTAAAATAGAGCTATGAGTAAAAAAATCTTGATTGTGCAAGGGCATCCCAACCCAACTAGCTATTGTTCTGCCCTTGCAGAAGCCTATAAGAAAGCGGCGATCGCTTCTGGTGCAGAAGTGCATGAGATTATCGTCAATGACTTAGAATTTGATCTCAATCCGCCCGAATATCGCTCTAAGCTAATTCCTGAACTTGAAGCAGATGTGCTGAAGGCGCAAGATGAAATTCGTTGGGCAGAACATCTCGTTTTTGTCTATCCGACTTGGTGGGGAACCATGCCCACTTTGCTGAAAGGATTTATCGATCGCGTGTTCACATCAGGATTTGCTTTCAAATATCGTAAAGATTCCGCTTGGTGGGATCAACTTCTCAAAGGGAAAAGCGCTAGATTAATCGTCACAATGGATGCACCGCCTTGGTATTACCGATTTATCAATGGTCAACCAGGGCATAATGCAATGAAAAATACAATCCTTGGATTTTGTGGTGTCAAACCAGTAAAAATAACTTCCATTGGTAGCGTTAAAAGTTCTGATCTAGCTCAAAGACAGAAATGGTTGAAAAATGTAGAGGATTTAGGAAGGCAAGGTTTATGACTATCATCGATCCTAATCAAGTCCCCAGTCGTACAGGCTCTAACTATCCCGATCGCTTTAAACCCGTGGTTGCAGGACGCGAGAAAAAACGCCTCGGTGATGCAGCAGGATTGAAAAACTTTGGCGTGAATCTAACTACGCTTCAACCAAAATCGCGATCGGCGCTGCGTCATTGGCATACAAAACAGGATGAATTTATCTATGTTTTATCAGGTGAATTAACCCTGATTACCGATGAAGGAGAATCGATTTTATCAGCAGGACAAGCGGCGGGATTCCCTGCGGGTGAGGCAAATGGGCATAGTCTTTATAATCACAGCGAGCAAGTTGCGACTTATTTAGAAATTGGCGATCGCACTCCCAATGATGCAGGAAATTATCCCGATGACGATCTTGTTGCTATTGCTACCGAACAAGGATGGCAATTTACCCATAAAGACGGAACCCCTTATTCTTCTTAAAATCCATTAGAATCCATTAACGAGAAAACTATGACTACAACTATTGACAAACAAGTACAGCAAGCATCTTGGGCAAAGGCGATCGCTAAACCAGCTAGCGAATTTCCTCTCACTCAACTCTCCACGATCTCTGGTCAAATCCCCGAAAATCTCAAAGGTTCTCTCTATCGCAATGGACCAGCAAGATTGGAACGTGGTGAATTTCATGTGGGACATTGGTTTGATGGCGATGGTGCAATTCTGGCGGTGCATTTTGCTGAAGGTCAGGCGCGAGCAACCTATCGCTATGTCCAAACAGAGGGATATCTCGAAGAAGAAAATGCTGGCAAATTGATTTATGGCAATTATGGCATGACCGCCACAGGCAAATGGTGGCAACGTTTCGGTAAGTCTTCTAAGAATGTGGCGAATACCTCTGTTCTCGCCTTGCCTGACAAACTTCTCGCATTATGGGAAGGTGGCTTACCACATTCTCTAGACTTGGAAACTTTAGCAACCAATGGTTTAGAGAATCTCGAAGGTTTGGAAAATCGACTTCCCTATTCGGCTCATCCTAAACGTGATGCCAATACTGGTGAGATTTTTAACTTTGGGATTTCCTATGGTAAGAATGCAATTTTGCATCTTTATCGCAGCGATCGCAATGGCAATCTCATCAAAAAGAATCAGGCAACTTTGGCTGGTTTACCGATGATTCACGACTTTGTCCTAGCAGGAGATTATCTGGTTTTCTGCGTACCACCTTTGCGGATGAATCCATTTCCTTTGCTTCTGAATTTAAAGAGCTACAGTGATTCATTGGCTTGGAAACCTGAAGAGGGAACAGAGATTTTGGTGTTCGATCGCCACAATCTGGAATTAGTCAGTCGCAATGTCGCTGAGCCTTGGTATCAATGGCATTTTGGTAATGGCTATAGCGATCGCGATGGTAATGTTGTGTTTGATTTGATTCGTTATCCTAACTTTGCCACCAATCAATATCTCAAAGAAATTGCCTCTGGGGAAACTAAAACTCACGCCAAGGGAACGCTCTGGCAAATGCGATTGAATCCCAAAACTGGTGAATTTTTGGAGATGTCAGAATTATGCGATCGCGGTTCTGAATTTCCTAGTGTTGCCCCTGCCCAAGTTGGACAAAACTCACGCTATACCTATCTTTCCCTGCATCGTCCTGATGCGGTGATTAATCAAGAACTATTCGGAGCGATCGCTCGTTACGATTACCAAACTAACCAGATTACCGAAGCCAATCTCGGTACAAATCGCTATCCAATGGAGCCATTATTTGCTCCTGATTCATCTAATCCTGATTCTGGCTATGTGATTACAGTGGTGTTTGATGGCGATCGCGAATGTTCGGAAGTATGGGTGTTTGATAGCGATCGCTTAGACTCTCAGCCAGTCTGTCGTTTAGCATTGCCGAGCATTGTGCCTATGGGTTTTCATGGTACATGGCGAAATAGCTAGAATTTGTAGCGCACTGTGTGCGCTACAAGTTTTTAGTAGTTAATTTTTGACATAATGTCACTACTTTTTGACCAAACAGATCGCACAGCCGCCGCACTTGATGGAGAACCATTCACAAAAAAGAGTAAGCGCAATTTCTTTTTAGATGAACTAGGAGATGAACTAATCGGTGAACTAGTCATGGCTATAATATTTTTATGATTTTTGGCCGATCTCAAATTGTTTTCTGGCTTTTTCCAAGCTTTTTTTCTGTGCGCGATCGCTTAAACCATCACCGCTACTTTCCCAACTTCGGTAGCAGGTTCGGGTATAGGCAGTCCATCTTCTTGAAGTACTTCTAGATAAATTTCGATTGCTTCCTTAATTAGTGTTTCTGTTTCCTGTAGAGTGTCGCCGCAAGCTACACATCCTAGTAAATCTGGAACATAGGCAGAATAATTAGTACCTGCCCATTCGTATACAACTGCATAGTTTTTCATCGCTTGTCCTCTAATTGTGCTTGGGAGAAGATGCTTTTCTTTGTGCCTTCAGCTAAGTCTTTACTTGGCTTACCCGCCAGTACTACGATACCCGATTTATGTGGATGTTTGAGGATACGGTGACTGCCCGTAATGCGGTCTATATACCAACCATCATTTTCAAGGATTTTCAGGATCTCTTTAACCTTCATAATCTCATCTTTTCAGGGACTTTTAAATCACAATATAATAAAAAATGTGTGATTGCTAAGGGTGAGTAGTTTGGGTGATCACGTTGAATATTCTAAAAAATAAAGAATTTGGAATTTGATTAACTATTACTGCTTATCCAATTTATAACTGCTGCCATTTGGAGCAACCTTTAGTTTTGTTAACAATTTATCTGCTAATTTGTCAATAAACTCTGAATTGTCTAAATTTGTAAGTTTTTCAATCTGTTCGCTTAGCAAGTTGATACATTTACGTGCTTCTGTAAGACTTTTTGATACTGGATTCTTAATAGCATCTATCTTTGCATCATCATCAACCAGCAATTTCTTACAATAATCAGTAGTATAAGCAACATCGGGTTTAGCCATAGCATCAGGTTTAGAAGCATTAGGTTTAGCAGGGCTAGGATAAGGTGGAGTTACTTCTAATTTTTGTTCAAGACGATTTAACCTTTTAGCTACAGAAAAATCTTTGCCATCGTAAAGTTCTTTAAATCCCAATTTATCTTGAAGATTCTCAATCACTCCATTTCTGTCATTAATCGTTGCTGGTAAATCAGCTTGCACATCTTTTTCGCCGAGTGTCACACCTTCAATATCATAGAAACCAACATCTAATTTAGGTTCTGCAAAGAATCCGACACATTTAATAGGAGCTTTTCCAGATGTAAAAAATTCTTGAGATTCTTCAGGTTGCTTATCACTATAAATTTTTTCCCCTTGAATAGGAATACCATCTTTTAAAAAGGTTATTTTAGTTGCAGCGATTTTTATACCTAAGAGAGTGTTTGAAAAGTTTTAGAGTAGGTTAAATAGGGATGGATTTAGGG
>JBAXTW010000200.1:0-6428 GCA_037129985.1 Pseudanabaena sp. ELA645 | reverse complement strand
CGACAGACGCAGAGACGAACTAATTCAAGACGTACAAGAAGCTCAACAAGAATTTTCACTAGGTGAATGTAAACCCGTAACACCATCACAACTCATGGAGGAACTTCTCGCGTGAAGTTTCCAGAATCATGGTCATGTAGCAGCGGATATGATTTGAGAATTATTTTTAAGTTTGTAGAACATGAAGAATCACAGGCAATTCTTTTAGAGACAATTGGCACACATGACGAAGTTTATTACTTACGGTTCGCTGATTTTTGAAATAGGTCAAAACATTTGACGGGACAATAAGGATCTCAGGCTTTATGAACTTTTTTTACGAAGTTATTGATTTTCACCTTCTTGTATGCATTACAAATAAATTAAAGCAATAATGACCTTTATTAGTATTAATTATCAATAGTAATGCCAAAAAGTGCAAATTAATGAATGTCATTTGCATTAAGAAAATCAGCGAACGGTAAGTTATTAAATATTGCGATTTAGAATAGATCGATAAACCTTGTAAAGCCGAGTAAACAATTATGGCGTGGAAAGATCGAATTACAACAGATCCATCAGTCTGTCATGGTAAGGCATGTATAAAAGGAACGAGAATCATGGTGTCAGTCATTCTCGACAACCTCGCCGCAAAAGTCAGCCAAGCAGAAATCTTGCAAAGTTACCCTACCCTAACCTCCGAGGATATTTTTGCCGCCATCAGCTATGCTGCCGAATTAGCCCGTGAGCAAATCGTCTTACTTCCATTACCAGCAAGCGCATGAAATTTAAGATTGACGAAAATCTGCCCATAGAATTAGCTGGTTTGCTGCAAAATGTTAGATAGCAACTAATAGGCTATTTGAGACAAGCCCAGATCCCTACGGGGTAGGCACGGGGGCGCTACCCCTACAGCCTATAATTTTTTAATATTCTTTAAAATAAGAACCCCAAATCCAAATGAATACTCAACTAACCCAATCCGAAATCCAAAACGTTAATCAACTTTTGCAAGACTATGCCCCTGCTCAAAAGACCTTAAACCTGATAAACGAAACCAATGGCGATCTTGAAAAAAGCTTTGCGGCGCTATGGACAGAACTACATGGTCAACAAGTCTTCAGCCAAACCAAACTTTGGCAATCCACAGTTAACGTTTTCCGTCAAGAACTTTGCGGCAAAGAAGGCTTTCAAAATCAGGTCAAAGAATACAATAAAAATCCCACCAGCGCTCCATTACTCACAGGTTTAATTGTTTCTGTAGTTCACTCGGTTGGTGTTCCGATTGATCCAGCGATCGCAACCGTCGTCGTTCTCTACATTATCAAAGTAGGTATCAACATCTTTTGCGATTACATCAATCCAGAAGCAACCAAAAAGTAAAGTTTCAATTTATTTCCCTGAAACCATGCAAGGAGAAAAAATCATGAATCTCAAACTATATCAACAAGTTTATCTGAATCGCGATCTGCCAGAATACCAACTAAAAAAAGGCGATATCGCCACACTAATCGACTTTGTACCGCATCCTAGCGATCGAGAAGAAGGCTATATTTTGGAAGTATTCAACGCATTGGGTGAGTCCATTCATGTTATGGCTATTCCTAAATCTTGGGTTATTCCATTACAATCTAACCAAATCTTTAGCGTGCGTACTCTTGCCCTAGCAAGTTAATTAATTTGAAAAATCGGCAAAACTATTCTTGACTTTTATTACTTGCACCAAAATCTTTCACCCAAGGCTTGATCATTTAGACATCGCGACGAAGCCAACAACTTAGCCTCAAGATTCAGACTGCTCCAAAATTTTCGTAATAAGTTGCCTTAATGAACTTGATCCAAAAATCATTGTTGCGATCGCGCTCAATTATCGTTAGCATGGTTGATAATAAAAAATGTAATAAAACGCAACAATAAAATATACTTTTTCCGTGTATTTTACGAATATATTACGGTTAGGCGATTGCTAAGCCAAAAACGCATAATAGATAAAGTTAAGAAATTGATTAAGGAGTGACACAATGCAGCAGCAGGGCAAAGCCCTAACTGTTCCAATCGGTCTGATGGGTGCAGCGCAGGGATTTAATCCAACAATATTAGTGCTATTAGGTTCGATTGTTTTGGCAACCGCATCGACTACAGGATATTGGGTATGGGGCTGGCCAGACTGGCTCGTATTTGTTTGTAACTTTTCCTCCCTCTATGTATTAGGGACGGTAATTCACGATGCTTGTCATGGTGTCGCTCATCCTAATCGGATTATCAATGCTGCGATCGGGCATATTGCCGCTATTTTGCAGGGATTTGTATTCCCTGTGTTTACTCGCGTACACATGCAGCACCACGCCCATGTCAACGACGAAGAAGACGATCCAGATCACTTTGTGTCCACTGGCGGACCTCTATGGTTGATTGCCGCCCGCTTCTTTTATCACGAAATTTTCTTTTTCAAGCGCCGTCTATATCGTAACTACGAGTTATTGGAATGGGCGATTAGTCGCTTGATTGTGATTGCAGCAATTTTTGTCGGCTATCAATGGGGCTTTCTTGGCTACATGATGAATTTCTGGTTTGTGCCAGCCGCCGTCATGGGATTGTTATTGGGACTATTTTTTGATTATCTTCCCCATCGTCCATTTGTCGAGCGATCGCGCTGGAAAAACGCTAGAGTTTATCCAAGTAAATTCTTAAATATAATGTTGCTCGGTCAGAATTATCACCTAATCCATCATTTATGGCCAAATGTGCCTTGGTACTACTACGAGAGCGCCTACTATCAGATGAAGCCGCTTCTTGATGCCAATGGTTCACCGCAGACATTAGGCTTATTTAAAATGCCAGATTTAGCTGGCTTTATCTATGATGTGTTTTTAGGGATCAGGTTTCATGGTCATGGCAAAAAAAGTGACAAACTGAAACCGCAGAAATCAAAAAGCACTCCAACCTCAATTTTAGAATCGTAAGGAAAAGGATCTAGCTTAGCTAGGTCTTTTTTTATGAATGTAATTTTAGCCAAGCGATCGCTTCAGCAATACTTGTCACTTTTTCACCTTCAGGCATGATCGGACGTTGCACCATGATGATCGGAATTTGTAACTCCCGTGCTGCGATGACTTTGGCGTAGGTTGCCTCGCCGCCACTATTTTTACTGACGATCGCCTCAATTTGATATTCGCGCAATAACCGCCGTTCCTGTTCTAGATCAAAAGGACCGCGATCTAACAATATTTGGCAATTAGGTAATTCAAGATCAGGCGGATCGATCGATCGCATCAAATACCAACTCTCTGGATAGAGGCGCGATCGCTCTAAAAACGGCTCTAGTTGTTGTCTACCTGATGTAATAAATACACGCCGCATTAATTCAGGAATCGCTTTTGCCGCCGCCGCGATCGACTCAACTTCAATCCAACGATCGCCAGTCACTCTTTCCCATTGAGGACGCACGAGCATCAGGTGAGGAATATTTGCTAACTGAGAAGCGATCGCGCCATTAACGGTAATTTGTCCTGCACAGGGATGAGTAGCATCAATGAGAATATCAATCGCATTTTCTTGCAAATACTTAGCCAATCCTTCCGCACCACCAAAGCCACCAATGCGAACCTGTCCAACCAGAGCTAGAGGCTTCTTGGTTCGTCCTGCGAGAGAGCTAATTACTTCTATTGTTGGGATATGGGCAAGTTGAGCAGCGAGTTTCACCGCATCGCCAGTACCGCCTAAAATGAGAACTTTTTTAAGATTTTTTTCGAGCAGATTTGGCATTGATTGTATCGGTTTTCAGAAGATTTAAATAGTCCAGAGAAATCTATGCTTCGCGCATTTCTTGGGGTTTCAATTCATCGCAAGGCGCTGTATACTAGGCATAATTGACTCTTTATTTAATTCTACTCACCTATGTCCTACGACACTGATCGCATTGCCAAAGTCCACCGTAAAACTGGTGAAACGGAAGTCACCGTAGCCCTTAATCTCGATGGCACTGGCAAAGGGAACATCAACACAGGTATTCCCTTTCTCGATCATATGTTGCATCAAATTTGTTCTCATGGATTAATCGATCTTGATGTTCAAGCCAAGGGCGATCTACATATTGATGATCATCACACCAATGAAGATGTGGGGATTGTGTTGGGGCAAGCTTTGGCAAAAGCATTAGGCGATCGCAAAGGTATCGTCCGCTTTGGTCATTTTGTTGCACCTCTGGATGAATCTTTAGTCCAAGTTGCCCTTGATTTTTCGGGTCGTCCTTATTTAGTTTATGGTTTAGTAATTCCCAATCAGCGTGTCGGAACTTACGATACCGAGCTAATTCGTGAATTTTATCAAGCTGTTGTCAATCACGCGCAGATTACATTACATATCCGCCTATTAGAAAGCGGCAACTCTCACCATATTATCGAAGCATCGTTTAAGGCTTTTGCAAGGGCTTTAAGGATGGCAGTTGAAGTTGACCCCCGCCGCGCTAGCAATATTCCTAGTTCTAAAGGTGTTTTGTAGTTCTCTTTCTTTTTGTACTATAGCAATCCAACCTTATTCTATGTTCTATGCTAATCTCGAAATTTCTTAAGAGAGTGCAAGATTTACTGCCGATGCTTCTGCTAGTGTCAAAGGCTATGCACTTTCTGCTCCCTTTGCGTCAACCCCGCAGTGCGTGGACATGGGAAGTAGAATTGCGACCTTTGGTTGAGAAATTTTAAAAAAATATTTCAATATTTCAATGATATCTCCCATTTATGTTAATCTGATACTGCTTTGAATAAATTCCGAGACGCATTCGCCGTCCTCGCGAAGCACGGTAGGGTAGTTGATTTGCGATTTATTTTTTGCAGAATCAGTTAATTTATCTATTCAGAGAGAGAATATGGAGAATAATATCAATGAAAATTTTTGGCTCTAACGCCTAAACTATGCTATCCAGACCAAGTTCACGAGGAGAATCTTGCCAAATAATGGTTTGCGGTAGTTTCTGGCTAACAAGAACACATTTTCGGCTGAAATCTTTGCTCAGCAAAGGCTTCAGGGTAAGTAAGAGCCAAATCAGCATGGTTTAAACGATAGACCCAAATTTTTAAATAGATGTTATCTAGTATACTTGAACTATTGCCTAAATGGATTATAAGTAGTTAGAGGAAATCGATTACACAAATAAATTGTAGAAACGATTTATTAGCCATAGCTAAATGTGTAAATAATTTTGTAGATATACTTATCATCAAAAAATTGAACATAAATTAAATATAACTACAAACATGAATACCTTGAATTTTGCTGATTTGACTCAATATGAAGCTGAGGCTATAGATCAAGAATTTAATTTTGCCAATGCTTTCAATCAGCAATCTCCTTCGCCTTCACAAATGTCGATTATTAATAGGTTGCCAGAGATATGGCTAGATGCAAAACAGACTAAGCAAAAGCATCTAAATCAAAAGTTTATAGAGACTTTTTATATAACACGGGGCTTAAAAAGTGCATTGGAACCAAACAATATTATGCTGCATTATGCAGCCTCTATTTCTATAATTCATGTTGCCAATTATTTATTAAAAAAACGTCTGACCGTAAGTTTAATTGAGCCTTGTTTCGATAGCCTTTTTGATGTGCTCAAGCACTTAGAAGTACCAACTTATTCACTCAAAGAAGATCTTTTACACAACAGTGATGACATCTATGACAATTTAAAAAAGCATATTAAAACTGATGCTATTTTTCTTGTTGATCCCAATAATCCTACAGGATTTACAATGTTGGGGCTTGAGAACCAAAATGCTTTTCAGGAAATAGTGAGATTTTGCAAAGATTACGATAAGCTCTTAATCATTGACCATTGTTTTTCCAATTTTCTAATGTATGACGATGGAATTGAATTGTACGATACTTATCAAGTATTGAAAGAATCTGGCATTAAATATATGACCATTGAAGATACTGGAAAATACTGGTCTATTCAAAACACTAAAGTATCGATGTTGAAGGTATCCGACTCTTTATATGAAGAAATGTATAGTATCTATACCGCTTATATTTTAAGCATTTCTCCTTTCATTCTTAATTTATTAAGTGAATATATTTTAGAGTCCCATCGCAATCAGTTTAGTTCTACTAGATTCCTACTCAATCAAAATAGAACTGCACTTAAGGAGATGCTGCATGGATCAATTTTACACCTGCCAGAAACAACAGCAAAAACCTGTGTCGCTTGGTGTGAGATTGTAGATTCTGATATCAAATCTACACAACTTCAAGAGTTTCTACTTCAAACTAAAAAAGTTTATGTTTTACCTGGCACTTTCTTTTATTGGAGTAACCCTACTCTAGGGGAAAAATATATTCGGATTGCCTTGGCACGAGATTCGGATAATTTTGCACAGGGCATGAAGCTATTACGAGAACAGGGCAACCGCACACGTTTCTTAACAAAAAAAGACAAATATCTTAACAATCAG
>JBAXTW010000020.1:0-49659 GCA_037129985.1 Pseudanabaena sp. ELA645 | reverse complement strand
TAGCCTGCCTTTCCCATTAGTTTTGCTTATCCCCTCAAACCCAGAAGAGCCATAACGGGCAACATCTAAAGGACTGACCATAACCGCATCCCAAGGTAATAACCTAGTTTACTTTAAAAATTAGGCGATTATTCGCTAAGCCAGCCGAAACTATACCGTCTTTAGCTCAATCCAAACCAAGCAAGATAAACCGACAAGATTGGCTTCCCAAAAAATAGGGAAATCGCTCCACCGATCGCTAAAAAAGGACCAAAAGGAATTTGCTGGTGTTTCTCTAAATTCTTTGCTGTTAATGTGATCGCGCCAATTAAAGTACCGACTGCTGACGCAATCAAAATTGTGAGCAACATATTTTGCCAACCTAACCATGCGCCAAGCATTGCAGCAAATTTTGGGTCGCCCCCACCCATCGCTTCTTTTTGCAACCAAATTCGTCCGCCAATTCTGATCATTTCTAGAATCCAAATTGCTACTACCGCGCCAATAATTCCGTTAATTAAATTCCCTGCGAAATTAGTGCGATCGCCATTAGCAATATTTGTAAAAGCTAAACTACCTTGATAAATAAGCCCTACTACCAAACCAGATTGAGTCAAGGAATTTGGTAATGTCTGCGTATCAATATCAATCATCGATAGCGCTAATAACCAACTCAAAAAGGCTGCATAAAAGCCCAAATTTATAACTGGTTGTGAAGCTCCAAAATAAGCCGCGACACACCAAAACAAGAATGCGGTCAAACTCTCGATCGCAGGATAACGCCATGACACAGGCGTATGACAATAACGACATTTACCCCTAATCAAGAACCAACCAATAATCGGAATATTGTCGCGGGGCGCAAGTTTACGCAAGCAATGGGGACAACGCGATGGCGGATAGAGAATGGATAAACCCGCAGGTACGCGATAAATTACCACGTTCAGGAAGCTCCCAACACAGGCTCCGATCGCGATCGCCAGAAATTGCAGAAATAGAGATTCGATTAGTATCAAAGAATTAGCGAAAGTTTAGTAAGACTATTAGAAAATAAAATTTCTAAACTTCATTGTAATGTGAGTTAAGTAGCTGGACACATCTCCGTTGCATTTCATCCTTGAGTTGGCGCAGTTTTACCTTTTATTTCCCAACAAGTCTAATGATGATTGTGAAGCCCGATCGCCTGTTTGCGATCGCTTACTCCCAATTTATGCAAAATCGTATGAATATGTACGCGCACTGTCCCTGACGAAATATAGAGAATCTCCGCGATTTCTTGATTAGTCTTTTGTTCAGACATTAAATTGAGAATTTCTTTCTCTCGTTTAGTCAAAGTATTGATTTTTGAACTAGATAAATTGTCAAGAGCAATGTCTGAAGATTGAATTTGAAAAGTATGTTGAATTTCAGCAGTAGCACTGGCATCCCACCAAGATGCCCCTGCGATGACCGATCGCATGGCAAGAATTAAGGTTTCGGCGGCAACCCCTTTGAGGCAATAGCCCTGTGCGCCTACGGTAACTAAACGCGAGATTAGCGATCGCTCATTGCGAGAAGTAAGTACCAAAATTGGCAAGTTCGTATGGTTGAGTTTTAGTTGGCGACAGGTTTCTAGTCCGCCCAGCCCTGGTAAGCCAATATCAAGGAGAACCAGATCAAAGGTTTGTGCTTTGGCAAGGTCGATCGCCGTTTCTCCATCACTCGCCTCTGCTAAAACCGCAATTTTTGTCTCCTGTTGCAAGCGCACCTGTAATCCAAGGCGAAATAGCTCATCATCTTCAACTAACAGGATTTTGAGATTATCTAAGGTCATTAGCTAAATTACAGGCTGTTTATGGAAAGAGTATCTCACCATAAACCTTACAAATAGGTTGTGCATTCTATTCTATGCATATCCTACAAAAACTCAACTTTTCCTTTTTCTTTGACATACATCATGGCTTGACAACCTTGCGAACTCATCTCTGGGTGCGATGTTAGAGATTTGTGTGGCGAAATATCGCAAGTTTTGTGAGAAGTCTTTGTGGGATGAGTGGGAGAAGCCTGATGAGGAAATTCGTAAAGTTGCTGAAAAATTTGTAATGGCAAACTGCTATGATCGCAAGGTAGCTTGCCAGAAGTTTTCGGGAAAGAGGGGTGATGATGGAGGGGAGGCTGGAGACTTGTCCCAATTTCTTTTTATTTTTTTCTGATGAATCTGGTCTTGTTTCCATAAAACTAAAAGCTCTCTTCGGACGGGTTATTTTGCCGCATAGAATACTCTGTATGGGGTAAGATTGTCAAGAGATTTTTTTTGGTCTGTGATTTATAAAAACTCTCTGTTTCTTATTGGAAGATACAGCCTGTTGAGGTTTTGGGGGATACGCATACGCATAGAATAGAATGCACAACCTATTTGTCAAGGTTTATGGTGTGATACTCTTTCCATCAACAGACTGTAATTTGTCAGATTAGATTCTATCTCCCGCAATCTTTTGGTTTAGGTAACTGATGTTACGCAGAAGGCAGCCGATGAATCTGTTGCCGATAGCCAAGCAGGGCAACCACGGGGGGATTGCCCCTACCTAAATAATTCATGCTCTGTAGGGGCTGTGCCCCCGTGCCAGCCCTAAATCTCAGCTATTACAGGAATTCTATCTGCGTAAGGTGAGTTAGATAGTTTAATTTTGATGAAACCATAAATGCAGTATCATCTGCGATATAGCTGATATTTGCGAGATACCATTCACAGAAATCAATAGCTTTCTCAAATAGCTTAAAAGATTCCATTTTACTGACAATCCAGACAAATGCATCGACCTGATTTTTCCCAGATTCACACATCAGCAGAACTTGCTTAGCCTCCTCAAATTTCTGTCCCTCACTCAAATTCGCCACCATAGATATTAGGAAATTAGAATTTTCCTTGAGAGTCTCAACGATCGCGATCGCTTGCTCGAAACGCTCAACTTTTCTAAGATACAATGCAAACTCTCTTCTGCTTTTTTCGTCAGGAAATAATTCTAAAGCTTTGACAGCCAGATCTTTTGCGACAGGAAACTCAAGAGACAAATCATTAAAAATGTCCAATGCTTGCCAATAATTTAACCAATTGCGAATATTATCTTCAATGTCTTGAAAATCTTTTTGAGCGTAGCGTAGATGCTGATTATAGAGATCGATTGCTTGCTTAATTTGTCCTAATTCTGCCATTTTGTGAGCAATATGATTGATGGATCGATATTTAGCATAACTAGACTCAATCATGGGACATAGTTTTAGAGCTTCTTCAACCTTGTTTATCTCTAAAAGTTTACAAATTACACTTTGCACTTGTGAACTGTCTTTAAGCGTTCTAGTGATCGCGATCGCTAGGTCAATTTGTCCGATATCCATCAGATATAGTACAAACTCACCGCTATTCTCTGATTTAGATAACAATAGGTATGCTTGGTACAAAAGCTCTTGTTCTTCTGGAAAATGACTAGCGATTTCAATAAACATTTCTAGCGCATTAGGATAGCCTTTGCGAATTAAAAATATGATAAAAAATGGATCTTGATTGAGAATGAGCTTCCAACTGCTTCTCCAAAACTGATACTGTTCTACGTTTTTTGTTCTCTCTTCATAATATTCAGGACTCACTCTACCCGCTACTCCTGCATCCATTCCAAGGAATAGTCCTTGGGTAGGCACAGCAACACATCTGCCAAGTTTAGCATTAGCAACAAACTCTTCAGGATTAGCACTCCAATGGACATTCTCGCTGCATACTCCACAGTGTCTAACGTTTGGGAGATCAGTTGGGCTTAATTCATTCCATTTTTTAGTGCAAAGAAATTCAAAGGCTTCAGGACAGTTCCAAACCTCTGAAATTGAGCGATTTGGATATTGAGTCATTTCAACTTGATCTTTTATTAAATCCTTCAAACTACTGAGAATGCCCATAACTTAATTCGTTTTGTTTAAGTTTATTAACTGATGTTACGTGGAACCATCTAAAGTAGGGGCGGGTTTTGCATATAGATCTTGCTTCAGCACAGAATTATCGACTAAACCCGCCCCTACTGTGTACTTCCACGTAACATCAGTTATTAATATTCTAGCAACCTATGTCAAGCGATCGCCGCCCATGAAATACCAACTAAGCTTCTCTTCATGTCATATCTTGCGATGAATGGGGTAAAGCTGGTAAACGAAATCCAAAAATCGCGCCTTGAGGCTGTCGGTTTTCGCCCCAGATTGTACCGCCATGCGCTTCGATAATTTGGCGAGTCAAGTATAAACCTAGCCCCGAACCAGTCGCAAGGCGATCGCTTTGTCCTTGATAAAATCGCTCAAATAAATACTGTTTTTCTTCGGGCTTAATCCCTGCCCCAAAATCAAGCACTTGAACTAACTGATACGATGACTCAGTTTCTAGTACTACCTCGACTTTTGACCATCTTGGAGAATGATTAATCGCATTTGTAAGCAGATTAGAAAAGACCCGCCGCAACTGGAAATCATCGCCATTTACCCAAAGAAATTTACGGAATTCGGAATCGCCATAATGTACAGTCAAATAAACACTGCGACTAGTCGATAGAGCAAGTAGTGATGTGGCAACATCTTCCGCTAAAGTTGCCAAATTAATTGGCGCTAATCTCAATTGCAAGCCTTCTGTTTCATTGCGATAGACATCAAGCAGAGTCTCAACTAAGCGCAAACTATTCTGATGACTGCGAATCATCGTTGCTAATACTGTTTTTTGTTTAAATTGGATATCTCCAAATTGTCCGCGATCAAAAGCTTGCAGAGTTTCGATCGCTCCTAATAATGGCGTTTTTAAATCATGGGCAAGGGTAGAAGCAAAATCTTCGCGCACATTCATGATTTTCTCTTGAGCCTGTAATTTTGCCTGTTGCTTTACCAAGGTTTGCAATGTCAGGCGATGGCGATCGCTTAAAATCCCAGTCAAGATCAAAGCAAATATTGTCACCAAACGATTCACCACCATTGAAGCGTTAATTTCCTCCTTGGCGGGAATCCAGATATTGAGTAACGTCAAAATTACCGCAACTAAAACGATTTGAAATATGGCAACACGACTCCATCGAGAATTAGCGATCAAGATCGGGCTGACGTAGAGATAACCCATGACATATTCGGGAGGCGTGGAAAATTCTAAAATAAACACGATTCCGAATAACCCCGCAATTATCCAAAAGAAGGGCGATCGCCAAGATGGTTCGGATAATTGTTTGGACATTTGTTCCTGTAAATTGAAGGTAGCTATCAATTAAGCCATAATATAAATGATTGGTTGACCTCGCGCCCTGCAAATTAGTTATGAGTCCTTTTGAAATATATATTCGTGAATTACGCGATATTCGAGCAACAGGGGCGGGTGTTAAAGAAACATCCTATTACAATGCTCTAGCCAATTTGCTCAATACTATTGGGGCTACTTTGCAGCCGAAAGTGCGTTGTGTGATGCAGCTAAAAAATCAAGGTGCAGGAATGCCTGATGGGGGACTCTTTACAGCGCGACAATTTCAGAAGCGATCGGGGGACGATCCTATTGAGCCACAAAATCCTGAACGGGGCGTAATCGAAATCAAGGGTACGGGGGATGATGCTTGGGTAATCGCCAATACGCAACAGGTTTCTAAATATTGGGACAAATATCGTCAGGTATTAGTGACTAATTATCGAGATTTTGTATTGATTGGGCAGAATGTAAATGGTCAACCAATCAAGTTAGAAACTTATCGCCTAGCTAGTAATGAGAAGGAGTTTTGGCTTAAAGTCCAAAATCCTCAAGCATTTGCCCTAGAACAAGCAGAGCAGATCACCGAATATCTGAAGCGGGTAATGCTGATTCAAGCGGCGATCGCATCGCCACAGGATCTGGCTTGGTTTCTGGCTTCCTATGCTAAGGATGCTAAGGCGCGGATCGAAAAGTCGGATTTACCTGCTTTAGAGTCAATTCGGACGGGTTTAGAAGAAGCTCTCGGAATTACTTTTAAAGAAGAACAGGGCGATCGCTTTTTTAAATCTACTTTGATTCAAACCCTATTTTATGGATTGTTCTCAGCATGGGTACTGTGGCATAAGCAAGGGTCTAGGCGTGGTTATTTTGACTGGCAAACTGCCGCATGGTCGCTTCATGTGCCAATGGTTAAAGCATTATTTGAAAAAGTGGCAACTCCCACGAATTTGGGGCGCTTAGATTTAGTGGAAGTATTGGATTGGACAGGTGAAGCCCTGAATCGGGTCGATCGCGCAACTTTCTTTGCTCAGTTTGATGAAGGTCAAGCCGTGCAGTATTTTTATGAGCCATTTCTAGAAGCTTTTGACCCACAACTGCGTAAGGATATGGGGGTTTGGTATACACCGCCAGAAATTGTGCAGTATATGGTGGCGCGGGTAGATCGGGTTTTGCGAGAGGAGTTGGGTATTGCGGATGGTTTAGCCGATGAGAATGTTTATATTCTCGATCCTTGCTGTGGTACAGGAGCCTTTTTGGTGGAGGTATTGAAACGGATTCATCAAACTCTCTGTGAAAATGGTGAAGATGCTCTGAGTGGAAGTACTTTAAAAGAAATTGCCAAAAACCGTGTGTTTGGCTTTGAGATTTTGACGGCTCCGTTTGTGGTGGCACATTTACAGTTGGGGCTTCTCTTACAAAATTTTGGTGTGCCGTTGCAGGATGACTCCGAACGGGTGGGCGTATATCTAACTAATGCGTTAACGGGTTGGCAACCACCTGATGATGAGGCAAAGCGGCGAATTCAGCAATTAAGTTTAAATTTCCCTGAGTTGCAAGAAGAACGTGATGCAGCAGATTCTGTGAAACGTGGTAAACCGATTTTAGTAGTATTGGGTAATCCTCCCTACAATGCCTATGCGGGTGTCAGTTCAGGAAAGGAAGAAGGATTAGTGGATGCTTATAAAGACGGTTTAATCGGTCAATGGGGGATTAAGAAGTTTAATTTAGATGATTTGTATGTGCGCTTTTTCCGAGTTGCCGAAAACTGCATTAATAGAGCGGCGATTAATCGCGGTGTGGTTTGCTTTATTTCTAATTTCTCCTATTTGGGTGATCCTTCTTATGTAGTAATGCGTCAGAGCTTTTTAAAAAGTTTTGATGAGTTTTGGGTTGATTCTCTCAATGGAGATAGTCGCGAAACAGGCAAACTCACTCCCGAAGGCAAACCCGATCCATCGGTATTTTCGTCAGAATATAACCGTGAAGGGATTCGTACAGGTACTGCGATCGCTTTGATGGTTCAAACTGGATTGCAAAAAGAAAAGTCAACGGTGAGATTTCGCCAGCTTTGGGGTACTAACAAACGTCAAGAGCTTTTATCAAGTTTGCAGTCTCAAAACTTTAACGGTCAATACGATATCTCCAAACCAATTCCTGAGACTCGTTTTTCATTCCGTCCATCAAACATTAGCGATCATTATTTGGAATGGGCAAAACTAACAGATATCTGTGCAGTTGCACCTAGTAATGGACTCATGGAAAAGCGTGGCGGTGCTTTAATTGATATAGATCGTAACGCTCTAGAAGAGAGAATGAGAGCTTATTTTGACTATAAGCTAAGTTGGGAAGACTACAAAGGTCTAAATTATGGATTAGTAAAGCCACAAGCTAGCTTCGATCCTAAGTTAACTAGATCTAAAGTATTAGTTAGTGGACAATTTAACCCTGAGCGCATTGTGCGCTACGCACTACGTCCCTTTGAAACAAGATGGTGTTATTACACTTCAGAAAGTTCTATTTGGAATCGATCACGCCCTTCACTGTGGAATCAATGTTGGGAAGGAAATTCTTTTCTGATGACTCGTCCTGCGGGAGTAGCTAGTCCTGAAGGCTGTCCACTTTTCTTTACTCGGTTACTCGGAGATAATGACTTTTTACGAGGTCATGCTTATTACTTCCCACTACGTTTGATGAATGGTGCTAGATTAAAAGCAAAAGAAAGATTGACACTACTGGAAATACTTGGGGAGAAGCCCGAAGTAGATCTCCCATTAGCAAATCTATCTGATTCTGCGCGTGCTTATCTCAAGCATTTAGGTTTCCCCAATCCCGATGAAGATCAGGAAACAGCGATCTTAATTTGGATGCACGCCCTAGCGATCGGTTACTCACCCGCATATTTACAGCAAAATCATGACGGCATTCAACAGGACTTTCCACGGATTCCGTTACCCAATAGCCGAGATTTGTTAATTGCTTCGGCAAATTTAGGAAAACAACTAGCTCAGCTTTTAGATACCGAAACCAAAATCGAAGGTGTGACATTTGGCAAAATTAATGCAGAATTGCGAAATATAGCTGTAATCTCAAAACTAGGCGGCGGTAAGCTGAATCCAGAACAAGAACTATCTCTTACCGTCGGTTGGGGTCATGCTGGTAAAGAAGGTGTGACCATGCCAGGAAAAGGCAAAGTCCAAGAGCGAGAATATAGCGCCGATGAATTGAAAGTTTTGAATCAATCCATGCAAACCTTATTAGGCAGAACAACTTATGATGTTTATCTGAATGGCCTAGCCTACTGGAGAAATATTCCTACTAGGGTTTGGGATTACACAATCGGTGGCTATCAGGTAATTAAAAAATGGCTAAGCTATCGCGAAGAGACTTTATTAGGGCGATCGCTCAATGTGGAAGAAGTCAGAGAAGCTAGCAATATAACTCGACGCATTGCCGCGATTTTGTTATTAGAGGAGCAGTTAGATCATAACTATGAGACGATCCAGAAAGCGACCTATGATTGGCAAAGATCTTCGAGTTAAACTGCGATCGCCAACTAAACACCAACTAAACGCAGTCTAAACGGTTAAATCTTTACCAAGCTTAGAACCTAGACATCAGTAAGCAAGAGCGTTCTAAACGCAAAGATATACCTTGTCAAGCAGGGAAAATGGATCGATGATTTGACTGTTAGGAATGGTTTCCTGACGGTTTATTGACTTAGAATCGACTCAAAAGGAAAATCTCCACCATGCTACAGGGATGGATACAAATTGGACTGACACTAGTGCTGATTGTGGCGATCGCCCCGATCTTTGGTAGCTACATCGCACGAGTGTTTCTCGGACAAAAGACAATATTAGACTCAGTTTTAAATCCATTTGAGAGTTTGATTTTTAGCCTCAGTGGTGTTAGACCTGAAGTTCAAATGACAGGCTGGCAATATGCTCGTGCAGTGTTGCTAAGCAATCTAGTTATGGCAATACTGATGTTCTTGCTATTGATGTTTCAGGGTGTATTGCCATTCAATGTTACGAATCTAAGCGCCCCCAGTTGGGACTTAGCCTTACATACAACGATTTCATTTATCACCAATACCAATCAACAACATTACTCTGGCGAAACTGCCCTGAGTTACTCCACGCAGATGTTTGGTATTGGTTTCTTGATGTTTACTTCTGCTGCCACAGGGCTGGCGGTAGGAATTGCTTTTATTCGCGGTTTGACTGGGCGATCGCTAGGTAATTTCTACGTTGATCTAACCAAATCAATTACTCGGATTCTGTTACCAATCAGTATTATCGGCACGATCGCCTTTATTGCCGCAGGTGTTCCTGAGACTTTAGCGGGACCAGTGGTTATCCCAACTTTAGAAGATCCAAATATCAGTCAGGCGATCGCGCTTGGACCTGTGGCTCACTTCGAGTTCATCAAACAACTTGGTGAAAATGGTGGTGGCTTTTTCGCGATTAACTCCGCCCATCCCTTTGAGAATCCCAGTGGTTTCTCTAATCTGCTTCAGATTTTAGCGATGATTTCTATTCCTACGGCGCTAATTCATACATATGGAATCATCGCTAATAACCGCAAACAAGCTTGGTTATTGTTTGGCATGGTATTCATTCTCTATGTTGCTTTTATTATCATTGCAGGGATTGGAGAATATCAAGGCAATCCCCTTGTAAATACTTTGCTCGGTTCGCAGAGTCCGAATTTAGAAGGTAAAGAAGTAAGGTTTGGTTGGGCGCAGTCTGCATTATTTGCTGCAACCACGACAGGAACGATGACAGGCGCAGTCAATTCCATGCATGACTCCCTTATGCCCAACGGTGGTTTTGTCACTCTATCAAATATGTTTCTGCAAATCATTTGGGGCGGACAAGGCACTGGAACCGCTTATCTATTTGCCTACTCAATTTTGGCGGTATTTGTAACAGGATTGATGGTTGGCAGAACTCCAGAATTTTTAGGGCGCAAGATCGAGAAAAATGAAGTGGTCTTAACCAGTTTCTTGATTCTGCTCGTTCACCCAATTGTAATTCTCATTCCTGCGGCGATCGCCTTGGCGTTCCCCGATCAATTAGCAGGGATTAGTAACCCTGGATTTCATGGCATTTCTCAAGTAGTTTATGAATATGCCTCGGCTGCGGCAAATAATGGTTCTGGCTTTGAAGGTTTAGCCGATAGCCAACCTGCCTCAACAGGACTCTGGTGGAACCTTAGTACCTGCTTTAGTTTATTAGGCGGTCGTTTTGTGCCAATTACTGCCTTGCTGTTATTAGCCGATGGAATGTCTCGCAAGCAGCCAGTTGCCATGACTACAGGTACACTTCGTACTGATACAGTTCTATTTACCTCTGTCACCGCAGGCGTGATTTTGGTGATGGGCGCATTAACTTTCTTTCCCGTGCTTGCATTAGGTCCAATTGCCGAAGCATTTCTGATCGCTAGAGGCGGCTAAAATCCATTAAATTTATGAACAACAATACAAGCAGTAATTTGTCATCTCAAAAGAAACGCGAACTTGGCAGCACTCGCGAGTCGCGCAGACACACCCCAAAAGTGTCAATGGATGGAATGTTTCAACGCGCTGTTCGGGATGCCTTTGTCAAACTCGATCCCCGCATTGCAGTCCGTAATCCTGTCATGTTTATGGTTTGGGTCGGTACGATTGTCACATTGCTTGTCACCATCGATCCCAACTTATTTGGAACCGTGCAGGCCGATGTCAATCAGCAGCGCACTCTCAATGGTTTGATTACCATAATTCTCTTTTTCACAGTATTATTCGCCAACTTTGCCGAGGCGATCGCTGAGGGACGCGGTAAGGCTCAAGCCGATTCATTACGCACTACGCGATCGGACACGATCGCCCGAAAAGTCTTGCCTGATGGTTCAATTCAAGAAACCAGTTCCACCGAATTGCGCCGTGGCGACTTGGTAAAAGTGAAAATCGGCGAACTAGTTCCTTCCGATGGTGAAGTAATTGCTGGCATAGCTTCAGTCGATGAATCGGCAATTACAGGTGAATCGGCTCCCGTTCTCAAACAACCAGGAACGGATATTTCCAGTTCGGTTACAGGCGGAACTCGCGTAGTTTCCGATGAATTGACAATCAAGATTTCGGCTGACCCAGGGCAGGGATTTATTGATCGCATGATCGCCCTTGTGGAAGGAGCCGAACGCTCGAAAACACCTAACGAAATTGCTTTAACGGTTTTGCTAACTGTCTTAACACAGGTGTTTTTAATCGTCGTGGCTACGATGACCCCGATCGCTAATTATGTAAATACTCCCACAACCATCGCGATTTTAATCTCCTTATTAGTGGCGCTAATTCCCACTACGATTGGCGGTTTATTGAGTGCGATCGGCATTGCGGGTATGGATCGGGTCGCACAGTTTAACGTGATTGCCACATCTGGTCGCGCCGTTGAAGCTTGTGGTGACATCAACACACTGGTTCTCGACAAAACTGGCACGATTACTCTCGGCAATCGCTTAGCCGAAGAGTTTATCCCTGTCAATGGTCATAGCCTCGCTGAGGTCGCCACTGTCGCGCTTGCCGCTAGTATCTTTGATGAAACTCCTGAAGGTCGCTCCATCGTGCAGCTAGCCGAACAATCGGGAGCCGTGATTAAATTCGATCGCGACCAAGCCAAAGGTGTTGACTTCTCAGCGCGTACCCGCATGAGTGGCACTGATTTACCCGATAATATTGAAGTTCGTAAAGGAGCCATTGATTCAATTAGAGGTTTTGTGCGATCGCGATCGGGTGAAATCCCCCCAGAATTTGAAGCTGCCTATGAGAAGGTCTCTAAACTGGGCGGAACTCCTTTGGGCTTGAGTTTAGGTGGTGATTTGCATGGTGTGATCTATCTCAAAGATATTGTCAAACCAGGTTTACGCGAACGATTCGATCAACTACGGCGGATGGGTGTTCGCACGATTATGCTTACGGGTGACAACCAGATTACGGCTTCTGTAATTGCTGAAGAAGCAGGTGTCGATGATTTTATCGCCGAGGCAACTCCCGAAGACAAAATCGAAGTGATTCGCAGCGAACAGGCTCAAGGTAAATTAGTTGCAATGACAGGTGACGGCACGAATGACGCTCCTGCGTTGGCTCAAGCAAATGTCGGTGTCGCGATGAACTCAGGTACACAAGCTGCTAAAGAAGCAGCCAATATGGTGGATTTGGATAGCGATCCGACTAAGTTGATTGATCTCGTGGCGATCGGTAAACAATTGCTGATTACACGAGGCGCGTTGACCACTTTTTCGATCGCTAACGATATCGCTAAATATTTCGCGATTATCCCCACCATCTTCGCCGCAGCAGGGATCGGTGCGCTAAATGTGATGGGTCTAAAAAGCCCTCAATCAGCAATTCTCTCCGCACTAATCTATAACGCCTTAATCATTCCTGCTTTAATTCCCCTTGCATTAAAAGGAGTAAAATTCCGTCCTCTTACCGCCGATCAACTCTTGCAGCGCAATATTCTGCTTTACGGACTGGGTGGCGTAATTGCGCCATTTATTGCAATTAAATTCATTGACATTTTATTACCCACTATTTGAACACGGATTAAACGGATTAATGGATTTCACAGATTTTGATAATACTCCAAATCATCAAACACTCAAATCCAAAAATCCACGAATCCCTAAATCCAAAATCCGTGTAATCAGCGCAATCCGTCTAATCTGTGATTCTGACTTTTTATTTCCCAATCACCATGAAAAAAACTCTCCCCCCTATTTCCAGAAACTTTCCCATCGAAGCCCTCTCGGATCTTTGGCAACTTTCAAACAAAAAGAAATATCCCAAATATCTATTTCTCGCACTCTGCTTTAATTTGATTGTCGCTCCCGCCGTCTATGCAGCCAACGCTGATAGCTTTACGCGCACTCAAGCATACGCATTAGGACTACTTGGAATCGTCACAGTCGCCTTCTCGATTTATCTATTTGTAGTCATGTTTCAACCTGAGAAATTTTAAATTAATTACGAATTACGAATTACGAATTATCCCAAACCTATAAATCTATGAACGAAATTATTAAAGCTATTCGTGCCACCCTTGTTCTCTGGATTCTCGTTGCCGTTATCTATCCTGCGGGAGCGATCGCGATCGCGCAATTACCATTTCTCTCCAATCAAGCCAATGGCAGCCTCATCCGTAATGCTCAAGGGCAAGTAGTCGGTTCCGCGCTGATTGGACAACCATTTACCAGCGATCGCTATTTCAATAGCCGCCCTAGCACTACTAATTACAGCACCGCCGATCCTAAAAAAGATGATGCTGGTATTCTCAAAACAGGCGTTTCAGGAGCCAGTAACTTAGCGCCCAGCAACCCCGCACTTTTAGATCGCATCAAAGGGAAATCCGATCCCGATCCTAGTAAGACGATCATAGGTGATATCCCTCGACTCCAAACAGCAGGAATCCAGCCAACTGCCGATCTGATTTATACCTCTGGTTCTAGCCTTGATCCACACATCACGCCTGAAGCAGCTAAAGCTCAAATTCAAAGAGTAGCTCTAGCTCGCAAAGTTGAACCTAGCAAGCTGGAAACATTAATTCAACAAAATACTGATGGACGTTTTCTAGGCATCTTTGGTGAAGACGGCGTAAATGTCTTGAAGTTAAACTTAGCGATCGATGCTTTACCAAAAGCTTAGAATAATAAATGTAAGGGCAATTCATGAATTGCCCTTACATTTCCTTCTTTTGTGTAAGTCATAAAATATCTAAAGCTAAAATATGCCATACAACAATTACAAAAAGATTGATGAAGTACTAGGTGACTTTGAAGTTAGCTATGCTGAGCAGAACTTTATCCAAATATCTGAGCTAGAAGTTCCTAGCTACTTTGCATCTGAGATTGAATTGACTCTGCGAGAAGGCGTATATAAAAATTCAGAATATGCCCTTTGCGAAACCTTAATTTATCCCACACTTAGAGAAGTATGGAAACTCTATAAAAATGAGTTGTTACTCTGGAGTCATCAGCCCCTTAACTATGATGAAAATCTATGCGGTATTCCTGACTACATGGTGGCAAAGCGATCGCCTATGGGAAAAATCTTTCTCGAAAATCCATTTTTGATTATCGTTGAAGCTAAAAAAGATAACTTTGAAGAAGGCTGGGCGCAGTGTATTGCGGAAATGATTGCTGCCCAAAAGATCAACCAGAGAATGAATGAAAGGCACAATCTAACATCCACGCCGATCTTTGGTATTGTATCTACTGGTGTGATTTGGGAATTTGCCATACTTGATGAAAATCTGGGTAAGAAACATTTTATAAAAGAGATTCCCATTTATACAATCCAAAACCTAAAACTATTATTCGCTGCACTAAGATATCTATTTGAACAGTCCAAACTACAGTTAGAGAATGTTCCCTCATCATGATTAAAGCTCATCGGCGCGGCAAACATAAAATATTTATTGGCATGAGTCCAGGTGTCGGTAAAACCTATCGGATGCTAGAGGAAGGGCATCGCCTACGTTCTGAAGGAATTGATGTGGTTATTGGTTTATTAGAAACCCATAATCGCGTAGAAACTGTGGGGAAAGCGATCGGTTTAGAACTAATTCCCCGTCAACAGATTAGCTGTGAATCTGTTACCTTAACAGAAATGGATACAGATGCGATTCTCAAACGTCAGCCGCAACTCGCTCTAGTTGATGAACTAGCGCATACTAATGTTCCTAATGCAGTCCGTGAGAAACGATATCAAGATGTAGAAGTTCTACTTGAAGCAGGAATTGATGTCTATTCCACTGTGAATATTCAGCATATAGAAAGTCTTAACGACACGGTGGCAAAGATTACAGGTATAATCGTGCGCGAACGGATACCTGATCGCATTTTAGAAGCCGCCGATGAAATTGTAGTTGTCGATGTTACACCTGAAACACTTCAGGAACGTTTGCTCGATGGCAAAATCTACGCTCCCGAAAAAATCGATCAATCCCTCAACAATTTCTTTCAGCGTCGGAATCTGATTGCTCTACGAGAGTTGGCATTGCGGGAAATTGCCGATAATATCGAAGATGATCTTGAAGCCCATGATCGGTCAGGTTCTGCTACAAATCTTATTTGTAATATCCATGAAAGGGTCTTAGTCTGTGTTTCCACCTATCCCAATTCACTCCAATTATTACGAAGAGGAGCTAGAATTGCTGGATACATGCACGCCCAGCTTTATGTTTTATTTGTAGATCATCCCGATCGCTTTTTGACTAAAGCTGAAAGCTTACATATTGAGACTTGTGAGCGACTCTGCAAAGAGTTTGAGGGTAATTTTATTAGGGTGCGTAATAGTAATGCTTTAGAGGCAATTGTCGAAACATCACGAAGCTATCGGATTACGCAAATTGTAATGGGTGAAAGCCAGAAGTCTCGCTGGCAAATCTTGTTTAAGGGTTCGCTCACACAGAGGATTTTGCGATCGCTCAAAAATGTGGATATTCACATCATTTCAACTGGTAAAACAGGAGATATTGATAATCCTTGAATTTACAGAGATTCATAGTGAAGAAGAGCGATCGCTTTTATTTAATAATTTCAATGAGTTTAATATTTCTCAACCATTCATGGTCAAGATCGCAATGATTGCAACTCTTCTGGGGTTAGCCCCGTCATCTCAGCGATCGCGCGATCGTCCAAAACACCGAGCATTTTTCTGGCGATCTCATAGGCTTTTTGCTGTAAGCCTTCAGCCACTCCCTGTTGTCGTCCCTGTTGCAGTCCTTCTTGTCGTCCCTGTTGCAATCCCTGTTGGAGTCCCTGTTGGAGTCCCTGTTGCAATCCCTGTTCTAAACTTTCTCTGGCGGCTTTGGTAACTGCACCACGCTGATCTTGAATGAAAATCTCACTTTTCTCCTGCTCCTCTAATTCGTCAAGGTTCAGATTGGCTTGGTTAGCGATATAAAAAGCTTTTTTGATTTCGGGGATATTATCCATTGTGGGAGGTACATCTTGCAGCTTTCGAGCGTTGTTTAAGAAAAATAGCCATTTATCGATAATGGTTTCTAGTGCTGCTAATTCCTTCTTGAATTTTGGTAACTCGACAAAGATTAACTCAATGTCATAAATTGGATAATCGATCAGAAAGTCTTTTTCTTTGAGGACAAAGCGAGAGGTGACATTAGGCAGATCGGCAAACATCACAAAATCGGTAATTGTTAGAGCTATGACTGGATTAAGCAGGTTATAGCCTTGTCCAGTTGTGAGTTGAATGGAATAGGATTTGGCGGCATTGTATAAAATTCTTTTCTCGAAGCCTTCAACATTTAAGACTTGCATCTCAATGATCACAGTGCGCTGTTCATTGGTTTCATAATCAATGATTTTTGCTTTGATGTCGAGGTAAGTATCTTTAAGTCCGCGAATTTTTGGGGCAACGTAGGGATTGAGAATTTCTAGGTCTTGGATAACTGGCTTTGCTTCGTAAATTAGGGAATTTAAGAAACTAATCAAAATATCTTTGCTATCCTCAGAACCGAATATTTTTTTGAAGGCAAAATCAATTTTGGGATTGATGAAGATCATGTTTTCATATTATCTGCACTACTGCTAATATTCTAATTTATTCATCGGTGAAGTGGAGATCCCCCTCAATCCCCCTTGTAAAGGGGGAAGAATATAATAGAATCTCTTTTCCCCCCTTTCGTAAGGGGGGTTAGGGGGGATCTTTAGCAAATGTCTAACCTTGACGCTTCTTCTTAACCCAACGCTTTAGACCCCACAGTCCGCCAAGAATGACGACAGCGCCAGTCGGCTCAAAGTCAAAGGGAACAGGTGTGGGATCAAGAGTGGCGGTAAAGTTAGTACCGATGCCGCCAGTGCGGAATCCGCCCAAATAAGTCTCCCCACCACTGTACTGAGTGGGTATCTCTAATATACCCTCCACATTATTTTCATCGTTGGGATAAAAAGCGTAGTATTGAGTACCGAAGTTCAATGGTGTCAGCCCATTAAAGGTGTAGGAAAATCCACTATTGCTGGTGCTAGAAGTTACTAAACCCGTGCGATCGCTATTGGCATAGATATTTAACTGCGTTGGAGCCGAGCTAGTGAATCCTATAAAGGTAAAGTTATTTAGGTAAACCTGTGAAGGATTCGATGTCAAAACCGTAGTGAAATTAGCATCAGCCGCATTGCCGCCTACATTAGGCGTAAAGCTTTGTCCTGTAAAAGCTGAAACTTGGCCACTAATACTGCCAGTGTTGTTGCCAAGGGTGAATGAGATGGCTTGGGCGGGGATGGGAGCGAGAGCGATCGCAGCAAGGCTAGTAACAGCCAGCAAACCCTGAGCTAAGGAGCTTTTCGGGAATTTTTCGGGGGGATAAGGGAGACGTTTTTCATTTGTATGATTAAATAGTAAATGTATGCATAGTGGATTTTTTCAGTGCATCATCTAATTGCTATTAAATCAAAAACCTTTTCATAAATCTAGTTATATTAACTACAGAAAGATCAAAACTTTAGGCAAAAGTATCACCGTGCAGAATCAAAAAGCGATCGTGTTAGGAATATCGGGAGCCTCAGGCATGATTTATGCAGTGCGATCGCTGAAATTTTTACTCAATAATAATTACAATGTCGATCTCGTGGCTTCCAAGGCGGCGATGATGGTGTGGCAATCGGAAAATAATATTGCCATGCCCAGTAACTTGCGATCGCAGGAACAGTTTTGGCGCGATCAAAGCGACAGCCAATCGGGAAAATTAGTATGTCATCAATGGGGCGATGTGGGCGCAACTATTGCCAGTGGTTCATTTCGGACATTTGGAATGTTAGTGATTCCCTGTAGCATGGCAACAGTGGCAAAAATTGCTCATGGCTTGAGTTCTGATTTATTAGAACGGGCTGCCGATGTACATCTCAAGGAAGGGCGGCGCTTAGTCATCGTCCCCCGCGAAACGCCCCTCAGCTTAATTCATCTCCGCAATCTCACGACCTTAGCCGAGGCAGGAGCGCGAATTGTGCCAGCCACACCCGCCTGGTATCACAATCCGAAAACAATTGAGGATCTGGTAGATTTTGTAATTGCCAGAGCGCTCGATCAATTAGATATTGATGCTGACCTAATCCAGCGTTGGCAGGGGCGAATTCCTGCTAATATTGCCGCAGGAGAGCCACAGGAGAGTTAGAGCTATGACGCGATCGCGCTTTTCACAACCCGTAAATTCAGGCAAAAATTCGGGTAGAAATTCTACAGGTGCTTTTCCCATCCTCCAACTTTTGATTTTGGGTGTGAGCATCACTATTCTTGCGGCGATCTTTATCCAAAATTTACAACCTGCGGTTGAGATTGTTTTTTTCGGTCAAAAAACCTTACCAATTCCTTTGAGTGTTGCCATGTTGATTGCCCTAGTCGGTGGCGGATTACTGGCTTTTGGGTTTAATGCGATTGCCACTTGGCAACAGAATTTGTTAATTCGCCGAGCATTGGTTGCAGCAGGGACTGACAATAAATCGCCTAACCCTGAAAATATACCAAACAAATCCTCAGATAAAACCCCGAATAATGTATCCGCATATGATGATGAAGAGGAAGATGAAATAGATGATTGGGAAGAAGATTGGGACGATGAAGAAGATGAGGAATTAGATGAAGATCCTGATACAGTGCCTTATGGCGATCGGGCTAAAATGAAATCTGCAAACACTAAGTCTGCAAGCACTAGGCAAGTCAGAGATCAACGCCCACCACTTGATGCAAAATATATTAGGTGAATAATATGTTAGGCAAGTTACTCGATCGCCGATATCGCATTGTTAAAGAATTAGCAGAAGGTGGATTTTCCCAAACATACCTTGCTGAAGATACTCGCTTGCCCAAAAATCCCCAATGCGTTGTCAAACACCTTAATCCGACCATTGATGATCCGATCTTTACCCAAAAGGCTCTAGAACTATTCAAAGCCGAAGCCGAAACACTACAAGAATTGGGAAAGCATGATCTAATTCCGCAGCTTTATGCGTATTTTCAAGAAAACAAAGAATTCTATCTAGTTCAAGAATTTATCGCAGGACATCCACTCAGCATCGAAATGTCCCCAGGAAGTCAAATGGCGGAGTCGAGAGTCGCGCAAATCGTGAAAGAAGTTTTAGAGATCCTCCGTTTCGTCCATAAATATAATGTCATTCATCGCGATATCAAACCTAGTAATTTAATTCGCCGCCATAGTGATGGCAAGCTAGTACTGATTGACTTCGGCACTGTCAAACAAGTCCAAATTGATGTGGCAAGCGCCCATAACAATGCCAGAGTGACCTTACCAATTGGCACTCCTGGTTATATGTCCTATGAACAAGAACGCGGGCAATCTGTCGCTTGTAGTGATATTTATTCTTTGGGAATGTTGGCTCTGCAAGCGCTTACAGGTAAACATCCGAGTCAATTCCCTAGAGATCGCGATAATGAAATTAATTGGCGGAACTATGCCAAGGTAGGAAGAGAATTTGCCGCAGTTTTAGATCGGATGACGCGCTGCAACCCAAGCGATCGCTATCAGAGTGTTGATGAAGTTCTCAAAGATATTGGCAGATTACCAAAATTAAGTACAGCTTCACCAAGAATTACCGATGATCGGATTACGAAACCATTTAAGCTTAGCGTTCTGTTAATGCCATCAGCGATCGCTTTATTCGTCTTAGCAATTGCGATATACCTATTCAATACGGCTAAGAATCCAGTTAGCGAAAGCTCTCAATCCTCTATCAACGCTGTTATCCCAACCCCTAATCCCAGTAATGTTAACAATAGTATTCCTGTAGAAAATCCTCCAAGAGAAAACAAGGCAAGTCATGACCAATTAAGTATTTATCTCAAAGCTAAAGATTGGAAAGTTGCCGATTATGAAACCTATTTGTTATTGTTAAAAGCCGCAGGTCGTCAATCTTCCAATGATGGGACATGGCATCCAGATGAATTTAATCGTATATCTTGCGCCGACCTCGTCTTAATCGATCAACTTTGGACACAAGCCAGCAATGGTAATCAAGGATTAACGGCTCAAAAAAAGATTTATGAAGATTCAACCAAAGATATTCGTAAAGCTTATGAAAGCATGGGTTGGATTAGTCTAACTGGAGAAGCCGCGATCGCTACTACCTACGATCGCCAAACTTCTCGCTGGGAATATATCGATGGTCGTCAACCAAATTTCAAATCACCGCCCGTTGGGCATCTACCTTTTTTACTACGCGATCCATCTAGCAAAAACCTTGAACGCATAGTGACTCTATACCGATGTTCAAAATAAAGCCCCAAATTGTTTCCCGTTGTGATAGAATTTTGGCAAGGGAATAGATAAAATAATTTTTGCAAGTTTTATCAGAACAATAATATTTCTCTAGCGTAAGAAAAATCTGATTTCCATTTATGCTGATTTTGGGTAATTGGCAAAATTAATTTTCTTGCGTGGAGTGAGTATGCAGCAGCATTATATAACTCGTTTATATAGTATATTTTCAGGCTTACATAAGCCCTGCATATTTTCAGAAATGCTTGTAAGTTCATGCTCCCCCCATGATCTTCAAGCAGGTTGTGAGGCGCAGCTATCCGCCGCTACATATTTGAGATATCTGTGCCTTGCTTTTACCTTAAGCAATAAAAAAAGTCCACGCTTTGCGCGGACTTTTTTTTATTGCTTAATGTTTTGCCAGTGAGTACATAAGTATCTTTAAGCTGATTCGCACGCTTCGCGTGCGAATCAGCTTATCTGTAATATTTCGAGTTGTTTGTGATTATGTTTTCTACGACACTGAAATTTACATTGTTAACAGGTTAAGTTTAAAAGCGTTGGGTCAACGAGATAAAAAATGACACAAACTAATTTGCAACGAGTTCAGTATCTTCGTCAACAAATTATCGCTGAAACTAAACATGGATTCGCCGACTGGGGTTTAGTTCAGAAATTGCTGGACGAACTAATTGATAATCATCACCAATATAAAGAGTATGCGGACAAAGAAAATATTAGTCTTTATCCATAAACGGCAAAGATGCAGCGCTTCGCGCCGCATCTTTACTCTCTGTCCTTAATGAACTTTATGCAATCTATACCAAGGCGTTTGGGGATATTCGTGATGTTCCCAATGATAATGACCAAAGTTATAGCAACTCAAAAAAGACCATAAAATGGAATAGAAATTAGAAGCAGTCCTAGGAGAGAAATTTGGATTTGGGCAAACTTGCTGATGGGGAAGATAAGTACCAAAAAAGAATAACTGCAATGAGCTAAGTACAAGTGGAACTAGCCAAAAGAGAATTAAGTTAATTAGGCTAACCTTAAATATCAGTATCAATCCTCCAAATAGCATAATCATACTAATTAAAAAAGTAATTAGCGATCGCCATGAAAAGTATTCCCTAATAAACTTACAGTACCAAAATATTGGATGTGAAAGAGTGCCATGAAAATCTGGATCACCAATTTGGGCAGTGTAGCGATGATGGTTAGTATGATTTATGGAACAGCGATCGTAGGGCAGCAAAGCATAAATGCCAACGGTAAGACGACCGATCATGTTATTTAGACTTCTATTACTGGGAACTAGATTGCCATGCATTGCATCATGGGCAAGAATAAATAAACCAGTATGTAGATATGTGCGTCCTAAAATACAAGCGGTTAACCAAACCCAAGAAGTGCTTAATACTGAAATTGCAAGCAAATTTAATAGGCTTATAAACCAGAGACCGACTATAACAATGGCGATTAATATTCCAGTCCAGTCATAGGGTTCAAATGTATTCTCAGATATATTCTCAACTACTGTTGGGAGAGAACAAGTAGAAAGATTATTCGATCGCAATTTATTGTAGTTATTCATAATTTATTGCGATCAGAATTAAAAATTAAACCATGAAAAAAAATAAAAGCATTGCTTCGCAATGCTTTTATTTTTTTGTTTTTAGCGAACCAAGTTCAATAGTTCTTTAGGAGAGGCGAGTAAGTCGATCGCCACAAAGAAAATCTTGTTGCTAGGATCAAGTAGAAAACGCCAAGAAATATTCATCCCAACACCAGATCCAAACCAAGGAGTTTGCACTTTGCCCGTGACTTTGATTTGGGTATAGCCACCATCTGCTGCCTCAGAAACGCCTCTTTCTGGGACAAGAACAAGGTTTTGACATTCTTCTTTAAAGAATCTTAGAACTGCATCTTTGCCCACAATTGGTCTTTGGAAAGGAGGCTGCAAAGCACCGTCGGGTAGGAACAAACCGATCAAAGCTTCAAAATCATTAGCGTTGAGGTTGTCCATGTAAGACAATATTGTGGGGTTGTCAACACCTTCGATCTCAACTTGTGTACGCTTTGACATCTCTTGAGGAGCCATTACTGGTTCGGCAACACGAGTATAGCCACCCAATTTGTTAGCATCAAACCCCATGTCTACAACAGAGTTACGCAGGATTGTAATTTGTTGACCTGGCTCTAGCCCCTTTAATGTGTCGAGAACTGCTGAAGCATTAGCAGAGAGACGATAGCCTTCAGGGATAGGCGCGACAATTCCCTGTTCCATCCATTCGCCGAGTTGATACCAAAAACCTAGTTTGATATTTTGAGACCAGATAGCATATGTCCGACAAATAGGAGTATCAGCACGATTGGCAAGGTCACACATGATTTGAGTTTGTTCTTTAAAACTCATCTTTTTGATTTCATTTAATGTCAACTCAGCTAACTGCATACTTGCAGCACCAGGGGCAGCGATCGTGACAGTTTTGCCCATCTCAAGGTAAGTAAACCAAATCCAAGCTAATTGATCCTCAGGGCTAAGCTGGTTAAATCTTGCAGTGGTAGCTGGTACAACATCGGCAGCTAAGGTATTTGGGAAAATATTTCTGGCTGAAGAAATAGTGTATGTCATAGGAATATTTTTAGAGTTTGACTGAAATTTTTAAATTCAAGGAATAAATGGAAGAATCTCATTAACTTTGAAGTTGAAAATAGAACTAAAATCTTGGTGATAATTAAGTTCTAAACCCAGAGTTTATAAAGAAACTTTACCATTAACTCTCTCACATGAAGGATGAGAAACGATAGTAAACACAAAAGTTTAAAGTTAGTTACGTTCGCATCTACTTTATTTGCATGAGTATATATACTCATATTCTGTTTACAGTTTCAAAACCTCTAAGGATAGATATTAAGAAAAACTTTAATTTTTGTTTTTGTATCAATCAAGACATCCTTGTCACTTATATAAAATAAGTTGCCAAATCTCCAAGTTTACGCCCCATGAGGGTGCAAACTTAGAAATTTGGGAGAAATTTGTGACTTACTTACATATAAGTAAGAGCTACTATTTTCGCAATTTTGTCACTAGTTAACCCTTCAAGCTCGTTGAGCGTAATCCACCCATCCTTGATCAATCCTGCAAATACAAACACTAACATCGGCAGATTGTAGTCATATCGACCATCAACTTCATGACGTTTGACGCTCAAAAAATCATGCAAACGCCACATATCCTCTGTTTCAGTCAAACAGTTTGCTTTGTGGCGCACTGAGTCAATTAGTGCGTCAGTTTCTCGTTTGTAAGCAATTTCAAAAGCTCTCCGAGCTATCTCTTCCTCAATTTCTGTCCAACCACCATTCATCACTTGCATTATCAAAACCAGAAAGAAAACATTTATTTATATTAAGAATAATAACAACTTATGTCGGATTGTAACCATTACTACTGGATTTCTTTATTGTTCAAACTGCGTTTGATGATGAGCGGATCGGTAATCGGGTTTATTGGTGTTGTCAATGTGATTGCCCAGCCTTGATTTTCCTATGGTTTGTATAGAATTATTTCGTTGCTAGTTTAATCTGTGAAACATTGATTTTGTGAGTATATGTACCAATTCACACAAAATCTACGGTAATAGATCTGTTTCTATATAGGGTGATTAATCTTTGCATTGGATGATAACTCGCTGAGGAGAATTTTAAGGTGTTGGTTTATAAGTCAAATCAAAAGAGGAGACTCAAAAGTTCAGTTAACTGGACTGCTTGTGTACCTTTAGCTGCTCTGATTGGTGTTTTCTGGGTATATGCAGCTACTGCTCAAACTGCTGCTCCCACACCTGAACCTCTTACTGCTGATAAGGTTCAGGAAAATGTTGCTGCCCTCAAAGTTGGGTTAGATACTCTTTGGGTGGTAATTGCATCATTTCTCGTGTTTTTCATGAACGCGGGCTTTGCTTTAGTTGAGTCTGGTTTTTGTCGCCGCAAAAATGCGGTTAACATTCTTACCAAAAACTTGATCGTATTTGCGATCGCCACAGTTGCTTATTGGGCGATTGGTTTTGGCTTTATGTATGGCGATAGTGGCGGGAACAGCTTTATTGGTTTAAAAGGCTTTTTTCTAAGTGGCGCAGACAATAGCCCCGCAGTTCTTGATGCTTACAAAGGTGACTTCCCTGGACTTAATTGGACAGGTGTACCACTAGAAGCTAAGTTCTTGTTCCAGTTGGTGTTTGCGGGAACCGCAGCAACGATCGTTTCAGGTGCAGTTGCTGAGCGGATCAAATTCGTAGCATTCTTGCTGTTTAGCTTTGTGCTAGTTGGTATTGCTTATCCCATCACTGGACATTGGATCTGGGGTGGTGGCTTCTTATCAAAAGCTGGCTTCTTTGACTTTGCTGGTTGTACCGTAGTTCACTCGGTCGGCGGATGGGCTGCTTTGATCGGCGCATCAGTTCTCGGCGCACGTTCTGGCAGATATACGGAAGATGGCAAAACTCGCGCTATTCCTGGACACAATATGGGGCTTGCGACTTTAGGTTGTTTGATCCTTTGGTTAGGATGGTTCGGTTTTAATCCTGGTTCAACAATGGCGGCTGATGGTCGTTTGATCTCGCATATCGCTTTGACCACAAATATGGGTGCTTCCGCAGGCGGCATTGCTGCAACGATTGTGGCTTGGTTGTATCTTGGTAAACCAGACCTATCGATGATTGTTAACGGAATTTTGGCTGGGCTAGTGTCCGTGACTGCCTCTTGTGCTTGGATCACTTTGCCTAGCGCCTTAATCATTGGCGCGATCGGCGGAACAATTGTTGTTTTTGCAGTTGGTTTCTTCGATAATCTAAAAGTTGACGATCCCGTTGGTGCTACTTCAGTTCACCTAGTTTGTGGCGTTTGGGGTACTATTGCTGTCGGTTTATTTGCTGTTGGTCAAAAAACTGACATCGGTGGCGGTTATATCCTTCAAGCGGGAGCAGGTCCTAAGGCTGGGCTATTCTTTGGCGGCGGTTTCGAGCAGCTGATTCCTCAGGCGATCGGTGTTGCCGCAGTTGGTGGATTTACCGTTGCTTTTAGCTTTATTGCTTGGTACGCGATTTCTCTGATTTCAGGCGGTATTCGTGTTCATGCTGAAGAAGAGTCCAAGGGACTTGATATTTCTGAGCATGGCATGGAAGCATATGCTGGTTTTGGTAAAGAAGGCGAAAGCTAGTTTATATAGTTGCGGCGCAAAGCGCCGCAACTATATTTATTTAAAACGAGAAGGGGCAATTCATGAATTGCCCCTTCTCGTTTTCTTTTTGTAAAGTTCATCCTAATTCCGATGGGGTTATCGGGATATAATGGTGGGGCATAGAACTATAAGATTTGGATTTCAATATTTGAACCATGACGAACACTGTGATTAATACTGCAAAAGTATCTAAGGTTGAAGTCCTCAAGCAGAAAAGTAACTTTTTACGAGGTCCCATCGACACTGAGCTAACCGATGGCAACCCTTTCTTCAGTCAGGATGGCATTCAAATCCTGAAGTTTCATGGTTCATATCAGCAAAAAGATCGGGATTTTGACAAGGCTAAGGAAAAGGGCGAAGAGTCGCAGTACAGCATGATGTTGCGGACTCGTAGCCCAGGTGGTGTGATTCCTTGGCAGTTGTATGTGGCGCTGGACAAACTATGCGATCGCTATGGCAACCATACTTTACGCGCTACGACCAGACAGGGTTTTCAGATTCACGGCATTCTCAAGGAAAATCTGAAAACGGTGATTGCCGATATCACCAAAAATATGGGATCGACTGTAGGCGCTTGTGGTGATATCAATCGTAACGTGATGGCTCCTGCTGCACCTTTTAAAAATAAGCCTGAATATATCTTTGCGCGTGAATATGCGGTAAAAATTGCGGATCTACTTGCGCCCCAAGCTGGTGCTTATTATGATATTTGGCTTGATGGTGAAGTCGCGGTGACGGCTTCGGAAGATCCCGAAGTAACTGCGGCTCGTAATCGTCAAGGAAGCGGTACTGCTAAAACTAATATCAACGATATTGAGCCGATCTATGGTGTTCAGTATTTGCCACGCAAGTTTAAGATTGCGATCGCTGTGGCGGGTGATAACTCCGTCGATCTTTATACGAACGATTTGGCGCTGGTGGTGATTACCAATGCTCAAAACGAGTTAGAAGGTTTTAACGTTTATGTTGGTGGTGGTTTAGGTCGCGCCCACAATAACGATGCGACCATTGTGAGAATGGCTGACAGCATTGGGTTTGTGCCTGTTGCTCAAATTTATGATGCGATTAAAGCGATCGTATCTGTCCAACGCGACTTTGGCGATCGCCATAATCGTCGTCATTCCCGCTTTAAGCATATTTTGCATGAGTGGGGCGTAGACAAATTTAAACAAGTTTTGTTGGAATACTACCCCACAGAATTAGCGGCGGCGCGTGAATTACCTGATTTTAAATATCAGGACTATCTAGGCTGGCATGAGCAAGGCGATGGCAAATATTTTGTCGGTGTCTCGATTGAGAATGGTCGGGTTAGCGATCGCGAAGATTTACAACTAAAAACGGCGCTGCGAGAAATCAGTGAAAAATTTCAGCATGATTTTGTTTTAACTCCGAATCACAATTTATTGATTACGGAAGTTGCTGCCGATGAGAAGGAAGAGATTCAAAAGATTCTCGATCGCTGTCATGTTCTGTCCACTGACAAAATTGATTCGCTAGTCCGTTACTCGATGGCTTGCCCTGCTTTCCCAACCTGTGGATTAGCGATCGCTGAGTCTGAACGTGCATTACCAGACGTATTAGCGAGAATTCGCAAACTGTTAGTGCGTTTGGGCTTAGAGAATGAAACCTTTGTGACGCGGATGACTGGTTGCCCCAATGGTTGCGCCCGTCCCTACATGGCGGAACTCGCATTTGTTGGTAGTGCCTTGGATGAGTATCAAATTTGGCTGGGTGGTAGTTTTGACTCAACTCGTCTCGCTCAACCCTATGTACAGCGCTTGCATATCAATAATCTGGAAAAAGGTTTAGAACCTCTATTTGTTTATTTTAAAAATGAACGCACAGATGGTGAGGGCTTTGGTGATTTTTGCGATCGCAAAGGTAATGACGACTTGCGGAAGTTTGCCGATGCATATGTTCCAGAAGTGAATCCAAGTGAATCCAAGAGCAGTCGCCGTGATGTTCGCCATCGGGTCACGCTTTCGGCGAAGTCATTTGATTTACTCAAAAAAGCAGTTGAAGAACAAGGGATTTCGATGAAAGATATTGTCGAAAATGCTTTGGTGAAGTATCTGACTTAATTGTCATCAAAAGAAACCTGTAAACGCACAGATCCCCGACTTTTTTTGTGAACTCGCAAATTGTCTTCGCTTGCTTAGAAAAAGTCGGGGATCTCAACCTATGGGAGCGATAATCGCTCAAACTTTAAACTTTGGTAGATTTCTTTTTCAAATGCCTACGCAATAGCCAACCACCGCCCAAAATCAGCAAACCTCCTGTTGGTTCAAACTCAAAGGGAACGGGTGTGGCGGATGAAAAATTGGCTTGAAATACTGAGTCAAATGAGGTTGCGAAACTACCAAAGACAAGACTTCCATTAGGATAAGAGCCAGAACTATCTCCTTTTAGAATGGTTGCTCCCTCAATAAGTGCGGTATAGGTTGCACTAGGATCAGTAAGGGTTGCTCCCGTGAAAGTCCATTTTACGCTGTTAAACCCCGCGAGCGTAGTTGGTGCTGTGGAGGTTGATTGATAGAGAGGAGTGCCGTTGCCACTGCCGACACCTGCGTAAATGCTGAGGGTTCGAGAGAGAGCATTATTAGCTTCAGCTACGTTAGCAAAGGCGAATGTCCAATCATTGAGATTGAAAACGATTGATGCCCCGGGATCAGCAGGATCATTCTTGAAACTTTGACCAATGAAAGAACCATTTGTATTAGCAGCTCCTGTCGTGTTAGTGATAGTTAGATTGATCGCAGAGGCTGAGTCTGAGATAGCGAAAAGGCTAGCTAGAAGAGCAGCTACCCCCCCCCCATTTTTCTTAAATTATTCGTTTTCATATCCATGATAATTACTCCTATAAAGTAGATTTTGTACCTTGATCAGTTTTCTGCCCATATCCGTATATGCATGATTTAACCCTATACTAAACTACATTTCTAGTCAAGTCTTTGTCATTACATCATCATCAACCAAGCCTGTAAATGCAAAGATCCCCGACTTTTTCTAAGTAAGCAAAGACAATTTGCGAATTCACAAAAAAAGTCGGGGATCTCAACCTATGGGAGCGATCGCCCTACAACCGCTTGACTTTGCTCTTGAGAATCTTCTCTTCCACTTCACTAGTCTGCACCTCGCGTAACCGCGTCGCGTAAGCAGGAAAAGGAAAACCCACTAACAATGGTGATGGAACTTCGGGCTGATGAATGAACATACTGCCAGACTTTAAAAGGAGCGATCGCTTAAGTTTGAAGATTAATATTGGCGATCATTTTTTAGTAAACTAACTCAATAATGGCGCTTTATGCTCAGGCTAACGCACCCTACTTACTAAAAGGTAATTAATTATGAATCATCAAATATATAGTGACCCAGATTTTATCAAACTTCAATTTAGTTATCTTTGGATTGATGTAGGAATAATAACTGTTGAAAATTTTTCAAAAATTAAGCAAAAGTATTTTGAGGGTGAAGACAAAAACACTGGGCATTGTAGATGGGGAACTTTTAACTCATTTATTAAAACTAATAGCTTTATTTCAGAAGAAAAATTTCAGATGCTTTATGAAATAGGAAAAAATGATCCAGATTACGCAATGGGTCGTTCAATTATATTTGACCTTGTTAAAAGACAAGATTGTCCTGAAGCATTAATAGATTTGGCTGCTGCTGATTCTGACTATACTTTGGCTAAACATGGACTGAAATATAAAAAACTTAAAGCAAATACTGATCGGCTTTTTTAGAAGTTTATATGCGATCACTCCAGTCAAACTTAGAGATCGTCTGGATTAACTCCGATAGATCTGAGATAAGCTCTCAATGTTTCATTTTTTCGCCGTTCTTGTAAAGCGATCGCCTCCGCCTGTTGTTGTGCAGCCTCAGCTTCACGCCTAGCCTGTTGCTCATACAATCTCTCTAATTCAGCAATTTCTCGATCATGTTCCGCCTCCGCATAAGACCGCAACATCTGATTAGAAATTGGGTCAAAGAAACGAAAGTTTAGACTTGGATACAAATGTAAACCTAAATCTAAAACTTCACTATGTAATGACAAAGTGCCATCAGGCAAGATTGAAGAAGCGATCGCTACATACTCACCATTTTCCAAACGAACCCCATTTAACGAACTTGATTTCAAGAACTTGCTCGAAGGATCGTATTGAAAATATTCTTTAACACCTAAATATTTATAAATTAATGGGTTCTGTTTACGATCTTTTGTTCTCGTTCCCTTTGAAATCACTTCCAAAACAAAATCAGGCGCTTTGCCACCATCTTCCCCAATCGTATAACTAACCCGATCTTCATTGCTCATGCCAAAAACAACAAAAATATCAGGTGCAACTCTTTTCTCTACTAAATCTTGCTCGTATCGAACAAACAAATTTCCTGAAACATAGACGTTTTCTTCTTTCTCAAACCAAAGTTTTAAAGCTTCAGTAGCATAGCTTAAATTTCGCCGTTGTCTATCACCTTCAGGCATCGGCTCAAAGTCCTCATCAGGCAGTTCTATTTTTGTAATTAGCTTGCGATCGCCAGAAATAGTCATAACCGCACTCCAAGTCATATCTACAATCCAATTTAGCATATTTGCAGACAGACAAATGTCTTGTTTGAGAGCGATCGCTTGTTGGGATTTGTAATTGTGAAAGCGATCGCTTAAGGTTGCAACTTATTAGTTATTAGAATTCCTTATTTTGCAGTGAAGCCCTTGTTTATCCGCGAATCACGACAATCTCTCGCCCTGCGGGACTAATAACATTTTCGGTAGTGGTGCGATCGCTTAGGGTTGGCAGACCAGAACGGCGATCAAAAATCACCAACCAACCAGTATCCAAACTCAAACCCGATAAATATTTATCCAATTGCAACAACCCATCCTTGAGCGGATCAGGTCTTTTATCCGCCCATACCTTCAACTCCATCGCCAAAGTTACCTTACCATAGCGCAAACAGATATCCATTCTTCCCGAACCAATCGCATATTCCCTCTCTAACGTACCACCACCATTAACAACACGGTGCAGAAAAGCCATCAATACAATATGAGGCGCAATCTCTGGATAGGGAGTACTTCCAAATAAAGGCTCTCCATGCTGCCGCCAGAATAACAAGAACGCTTCCAACAAGCGATCGGGCAGAAATTCACCTTGCTCACTAAGCCAGATTGGTTGAAGATACCCAATAGAAGCAGTCGTTACATAGGCAAGCACTCTAGGAAGCACTTCCTGATAAATAGGATTAGCGATCGCCAAACCATTTTCGTTAGTACAAAGCCCTAAATCTAAAACATAGCGAATATCATCCTGTGGCACATCTGGCAGTTCCTGCCCCGCGAGAATAGGCTGAATCACCGCTCTAACTCTGTCTTCCCTCAATCTTTCTGCAAGACTATCCAGATGCGTATCCTGTCTCTTAATCAGTATTTCCTTCGCTTGATTTACTAACTCAGCAGTAATAGGAATAGATGGATCTTTCGTAATATATTCCACAATTTCCTTAGCGATCGCATTTACTAACCAAGGCTGTCCCTGCGTCAAATGAAAGGCTAAATCAACTGCTTCTGGTGTAAATATTTGACCAGTCGCATCCGTATGTTGCCGATAGAGATTTCTCACATCCTCAAGGGTAAAGTTGCTCAACGTAAAAGAACGTACTTTGATATTAAAAGGACTAGAGGTATTTAGGCGAGTGCCTACGGCAGACGCTTCGCCTACGCTCCCCCCAGAAGCATATTTATAATCCCGCACATCACGCATTCCCACTAGGGCAACTGACTGCGGAAAGCCCTTTGGACGACGTGGAAATCCAGATCTAATTTGCCGAAGTACAGAAACTAGAGTCTCGTCACTCAAAGCATCAATTTCATCTAGAAACACTACCAATGGTCGTGGCGATTCCTGTGACCATGCTGCCAAAAAAGCGCCAATATGACGACCTGATTCTCCTAAAATTCTATGACTAGGATGCAACTCTGGTGGTAAATAAAACCTAATTGCATCCTGCCACTCATCCAAAATTGCCCGCCCTGCTAATTCTGGATCGTGGGAAAATACAGCCCCCACTTCCAGAGATAGCATCACTGCCGTATATTGACCACTCGCTGTTAATTCTTGTGCAAGAGTAATCATCGCTGTAGTCTTACCCACTTGCCTTGGCGCATGAATTACAAAATAGTTTTCTTGAGCAATTAGCTGTTTGATTTCAGGTAAGCGCTCTGTAGCTGACAACATGTAGTGAATGTCAGACTTACAGGGACCAGCAGTACTAAACCATTTTGGCATGACGACAACTAACTAACGGGCAAAGATACCCCTTCAATATAACGCAACGCGCCAAGCAAAGCCCTGAAAACACGCTAACACCACCAATAACATCACCAAGTATTTATACGCATTCGCATAAATTTAATGACAGATGGCTAGATGTAATCGCTACAACCGCTTGACTTTGCTCTTGAGAATCTTCTCTTCCACTTCACTAGTCTGCACCTCGCGTAATCGCGTCGCGTAGGCAGGAAACGGAAAGCCCACTAGTAGAGGTGATGGCACTTCAGGCTGATGAATAAACATACTGCCAGACTTTAAAAGGAGCGATCGCTTCCGACAAGCACCCGTCAAAAAATTATATTCAGGACGTTCCACTTCAGCAGAGTCCAGACGACCAACCACCCGCACCGCCGCCTGTCCGACTACGCGCCGCTCTACTTCCGAAGCAGTTTGTTGTGCGCCAATTAAGATAATGCCAAGCGATCGCCCTCGTTCTGCTATTTCTACAAGCAAATCTTTGATCGGACTACGACCTTCCTTGGGCGCGTACTTATTCAATTCATCGAGAACGATAAAGACTACGGGATATTGACCGCGCTTTTCCTTTTCCATAAATAGCTTTTGCAGTAGCACACCCACTACAAACTTTTGAGCTTTACTGCCGAGTTTGTTGATATCGGCGATCGTTAATTGATATTCTGCCGCAAGGGGATCGAGCTTATATTTCTGTAATTCTTCTGCGGGTAAATCACCGCGAATGAGATGTCCCATTTCATCGGCAATGCCCCATAAACGGCGGGTTAGAGCTTCGGCAGTGGCGGGAGCATTTCGTCCTAGCCATTTTTGATCGGGATTCTCTACCAATTTATCTTCGAGAAACTCAATCAAATCGCGAAATGTTTCGACTTTATCCTTGCCATCTTCGCCATAATCATCATCGGGATCGAGACTAGTTCGGGGTAAAAATCCCATCTTCATATCATGTTTATCATTATCCACCGCCAATCTTGCCAGCCGCTCTTCGACAATACTCGCCAAAAAGCCAATATTTCCCCGCTCCAAATCATCGCCAGCAAATAAAAATCGAAATAGGCGATCGCGACAAAACTCACGCATCCCCCAAATATATGCGGAAATATTATCGGAACGTTGATCGAGATGGGGTTCGATCTCTTGCGTGTTCTTCTTAGGAGCGACACAAAAACGGACATCGCGAAATGGCTCTACAGGAAGATCGAGGGCGTGATAAGTGGCTCGATCCTCTTCACGCATTTTGTTATTCGGTTTATCTAGGAAAAATAAATCTTCTCCCTTGACGTTAAAAATTAAAGCCTTCGTATTCGCTCTCTTAGAACCCAGTGCTGTCGAATTAAAAATTGAATGGAGTAGAAATAATGCAAAGGAAGTCTTAGTTGCTACGCCAGAAATCCCTGAAATATTGACGTGAGCGCCCTTTGTGCCATCGATAAATTCATAATTCAAATAGGCGGGGCTACCGTTTCGCATGATTCCTGCGGAGATGCGTTGCTCCATGCCATCAAAGTTAAGCGCAAATCTCAGGTTCTCATCTTCAGCTAAATAGACAGCATCGCTCGGTTGAGGGGGTAAATATTCTTCAGGTTCGATGCGGGTGACTTGGATATGGGCGGCATAGGATACATTCACGGGCATACTGCCATTAGTGACTAAGAATGTATCCGTATCAAATTGGGTTCCTTCATGGATAGTTCGCACATGATCGACGACTCCATAGAAATTAACAACACCTTTTTTGTCGGGGCGATCGGTTTTTACCTGCACGACATCATCAAGGCGCAGGACTTTACCATCACTCACCGCCACCCAAAACTCAAGGGGTGTGGCATCTTTGGTTCCCAATATGTAGCCAATCGGCTCGATCATGTTGCTATTTCTACATTATTTTCAAAGTATAGCGGTTTTCCTCAGCTACAATGGTCGCAAATGTTTGTGAGTTTGCAATGCTTCACAGATTTTCAATCAATAATGGCTATGAGGCAGACTAAAATCAGCCAAAGATCGGCACAATTTAGTTTGGATTCAGTCTGTATAGCCATATCCTCATTAGCAATCACCAACAACGAAATCTGGCTCAATAGCCGTGCCGTTCTGTAGATCAAGCAATAGGCTTAAAGTTAGCGCGAATGACAATATCGTTAAAGTCGATCAAGCAATAGGCTTAAAGTTGGCGCGAATGACAATATCGTTATAATCGCGATCGCCGCCGCCAGCTAAATCCTCAAAGCCCCAAGCATTACTACTTAATAAACGGATGTGATCTACCTTGTCAGGATTTGCGCCCAGATAGGAAAAATAGACCGCAGGTTGACTGCCTGATGGATTATTCAAGACTTGGTTCACATCGCCATTCGCAATAATGAACGGAGCAAACAAAGAGCCTCCATCTAGCATCTTCGTAATACCTGTATTTTGACGATTGAAGTCCATGCCAAAGGATTGACTGTTGCGAATGGCGGCTTGAGTATAATCTGCATCACCGACATTGATGGTTTTACCCGTAAGCGGATCGAATACTGAACCCTGCTTATTCTCAATGCGATAGAAGCCCACCACATTATCGTAAGCGGCTTCACTGGCTACAGTTGGGAAAAATGCAGCGATTTTCTGACCTTTAAACTGAGTTAAATCGACAATTTCCTGCTCGTTGGAGCCTTGCAAGTTAGAACCAATCGGAACTTCAGCATCGGTTAGCTTCAGGTTTAGGGTAATGTCGGGATTGCGATCGCTGCCCAGACCATCATCAAACGCTAATGTAAATTGATTAGCTGTTGTTGATGTCAGTTTCAAAGTTCCTAAATCATTGCCGCCGATGGGAGAACCAAACCGAACTTTACTTGCTGCGTTAGGATCACGCAGCACTTCATCGGTAGTGCCATTCTGGACTAGATAGAAAGCGAGTTGCTGACCACCGAAACCTTGCAAGATGCGATTGGGGCTAGAAAGCAGGTCATCGGGCAGTACGGAGAATATCACCTGTGCTTTTTGTAAAGCGGCTTGGATATAGCCTAAATCTGTTGGCAGTAAGCCATCAACTCGTCCCTGTGCATCATCAACCGCAAACACACCAATTTCGTTGATTGTGAATTGTTGAACCTGTTTGTTAATCAGGGTTGCTTCTAGTTTGGTGAGATTATTACCATTAAGTTGTAGGAAGTTGCTACCTGCGGCTCCTGCGATTAATCCGTTTTGACTAACTACATTGACGGCAATATTCACTTTGGCGCTAGCCTTACCGCCCTTACCATCATCGATTTGATAGGTAAAGCTATCACTACCTGTATACTTACCGTTCGCTGATTTTCTTAATGCAAATGACATTCATTAATTTGCACTTTTTGGCATTACTATTGATAATTAATACTAATAAAGGTCATTATTGCTTTAATTTATTTGTAATGCATACAAGAAGGTGAAAATCAATAACTTCGTAAAAAAAGTTCATAAAGCCTGAGATCCTTATTGTCCCGTCAAATGTTTTGACCTATTTCAAAAATCAGCGAACCGTAAGTGTATAAGCGGCTACGGGTAGATAACTAATAAAGTCATCGTCTTTTTGGTCGGGGGTATTGTTGTCATTGACCTTAGCCGTGCCGTGAGTAGGAAGGGTCAAAACCGACAGAGTGAGAGGATCTTTGTCGATATCTTGATCGTTCTTGAGGACATCGATATTGACGGAAGTATCGACATTAGTCGTTACATTATCATCAGTTGCAGTGGGAGGATTATTCGTACTTTGAATCTGAATGGTCAAAGGTTTCTCAAATATAGAACCACTGGCATCTTGAGTGAGTACCCTGACTTTATATTGATTTTGTTGAGCAGCATCGAAGGTTTTTGCGGTTTTTAATTTATTACCCTCGATCGCAAAGGCGGCATTGTCATCACTACCGACACCTGTAACCAATTTATAAGTAAAAGTATCAGTGGTGTTGGCATCGGTGGTAGTAAGCTCGCCCACGACTGTACCGATCGCCAGTTTTTCGATGACTGAGCTATTAGTCAGGCTAATGGCAGTAGGAATGTAATTAAGATTGAGACTAAAGCTACCTGAGAGTTGATTGGCTTTAGTATTAGCAGCACTAAAGCCAATCAGCAATGGTGCTGTGTTTGCTGATGTCGCGGCTGACAATGTGCCTTGGAGAATACCTGTAGTGCTATTAAAGGTTAAGCCCGTGGGCAGAGCCTCAGTCAGGGTATAGGTGATCGGGTCGCCACTGACATTTACAAAGCGATCGCTAAGATTAAATGTAAAGGCTTGAGATTCCTGTACAAAGAGCGGAGCGGCAATCGGATCTTTAAGATAGAAGCCTTGTGTACCTTCCACAACAGCCTTAGTTTCCATCGGTAAGAAGGTTTGCGCGATAATTTTATTAGAACTAAAGCCTTCTAGCGTGGAATTGAGATCATTACCTTGAGCGATCGCCAACTTTAATGAACTAGCCAAATCTTGATTGAGGGTATTTCCCTTTGCGGCGACATCTAGTGTGGAGTTGACCTGTTGACCTAGTTTAGTAGCATCTAATGTATTGTTGGCAAGGGCTTGGGCTGCTGCTTGTAATGTTGCGGTAAATAGGGCTTTGAGTTGAACGGCATCGGCGAGGTCGATAACCTTATTGGGATCTGCGGAGCCAATGCCTTTAGCGATCGCGGCGATCGCGGCATTGGTGACATCTCCTCCTGTTTTGCCTGTGGCACTGCTCAAGAACTCCTTCGCATTCAGTAATAGCGTTTGGATTTGGACATGGGTTTGATAAACCTGAGCGCCATTGGGGTCTTTTAGTTCTAACAAGGCAGCGATCGGATTGAAGTTATCGAGATTAACTGCATCGGAAATCCCCAAAACTTTCTTCAATTGGGTTTCAACTACTACAGTTGCGACAGATTCCGCCGAGCCTTGGAGGACTAAACCACGAACTAAATCTGCCTTTAGAGTCGTTAGCGGTGTGACAACCAGAGAATTTGGTAACGCAGTAAGCTGACCTTGCAGTGGCTGTCCACTTAGTTGATCCGTACCACCCTGAACTACAACTCTGCCATCGGTAGCATCTAATTTGAAGTTACCATTGGCATCCCAGCGATCGATTGGTACATCAAGGGCATAGCTAGCATCAAGATTGGTTGTGGTTGAAGGTTCTTCTGCATCTAAGATTCCATTAAAGTTAGCATCCCAAAATACCGTTCCATCGTGGATATTGCTATTGCCTGCATGACCAATCAATCCGCCCGAACTTGCGGGTTGTCCGCCTCCTAGACTGAACTCAAACAGAGTGACACGAGCTAGTTCTTCTGACCAGACTGTACCGAGTAGTGAGATATCTAATGAAGCGCGAAGGAACGCATCGACTACACCCGAAAGCTTGAACATATAGCTCAAGAAGTTGCCAATACCATTGCCATCGGCAGTTGAAGCGCGTTTGATCTTAGCAATGATTTCGGAAATGCGTAACTTGCCATCACTAGTGCCATTGTCCTCACCTTCGTCAACCAAGTCCAGTCCAACCGTGGCACTGATGCCGCCTTCAATGGTGAAAGAGGCAATCACAGCATCAAGGGCGGCGTAAGGAGCAACTTCACCTGTGACTGTTACTTCTGGGGTATCGACACCATCGTGTTTGTCACCGAGATAGAAACCATCGAGAACTTTGTAAATTTCTGATAGTTCAAATCCTGACTCTTTCCAATCCTGCGCTCCTGATGTGTCAAAACCAAAGAGCAGATCGGTACTCACCCCAATCGAGCCATTTATGCCAACTTTGATAGGTGGAGCTGGATAGATATAAGTTCCCACACTAAAACTGGCATCTAATGCTAACTTTGGTGGCTCGAAGGTAATCAAGTCAACACCTTTTTCGCCCAAGAGCAAGCGGATTGGGACAGAGAAATCGGTCAAGAATGGGAACTTCAAACCCTCGATCGCTTGAATGGCATTGAGAGCTTTTTTGAAGCTACTAGGAGTGTTCGCAGGCGCATTAATTGCCGTGCTAGTAGTAGCAACCGTACCAGTAGTCGTGGCTGGTTTCGGTGGAGTAGTAACGGCTTGCGTGGCAACTGATGTCTCAGGATCAGGGGTCGCTGTATTGCTGGCAGCAAATTCTTTCTGCCAACTGCCCAGAGCCAACTCTAGGGAAGCGCTATCTTTAGTCAAGTCATTGAGTGTATCCACAGCCTCAATCAGATTGACAATAACCTTTGTGAATTTAAGCGCAGTTTGCAGGGATTTTAAGGCTTTTTCTGTCGTGGATAATGCCTTCGCTGGATCTGGGGTAGTAGCTGGAGTGGTAGTTGGAGTAGAACCTGCGGCGGTGGTTGGAGTTGTACTATCACCAGTTGCCAAACTGAGTAGCTTTTCAGCTATTTCTAGTAAATTAGTACCAGGCTTACCATCACTTTCCAGTAATGAATCCACACCCAACTGGGTCGGGATTTTGATGTCGTCAGTGAGGAATTTGACAATCGGTTTGATTGGCTCAATATAGGTGTTGATTTTGCTGACAATTGGTTTGATGATATTGGTGATCGCACTGCCGAGGTCAAGTTTGATGTCCTTAAGTTCGAGTGAGGTTGTCGTTGCTTCCTTCCGTAGTCCACCTTCTTGATCGTAAACAATACGAGGAGAAGGAATTTCAAGGAATAGATCGCCGCTCAGAGATGGCCATTGAGCATTGGAAGAACCTGCGCTGAGGTGCAAACCTAATGTTGCGGAAGCACCAGCCTCAAAGGTAAATAAGCTACCAGCTTGCTTAGAAACTAGAGCTTTCAAGATTTCGGGTGCAGTTAGGCTTTCCCCATCATCAAAATACTCAACCAACTCACCAGATGCATCTGCTTTGAGGACATCACTGAGTTTGTCATACTGACCATTGCGATTTAGATCATAGTAGTAAACCCCTGGAACGGTTGTAGTAGTTGTTGTTGTTGTACCGACTGTATCAATGGTGCGAGCAGGTTGATAAACTAGATCGGTCAAAGCACTAAAATCGTTATTGGCTTCCGCAAAAGGCTCTGATTCAAAGCCACGTTCGGGGATGGAGATGCGATCATTGCTATTGAGGTCGCGTTCGTCAATGGTGTTCAGTTCACCATCACGTTTAATATCAACGAATTGCTTACCTTCACCATTAATCAATACAGGATAGTCTTTTACTCCCAAACTGCGATTGCCATCAACATCAAGGAAAGTCACCGATAAGTCATTTGCACCAACTCGGAATAGATCGGCTAACTTTACCTTTTGGGTTGAGGTGAGGCTTAATATCTCATCCAAATTTTGATCGCCATCGGTAAAAGTACCACTACCATCATTATCTACATATCGCGTTGTTACCGTGAGAACAGTATCACTAACAATATCAAAGGTAAGGATATTTTCAGGGGCGATCGCCATTGGTTCTTCAGCATCCGCAGAGAATGGTTCGCCAACATCACGGGTTTGATTGAAATTGAGGTCAAGATACCGACCACCTTCACCATCTTGTAACACCATTGGTTCAATCGGATCAGGAGCAGTTGCTTCTAAGGAGTTACTATCTGTCGCCGCTTTCTTGAAATCTTTAAAAGCATCAACCAGCGCATTACCAAGAGATGTACTTGTGTCGGCGGAGTTGAAACTAAAATCTCCATTTACATCAAGATAGGTAACAGCATCAATGATCAAGGATTCATCGCTATCCTTCTTTCCATCGGCATTGGCATCATAGTAAGAAGATTTACTTGTGGGAGTTGCTTTGACAATTCGTAGATCATCGCTACTGTACTGACTATCCACATTGACATCGACAAAATCAATGCGCTTACCATTAAAGCGTGTATTGTTGATGGTCACATAAGTACCATTGGCATCAGACTTGATAAGCACATCACTAGGAACGGCTCCCAATCCTAAGCTGTACTTTCCATCATTATTGATATCAAGATATTCAAAAGTAGTTGAGTCAAAATTATTGAGTGCAGATTCGTATACTTTACGGATCATGCCTTCCTGACTAATGATTGTCACATCACCTGCATTGAAGATTCCATCATCATTTTTGTCGAGGATCTTGCCAAATGTAGTTTGGACAACTTTGAACTCAGTTCCCGAAGTAAAATCACCATCGAGACTGGTGTCGAGATAATCAAAAGTCGAGAGAACTTCTTTGCCATCAGCACTCTTGACCTCTTTCTCGCTGATTAAACCTGTAGTTGCGATTTCACCAGTATCTTTAATGCCATTGTCATTAGCATCTAGCAACCAAGTTTGTTTACCATCATTATCAATATCAAAGAAGGTGAGGGTCGGTGCGCCAAAGTTAATAATCGCATCAGCAACACCCGTACTTTCCCAAGTGCCATTGCCATTAAGATCGATGAAAGATTCGCCATTGTCTTGTTTTTTGTTGTCATTGGCATCGCGTAGAGGTTCGCCTCCCGTACTAAATGCTTCATCACCATTCAAATCCAGATAAGAGAAGCCATCTTCTCCATTCTTGAGAATTTTCATATCACCAGTGAAATAATTAGCGGGATCGATCGCTTCAGTATCTTCACCATTGGCATCCTTGATAAAGGTTGGCTCAAATGTAACATCGCCCGTTAAATTCAAGAATTGATATTCATCTTTTTGGAGACTGTAGGTGAGAATATTTGGCTCAGAACTACCACTATTGCTAACCACAGAGGTCTGTTTGCGATCGCCATTTAAGTCGAGAAATGTGGTCAAACCCTTGTCATCGACTTCAATTGGTTTGTAACCAGACATCACAAAGACTTCGCGGTTAGGCTTGATAGTATTGCCAATGGAATTATTAGAAACCGTTGCTTCACCTGTATCCCAACGACCATTGTTATTCGTATCCACAAAGGGTTCGAGATCTAGCTGACCGTTTTTATTGGTATCACGATAGGCGATACCGCGACCGCGCACAAAACTACCTTCGCCAATAACAGTAGAATCGCCTTTGATCGTTCCCACACCGTACTTTGTTTCCTGTGCTGGGGTTAGCGCTTCTTCAGCGCTGTATTTGCCATCACCATTTTGATCGAAATAAGGTACGAAAACACCTTTACCGTTTACCTTTTGGGCTTGGGTTTTAATCTCAAATTCTTTTACCTTAGTGACAGCAGTATTCGTTTTATCAACCCATGCATCAGAAATTGTCCAAAGTTCACCGCGAAGTTGATTAGGATCACCTGCGACTCCCGCAGGACTCTTATCGAGTTTGCCATTCCGATTAGCATCGAGGTAATAGATAACTTCGGTTACAGCAGGAGTTGTTGCGGTCGCTGCTGATATTGGAATCGTCCGATATACGCCTTTACCTGTAATCGTTTCTGGCTTGTCAAAGACTTTATTGCCATTCCAGTCAATATTGCTGTAGGCGGGAGCAACGGTAGTACCTGTGGTTGCAGTTAGCGATGGCAATGCATATTTATCGGTTCCCTTCCAATCAATTTCCGTAAATGGCTCTTGGATACTGACATCTTTGGTGATTAAATTACCTGTCGCATCAACATCGGGCTTGTCATCATTGGGAGTCGTATCGACAGGACTACTGTAGATAATTGGGTTGCCATTGAATTTACCATCACTATTCACATCAAAGAACTTGAAGGTGCTGCGATTGTCAGGATCGGCAAACTGTAAAATTGCCTCAGCCGAAATTTCTGTAGGTTTATCAGGCGCATTGGTTGCTTTGACTTGAATGAATCCGACATTGGCTTCAGCACTAAAATCGGAAGTCAGTCCACCACCGACCGCAAACCGAACGCCACTATCTCCAGTATTGATATAGAAGCCAAAGTCTTTGTTAACACCAAAAGCTAAAGTCATGTCATATTCTAGGGCGACCTCAATGCCGCCTGCGGCTTTGGCGCTGAATAGTCCACCTGACACCCCAAAATCACTGGGCAGTTTCCAATCCTTCGTGAATTTCTGTCCGATATTAATCGTGAAGCTAATCCCGTTTTCATCCATCTCCACCGTTACTTCAGGTGTAGCAAAGAGTTCGACACCTCCAACTGTGATCTTTTTCGCAAATTCAGTGAGTTTTGTCTCGATCGCTAGTTCTAACGCTTTAGCAGTTGGTACAGGCACAGAATCTAGAGCCGCTTGTACGGCGGCACTGACTGTATCTACAACATCGGACATCGTGGGATCGTTGCCTAGTTTGCCAATGATTGGTAATTCAAAGTCATTGATCGAGTCTTTAAAGGTGTCGAGGCTGCCACCAATTCCTGCTTTGACTTCTTTCGTGTCAATCAGGCGATCGATGATGCCAATGGATTGATCGGCAATGGTGAGAGATGCGTAACTAGGATCGCCAGTGACAATGCCATATTTGATGGAACCATCGCGTAATACTTCATCAATCTTGTTATTGTCGATCGCTGAGATTTCTACAGTTTGAGGAATGTACCAGTTACTCGCGTCGAAGGTTAGTCCATAGAAGCCTTTGGTTCCTAAAGGTGGCAAGTAATTAATTTTATTTTCGGCAACCTGTTGAAAACGCAAACTATAACTTGTTCCCAAACTATCTTTTACGGTTGTATAGAAGAAATTAGGAACTATAGGGTCATCAACCTTCAATTTATTGGTTAATGATGCTAAATCAACGGTTTGATATTGATCCCAGTTAGTGCTGGTAAATGTCAACTGATTGGGATCGATCGCTGATTTTGGAGTGACAGCGATCGTGACATCGGCAGTCGGTTGGCGGAATAGACGCAGTTGCAATGAGCCTGTGGTTTTATCAAAGCTCAAGTTACTGAGTTTCGCATCCAGTAAGGGCGGATTCAGATTGGTGACTGTGAGTTGAGAGTCTGGATTTAGGTAAACGGTGACGGGGACTGTGGGTTCGCTGAGGAGAGAGATTTGGAAATCGGTTGTCGCGCCTTCCTGCACAATTGGGCGATCGCCTGTCTGAATGATCCGCAATCCTGGTGCGTCATTGTCGGCAATCTCTAGGGTCGCTTGACTATTCCCACTGAGAGTATAGCCATCACCTGCCAATAATTTCACAGTGACATTTTCAGCATTGAGACTTGCTTTACCGCCTGTGGCGATCGCATTCAAATTAACGCTATCTGGTAAGGTGACAGTTACAGTAGTGCCAGTAGTATCAATTAGAGTAGTGCCAGTAGTACCAATCTCTTTGCTGACATCCTTTACCGTTGCCTTAATGCCACCACCCAAATCTAAGGTACTACCTTTGCTTAAGGTAAAATCACCTAAGCCTAAACTGACTTGATCGAAGGTACTAAATTTATCTGCACCAATTATTTCTTTAGATACAATCGTGGTTTTATTCCCATCAACCGCCGACCAAGATAGTGTAGATGCTGCGAAACCAGTGGATTCGTAATAATCCATTTGTAGAGCATACGATTGTCCAGCATTCAGTTGTATTGTTGTGGAAGTACGTTCAACAGAACCAAAGAGATTATCAGTCAAGTCGTTAATTAGAACTTTTCCATCAACGGATAGTTTTACCCCCTCGTTAGTATTACCGTAGAAGGTATATAGCCCTGTCTTCGGCGCTTGAACATATCCCGTCCAGCGCACACTAAAGTTATCGCTATTAATTTTCGCATCTGGAGAACCCAAGCCCCAGTCGAAGTTAATTTGGGAGTCAACACGGGTAAGCGCAGGTGTTCCTGTAAAGTTGTTTTTGCTATTGAAGTATTGAGCCAATAGTCCAGAGCCTGTATTGCCTGAACTACTTTGCACCTTGAAAGGAGCAGATTGCAGACCAGTTGTGGTGGTGTTGTCGATCGCTAGAGTTCCACTCAGGCGCTGTATCGATAGTGTTGGTTTATTAGTGGCAGTGATTTCGACATATTTGAGTTGTGTATCAGGATCGGTGAGTACACCCGCAACACCGTTGAGAATAACCTTGCCGACCATTCCTTTGCCGAAAGTAAGCACAGTGCCATCATAGATGCGTACTTTATCGGCAATCTTTAAACCTAAAGCCTTAGTGGTACTGTTGAAGCTGGTGATCTGGAAGTCAACACCTTCAGTAATAAAATCGTCAATGGGGACAACCAGTAAATTCGATTGAATTTCTCCAGGGGCAACACGCACGACACCATCAGTGGCTATCTGTTGATAATCTAGACCGTTGGTAGCTGTTCCCGACACAAGTTGATAATTAACTTTGATACCCGTATTGCCAATGGTGGGATCGGCGAGGTTTGTTAAAGCGATCGTAAAGTAACTCGGTGTCTTACCTTCGAGAGCTTTTGGTCCCGCTTGAATAGATACAATTGGTAAATCGTTATCTTTAATTTCTACTTCAAAGGGAGCCTTGACTTTTGTGGGATCGGGATCGCGGAAAGTCTTGATAGGAATATTCGCATTGGGATTGGGAAACTCAATGGTGCTATTGGCGGGATCATTCCCATCAATCGTCCAAGCGATAATATCTTGAGTGGTGCTACCTTTACCTGAAACTGCTGCGCCGTTGCTTGCCAATAGTCCCAAGTAAGCCGCACTTGGTGAGCCTAACGCATTCTTGAGTCCATCGTAGGTAAGTTGAGCGGTGCTAGGACGATTGAGATCGTTAGCAAGACGCACTTCGAGGCGATCGCTACTGCCGTCATATTTGACCCAAGCACTCCAAGCTTGATTGTTATTAAAGCTGGCGTTGGTATTGTTGCCGAGGCTATCTCTACCAATCGCAGAGATTAATCGAGGATTTGGCTTAACGACACCATTCTCTTCAATCACAATTTGATTGTTAACCGCCCCTGCCCCTGGCACAAATCGCACCTTGACATTTTTGCTACCTAGTAGATCACTGGCAATTTCCAACCCAACACCTTTAGAAGTTCCCGCAGGATCGTTACTGACAAAGCGGAAGAAAGTTTCAAAGGATTCATTTTTCAGTAAAGATGCCGATGGAGCATTGTAAAACGCCGTGCCACTAGTAGATGCAGTATCCGCTAGGCGCAACACCTTATCACCGAAGCGTAATCCTTGCTTGGCATTGTCTTGCAATACCAATTCCGATAAATCACGGAAGTCTTTGTAATTGATGGTGCGTTCGACTTGCAGATTGAGACTTGTCTTCTGTGTACCTTCAACAACATTGTCATCGATCGCATTAGCACGGACAGTTTGCTCTTGATTCCAATTGCTAGAATTAAAGGTGAGAACACTAGATGCGCCAGCCTTCCCATCGTTCAGTTGTAGTTGCTCGGTAATCGGACTGACGATTAATCTTACTGATTCTGTAGCGGCGGTGGGTTGTGATTTTAACTTCAAGGCAAAGCCATCGGTCACACCTTCGATCAAATTAGCGCGATCGCCTAGATTGCCATTAGCAAATACGCCTGAAGTGTCATTGTCAGTATTGGTAAAGGCGAGTCTGGGCAGTGCAAGATTATTGTAGTTAGTATCAGAAACACTCGCTGTCGAAGCAACAATATTGAACTTGACATCACCATCATCAATCACATCGTCTTGAGCAATAACCGTAAATGATTTAGCTATATTCCAATCTTCAGGCGTGAAGCGGAGAGTGACCGCATCGAGAACATTGCTAGTGCTGTTACTATCTCCTGATTTGATCCGACCTTCACGACTGTTATTTGTCGCAAGAGTGACTGTGACCAGACCGATTGGTTTGGTGTTTAACTTCACATTGAAAGTTTGATTAGTACCACTTTCGCTCAGATTTGGCTGCGTAGTATTACCAATCAGTTGTCCATTGCTGTTGGTAATTGATACCCCTGCAATGTCATCATCGACAACAACAGCGAGATGGCTAAAGGTGGGATTGAACTTCTGGGAAGTATAAAGCGGATCGTAAGCTTGAGGATCGTAAGTATCTAACACCCGCCAATCGGAAACATCATATGTTACCGCCGTACTATTCGTAGCAGTACGGAAACCGATCTGGGCTTGATCTCCTGCTCCAATTAGGTCATTATGGGTGACAGTTTGGGTAAGGTTTGCAGTCGCGGGGCGATCGCTAGTTTGGCTATAACGCAATTCCAATTTGTCGGTTTTGCCGCTATAGTCGAGCCACACATTCCATGCGCCATTTCCTAGCGCCGCACCTAATGGCAGACTATATTCCTTACCTGTCGAGAGTAGCAGTACATCAAGCTTAGCGGTATTGCTCGCGCCGATTCCACTTGCTTGAATTTTAAAGAAGCTACTAAAGGAACCATCGTCTGCAAATCTGAGTGGATTAGTGGAAACCACCTGACTGTTTTGATCGACTCCACTGGCTAGACGCAAGACATTAAACCCATTTACCGCCACTTTTTGAGCAACGTTGGGAACATTTGCGATCACGGTCTGTAATGTGTCAGTATCGGGGGCGATCGCTAGTCCTTCATTCGTAGCAAAGTTAGGGAAACTAATGACTTGAGATTGTGGATCGATGAATTGGGGATTAATATCATCTAACAGATCCAAGGACAAAATTTCATAGACAGCAGGCTGGCTCAAATTAACAAATTCACCCGTGTCTTGTTTGGTATATGAGGTAGCAGCACGAGTATCGACACCAAACTTGACGAGGAGTTGGTTCGTTTGATCTGAACCCAAAAGCTGAGCCTTGGTAAGTTGCCCTTGCACATAAGGTGTGGTTGGACGAGTCGCCGATTGAGAAATATAGACCTTGATTAAATCCGTACTACCGTCATAATCAGCCCAGAAATTCCATGTTCCATTACTAAATACATTGTCAAAAGTTACCCCAGCACCACTACCAAAGATCATTCCAAATCTTCCACTTCCAGTCGAGCCATTGGTTACGCCACTGACTTGAAATTTGAGGAAGGTACTGAATGATCCATCATTATCAGTGGAAATAAGTGGATTTTCCAAAAAGCCTAACTGCTCTGCGCCAGTATTCAATCGCACCACTGGTTGATTATTACTAGTAACTTGGGCGGCGCTCCCAGTAAGCGTTAATCCTGTAATGTTGGTAAAGTCAGTAAACTTAACGCGATCGACAGTGGGATTATAGTTATCGCGGAAGCTTAAATTGAGAAGACTGTAACCGACAGCCATATCCGTTGTTGTGGCTCTCAACCCAACTTGCAATGCAGGATTGGTGCTACTACCAACGAGATCGGTTTTAGAAATTGTTCTCGTTTCGTTAGCCGTTGCAGGACGAGTAGCACTCTGGCTATAGCGGAGTTCTACCGTATCGGTCAAGCCATTATAGTCAGCCCAAACATTCCAAGTTCCATTGGTGAGAGTGTTAGCTAGTAACAGGTTATAGGTTTTACTATCTGATTTGAGAACTAAGGCAAGTGGAGCAGGGTTAGTCGCGCCTGTAACTCCACTAACTTGCAGTTGGAATTGAGTGCCAAAGCTGTAGTCATTGCTCAATGTCCTTGGTGCTGATAGGAATACTTCAGCAATTTGGTTCGCACCATTGGTTAGTCGTAATGTATTGTTGCTGACTGCCGCCGAGTTGGGAACTTTAACGGTTTTAGTGGTGGATGAGAGGGTGGGAAACGAAAGCAGTGTGGATGGAGTGGTTTGCGGTTTGAGATAATCCGCAAGATCCAAGGCATTGGTGGTGGTCAGGCGATAGTTATCACCCGCATGGACTGAGAATTGGAGATCTTGATTGCCATTGGCTTGATCGTTATTGATGGGAACAATGTTTAATCTGGTGCTTGTTTCCTCTGGTTTGATTTGTCCAGGTTGAGACTGGACATCACTGCTGATATTTGGGCGGTAAGCATATTGTCCGTTCACTTGTCCCAGAAATAGATCTGGTTTTTGGTCGCCATTCAGATCGGCAAAGGTGGGCGCGATCGCTGTATCTTTCAGCCAGTTAAAGGGATTAGTCGCATCATTAAATTGTTCCGTAAATTTAGGTGCGTTCTTAGTACCAGTATTTTGGAAATAGCGCACTTGTGAACTACTATCATTTTTGACGACTAAATCCAAATCGCCATCACCATTGAGATCGGCAAGACTAGGTAAGGGATTGTTGAGATTAGCGATCGCCGCAAAGGGATTACCAGCACCTGTTGCCAAATCGAATTTCAATTTAGTCACTTTGCCATCAGCGCCGACTGTGGAATTGTTGATGTAGTAACCAAGCTGATTACCTGTTCCCACGATCAAGTCTTGTTTGCCATCACCATTGAGATCGCCGAAAATAGGAACAACGGAGTCACTTCCCTTGATGCTGGTGAAGGGATTATCGGTGCTGGTGTCATTGCTAAAAACAGGAGCAGCATTTGTACCTGTATTGCGATAGAGCCTTAAACCGCCATATACAGCACCACTTACAGGAATCACTTTAAAGCCAACTACGACATCCAAATCCCCATCACCATCAATATCGATTAAGGTAGGAGCGCTATTAAACAGTTGATCGTTGACATTAACGTAGCCGAAATTAAATAAATTGTAACTAAATTTTGTCTGGTTATTAGAAGCTGTTAGAGCTGTATTGATGCTAGCAAATGGATTCGTTGCTGAATTAATAAAGCTAATCGTAGTACCAGAAGAATTGTTACTCGCAAATCCCAATGTGCCATCAGCATTACCAAAAACGAGATCAGGTTTACTGTCTTTATTCAAATCTCCTAGCGTTAAACGATTAAAATTGACATTCGATCTACCAACTAAAGCTGTGGTTGAGAATGGCAAGTTTTGGGGAACTAAAATCGTACTGTTTACAGAACCAAAATTCACCGTTATCCAAGGTAATGCTGTGCCGATCGCATTAGCCGCGATCGCTGTTCCCTTGTTTAGCTTCACTTGCAGCGCCACACCACTCGCCGCATCGGTTAACGTTGCATCAGCGAGAAGTTCTACTTCTACATCTGTACCAAAGCGTAACAGACTACCTTTTTTCAGATTGTATAGATCAGGATTAGCACCGAAGATGCGATCGAGTTTGACCGTGATTGCGCCATTGGCTAAAGCTGACAGAGCCATAATTGGGAACTCGGCTACTTTATCTAAAGCTAACTCAATTTGACCCGTGGGCGTTCCCTGTCCCGTTGTGCCAATGGCTAATACTGAACTACCTGTTAGATTTACCCTGACATTAGTTCCAGTTGTAGCATTGGTGATCAGGGTATCGACTAAGACCTCAGCCTTGACGTTACCGAAAGTGAGAATTGTCCCTGCGGTGAGGAGGTAGGATGGCAAGGTGACACCGCTAATGGATGCTTGATTGACTCGTAATCCCACAGTTCCATTACTAAAATCTTGGGTGACGGCTAAAGCTAACTCAATTTGACCCGTGGGCGTTCCCTGTCCCGTTGTGCCAATGGCTAATACTGAACTACCTGTTAGATTTACCCTGACATTAGTTCCAGTTGTAGCATTGGTGATCAGGGTATCGACTAAGACCTCAGCCTTGACGTTACCGAAAGTGAGAATTGTCCCTGCGGTGAGGAGATAGGATGGCAAGGTGACACCATTAATGTCGGCTTGATTGACTCGCAACCCCACAACTCCACTAGTGCTATCAAAAGCTTGAGTGATAGCTAGAGATGTTGTGCCAATGGCTAATACTGAACTACCTGTTAGATTTACCCTGACATTAGTTCCAGTTGTAGCATTGGTGATCAGGGTATCGACTAAGACCTCAGCCTTGACGTTACCGAAAGGTGACTGCTTAGGTGTAGATTTAATACATTTTAGAGTAAGAATGATAAAGATAA
>JBAXTW010000002.1:0-103562 GCA_037129985.1 Pseudanabaena sp. ELA645 | reverse complement strand
CTTCCACATCTCTATCTAGTTCTGGCAATACTAGTTCTAGTAACACTAAGGAATTAGCCGATCGCGCTCAAAAGTTCTATCAATCTGGACAATTTGATCAAGCGATTCAGCTTTGGCAACAGGTGAGTCAAATCCATGAACAGCAAGGTAATTTACTAGAACTAAGTATTACCCTCAGTAATCTCTCCCTTGCCCATCAAAAGCTGGGACAATGGCAACCTGCCACAACCACGATCGCCAAAAGTCTAGAAATAGCCCGTGCTTTATCACCAAATCCGACCAGTCAAGGCGCGATCGCCCAAGCATTAGACATTCAAGGAAACTTACAGTTGGTAATGGGTAAAGCCGAAGAAGCGGTGACTATATGGCAACAAGCATCGGCACTTTATGAACAGTTAGGCGATCGCCCTAATCAACTTCGCAATACTCTAAAACAAGCTCAAGCCCTAAAAATCCAAGGTTTCTATCGGCGATCGCGGCAAAGTCTGGAAGTAGTTCAATCCACATTGTCCGATGTTAATGATCCTCTTTTAAAAGCGATCGCGCTGCATAACTACGGCGATATCCTGATCACCGTTGGGGAATTAAAACTAGCCCGTAATCCTTTAGAACAGAGCCTGAAATTACTAGAAACTAATCCTCCCGAAAAAACTGGCGAAGAACTCAGTACTTTGTACTTAAGTCTGGGTAATCTAGCGCGACTCGAAGCAGATGTGAAAGCCGCGAAGTCTTTCTATAAAAAATCTATAGAAACATCTGAAAAAATATCTGGGCGATCGCTACTAAGTTTACAAGCCAACCTCAATTTATTTAGCTTAGTCATTGAGTCCAGCGAAGTATTTGAATCTGACGAAATCTTGGCGGCTTTAGAAATGCGATCGCAAGTTATTGCTCCAACCTTTGCTGCTCTTGCACCTAGCCGTGATGTCATTTTTGCGAGAATCAATTATGGTGAAAACTTACTCAAAGTCACAAAATCAGTTTCTGCCGACAAAGCAAAATTATTACTAAGAGAATCTGCTAATAATCTCGCCGAAGCCGTAAAACAAGCGAAAGAAATTAACGATGATCGCGCCACTGCCTATGCCCTCGGCAGTTTAGGAAGTGTTTACGAACAGAGCCACCAAATCCAAGAAGCTCAAAATTTGACTGAACAAGCCCTAGCGATCGCCCAAAGCATTAATTCTCCAGATATCGCCTACCGTTGGCAATGGCAATTGGGAAGAATCCTTAAAGCTAAAAATGACATAAAGGGAGCAATTCTTGCCTATACAGAAGCCGTGAATGGTTTGCGACAGATCCGCAGCGATCTTGCCTTTGTCAATCCTAATGTGCAGTTTTCATTCCGAGAAAGTGTGGAACCCGTCTACCGACAACTCGTGAGTCTACTGCTCCAAAACGATCCCGCAGGTGATAAGCAAACTAACCTGCTCAAGGCTCAATCGATGATTGAATCGCTCCAATTAGCAGAATTAGTTAATTTCTTTCGTTCTGATTGTTTGACTGCTGCACAAGTGGATATCAATCAAGTTGATCGCTCCGCCGCCGTAATCTATCCCATTCTCCTTGAAGATCGACTAGAAGTAATTATTAGTCTTCCCAATCAACCCCTGCGCCATTATGCCAGCCCCGTAACTGCTACCCAAGTTGATAGCCTTGTTGCCGAGCTACGCGGTAATCTGCTTGAGGTATCTTCGGAAGATTATCTTCCTAACTCTCAAAAACTATACGACTGGTTGATTCGTCCTGCGGAAAGTGCGATCGCTGACAGCGAAATCAAAACAATGGTTTTTGTCTTAGATGGCTCTTTAAAAAATGTCCCTATGGCGGTGTTACATGATGGTAAGCAGCATTTAATCGAAAACTATAGCATTGCTTTAACCCCAGGGCTGCAACTTATTGATCCTAAACCGATTGTCAAACAGAAGGTTACGGCTCTAGTTGCTGGATTAACAGAAGCAAGGCAAGGATTTTCGGCACTGCCTGGGGTCAAAGGTGAGTTACAGCAAATTAATCAACAGGTTCCATCTAGTGCTGTCTTCCTTGATACGAGCTTTACGAAAAGCAATCTATCGGCAATGTTGACATCATTGCCTTTCCCGATCATTCATCTCGCGACTCATGGTAACTTTAGCTCTGAAGCCGAAGATACCTATCTGCTTACCTATGATGGCAGAATGACTATTGATAATCTTAATCAGTTATTGCGTTCTAATAGTCTTAGCGCTACGCAACCAGTGGAACTATTGATTTTGAGTGCTTGTCAGACCGCAGTTGGAGACAAACGCGCAGCACTAGGCTTGGCAGGGATGGCAGTCAGAGCGGGAGCCAGAAGCACGATCGCTTCCCTGTGGTCGGTTAATGATGAGGCAACTTCTCAATTCATGATTGCTCTATATCAAAGTTTATCATCGGGTAATGTGACGAGAGCAGAATCCTTAAGATTTGCTCAACAGTCTTTAATCAAAGATAAAGATCACAGTCATCCTTATTACTGGGCTCCTTTTATTCTTCTTGGTAATTGGCTATAACCTCTGTTAAATCCCCGTCGATTGGCTGGTATTGGTTCCGCACAGTGATTGAGGTTGCACATCCAACCAAATTTATTTGATTGATGAACTTCAAAACCAACCTGCGGTAAGTCAAAAAAACACCACTAATAAGTAGTTGGAGGATTTAAGATATTTCGCCATAATGAAAGATTCATAGATTTGGCGATCGCTTCTTCTTTGTTTCTCAGCTTTTGATCAGATCTGGTAGTCTGAGTTGTTGAACAATAAATCAAGTTACTGCTTAACAACTCAAAAATGGAGAATAGGAGGCTCGAACCCCTGACCTCTGCGGTGCGATCGCAGCACTCTACCAACTGAGCTAATTCCCCGAAAGCTCATAAATATTAGCATATAAAACTCTACAAAATAAAACTCGCGCATTGCGCGAGTTTTATTTATTTTGGGAATCTATTTTTGAGAAGATATAGGCGATCGCAAATCACTACTCACCAAAAATCGTGTTATTTTCTGCTCATAACCTAAACCGTCGGGGAATTCGACTATCAACATCGGATTTTTGATTGTTTCCGAAGGTAGTTGCAGCATATACACGTAGTCGCCATTATGAAACTCGAAATAGTTACCTTGATTGGGATTATAGGTTTTGGCTGTGAGCTTTACCCCAGGCGTACCATTTTTATTCACACTACGATAGTGACGTGGTTGCGATCGCTCTTTAACGTCGGCACAGATATAGAGCGAATAGTCTTTAGTTTCGGCATAGGCAAGAATTCCGCCAGTACCATCACAGGTCTTGTCATTTTTTAACTCGGTAGTTAAGCCAGTTACTGTTTCGGCTATTGCCTTATCTACATTGATTTCAGAAAATCCTGATATAGTCAGCGCCAAAGTCAACAAAGCTATAAGTTTTTTAAAAGGAAATTTTTTTAAAGAAGACTTAATTAATAACATCTTAAAATCTCGTATTTGCTAATGTTTTGCGAATACAAAGATGTTCGTAGCCCGTAAGTTAGCGTAACAATACTGAAAACTCTTGTAATCAGCAACATTGCTTAATATGGAAAGAGACTTCGATCAATCAACTCATTAGACTTAGCCATCATTTGCCATGACCACAGGACTGACCAATAATCAATCACCCACGGAATCGACATTTCAAAAAATCGTGCGCCTATTGCGGTGGCATAAACCCGCAGGGCGCTTAATTTTGATGTTGCCTGCACTCTGGTCAACGATCGCCGCCGCAAAAACGCAGCAAATATTGCCGCCCCTTGATCTATTGGGCGTAGTAATCCTTGGCAGCTTGGCAACTAGTGCCGCAGGTTGCGTAATCAACGATCTCTGGGATCGTGATATTGATCCCCAAGTTGATCGCACCAAAAATCGTCCTCTCGCCGAGCGATCGCTATCGATTCAAGTGGGGATCGCCGTTTTATTTGTGGCTGGGCTTTGTGCATTTTTGCTGTCCACCTATCTGAGTCCTTTGAGCTTTGGACTTTGCTTTGCCGCCGTACCCGTAATTGCGATTTATCCTGCTTGCAAGCGCTTTTTTCCTGTACCACAGCTAGTGCTGTCGATCGCTTGGGGATTTGCGGTATTAATCCCTTGGAGTGCGGTTACAGGGGGACTAGACCGTCATGCTTGGGAATTATGGACAGCCGTGATCGCTTGGACGATGGGATTTGACACGATTTATGCCATGAGCGATCGCGAAGATGATCTTAAAGTTGGCGTAAATTCCAGCGCGATATTTTTTGGTAAATATGTCACATTAGCGATCGGTATATGTCTAGCGATCACCCTAGCTTGCTTGGTTTGGCTAGGATGGGAGATTAAACTTGGTTACGCACATTACTTTGCGTGTTTGGTATCAGGGCTAATATGGATCTGGCAATGTAACAGACTGACTCAAACTGAAATTCCCACCGAGCTATATCAAAAAGCGTTTGGTCAAAACGTCTGGATCGGCTTTATCATCTTGGCGGGAATGTTGCCATCCACTCTGGGTTTGAGCTAACTGCTGACTATACTAAGGCAGTTTCCTACTCCTGACGCATGATGGCTAATAAGCATCAGTCTGTTAATATTTAGATTATAGATAGCAGACAAAATACATGAGCAACATTAAAGAACAAATCCTAGTAGAAGTAAAACAAGCCAGAGAAACCTGCGAGACTAGCGGTACTGACTCTCAAGAATGCGCTGTTGCATGGGAGACCGTAGAGGAGCTACAGTCGGAGTTGTCTCATCAGCAACAAGACAAGCCTAAAAATTCTCTTGAAATCTATTGTGATGATAACCCCGAAGCTGATGAATGTCGTTTGTATGATGACTAATTGATAAATCACAAAAAGGAAGGGTGCGTAGCGCCCTAAAGAAATAGCGGTGCGGGGCGAATCCCTGCACCGCTATTTCTTGGTTTTAAGATCGCTATATTTGGCGATCGCTATAAAATTTGTATCTAAATTCGTTAATTTGCAAGAAATTCAGTTACATTTAGATTGGCATAGGCGAATTCGTAAACACAAATTGTGAATATAAAGTGCGATAGTTACGAGACATCTATAATTGCTAAGGAAATTTGTAGCCAATCGGGAATAGGGTATGACACAACTAAGCGTTATGGAGTTGGCAAAGCAAGGCGATCCCAATGCGATCGCCGCTTTGATCAATAGGTCTCTAACATCTAAAGGGATTCACGCATCCGCAGAACTGGAATCGCATCAATGTCTTAAAATTTCTTTACAAGCCTCACAGGTTCCTAGTCAGAAAGCGATCGTCACAATCATTCATCGTGGGATGATGGTATTGCAGGTCGAGCAGCTTCAAAGTGTAAAAATTTTCACTTACTGGTCAGATAATAATTACTTGGCTTGGCAATATGAAATTATCCTCAAAAACAATCTTGATGAGTCATTTACCCCACAAATGATCAAGCCTGCGGATTCAGGACAATCAAGAACAACGCAAGATCAAGAAATGAATCTCGTTAAAAATTCTAGTGGCATTCTCCTCGTGCAGAAATTATCTCAAATTCAGCAAAACCTACAAGAGTATCAAGATGTAATTGTCCGTTTCACCGACGAGCAGATGGGAAATGTTCGATGCTTGACGACCTTGACGGAATTAATTCAGGTAATTAGTAAGCCGAGCTTTTTATTCGCAACTGTTGCTTCTAATCCTAATTTGCGGAGCTTGCTCGACACGATCGCCGAATCTAGTAAGACTGACGAACATGGCGATCAAGTAATTACGAATCTATCGATTTTGCAGCCTGGGCAACAGTGGCAAAAGGCAAAAGTTCGGCTGGTGAGTAAGATCTTTTTGGAACCTGCTGAAGATGAACAGCATCCTGAAGACAAACATCAAGGGCTGACATTGGATCTAACCGAATCTGAGCCTGAAGAAATTGAACCTGAGGAAATTAAGCCTGAGGAAATTAAGCCTGAGGAAATTAAGCCTGAAGAAATTGAGATTCAATCTGTAATTTATGCTGATGATCATGCTGTTAACAATGAAGTTCTTCAAAATAATTCTGAGGATTTCAATAGAAACCCAGAACCACTGAAAATCACTACCGAATCTTTATTTGATGAATTTGATGGTTTTGCCGCTTCTCCATTATCAACTTCGCAAGTAATTGATAACACGATTAATAATGAAGTAATTGATGATGTTACTAGCTCTGAAGAGACAGAAATCGCTGATTGGTCTAAATCACCCCCTCTGACTGTTAATTCATTGTTTGATGATTTCCCTGAAATTGCAACTAACAATTATGGCTCTGCTGATACTATTAACGACGATGTAACCGTTCGTTTAGTAGACGATGAAACAGTACCTCTAGATGAAGATCAAGATTTATTCAATAACTTCGATTTTGCTCAGCGATCACCTGCTCTAAATCCATCCAGTATTGGAGTGACCGAACCAGAAACAGCGATCGATGTGATTCGGTCGAAAATTCCGAAACAGAATCTAGATGAACTGATGTTACTGATGAATCAGGAAGATAATTTGAAAACTGAATCACAAACTATTACCAGTCAAGCTACTAACCAAAATGCAACTCAACTCAATGCAGATATTAGTACAGCTACGATGGAACGTATATTAGGAGAAACGGGAAAACATAATGTCAATAGTTCTGATTCAAAAGATTCGTCAACTATGGTCACATTAGAGGACTTTTGGGGAGATTGAATTTGTGGTTTAGAAAAGATAGCCGCGAAAATTTATGCTCCCTAGTGACTTGCTGATGCATCGATTGAATGGCGAAACCGTTATTCCCAAACGATTGAAACTGGATGATAAAAATCAAGCGATCGCTACAGATTTAATTGCGATTTTTGAGCAGGCTAAGGGCGGAAAGCAAGTCGAACTCGATCGCCAATTGCAAGAACTTGAAGGTGATACTCCCGACTATCGCGTTAAACGCGGATTAGCTCATATTCTCAAATCATCTTTCAGTACCTTTGAAATCATCAGCCCTCTGGAGCCACAGGAATTACGCCGCCGTATTTTTGAGTTATCTGCGGAAGTTATCCCTAGTCAGCAAGCGACCACACAAACTCTATCGAAACTAGCGACAACCTTAACCGAAGAACTGCATCGAGAAGTATTGCCATGCCAAATTACCGCAGGGCTGTATGCTGACTTGATCGAAAATCGCATCCTCACTCAATTTGAAATCCCAACGCCCGAAGCCTTAATTCATCGTTACAATCTATCTCAAGTCCAAGGCATATTCTATCGGGCAAGTCACATGACTCTGAATGTGCATCGCAACGATCCTGGGGAATACAAATTATTGTTTCGCTACCTGAAGTTATTTCAACTGATGTCCTATATCGAGGGTGATGTGGATTATGGGTTTACGATTACAGTGGATGGTGCGACTAGTTTGTTCGGTACAAGTACTCGTTATGGCTTAGCGATCGCCAAGCTGCTCCCCGCTTTGCTTCACGTCACGAAATGGAGTCTCCAAGCGACTCTCGTAGAAAAAGATGCTTATTCTAAACAAAAGCGCACAGGGCTATTTACGCTTGATTCTGATTGTGGTCTGGAGAGTCACTATCCTGCGGGGAAAATGTACGACAGTGCGATCGAGGCTTCTTTTGCAGAACGCTGGGCGGAACTAAAAACCGAGTGGAAGTTGGAAAGAGAAGTTGATCTAATTCCCATCCCTGGGAGTGTGATGATTCCCGATTTTCGCTTAGTTCATCCCGATGGACGCAGTTATTTACTAGAAATAGTTGGCTATTGGCGACCCGAATATTTACGCAAAAAGTTTTATCAAGTCAAGCAAGCTAACTGTGAGAATTTGATTTTAGCTATTTCCGAACGCCTAAATCTGGAGAAAGCAGGTGTCAACTTTAACGATACGCCTGCTCTGACTATTTGGTTTAAGGATAAACTCTCGCCTAAAGCCGTATTGCAAGCAATTCAAAACTAGATTGCTAATTCATTTTATGTTGAGAAACCATTTGAGAATTGTCTAGATCCCCCCTTACAAAAAGCTGCTGTGTACACACAAGTCGCGAAAACCAAGAACTAAAGTTCTTGGCTCAAAGCTAAAGTCAGTTAAAACTGACTAATTTCTGAAGTTTAACCCGTTTTAACGGGTTTTAGCTTTCAGCCCGCAATTTATTGCAGGGTATTCGGGATACGATCAGCCAATTTAAATTTGTATGTACACCGTAGCTTACAAAAGAGAATCAATTAAACTATCTTCTTCCCCCTTTTTAAGGGGGATTGAGGGGGATCTCTTAGAGTCTCTGACCGTAGAAAGTATTCTTAAATGGTTTCTGAGTTACGCCATAATGCTGATTTCCAGACTTTGTAGCTTAAATGACTGACAAAACTAATTTAGGTCGGATTTAATATTAAATGTTACCTAACAAACAAGCTTATGACTTTTAAAATCAGCATAACGAAAATGGGGGGGCGATTGCCTCTCTAGTAGGCGATCAAATTTTGCCATTAGTGGTTGGTAGTGCTATTGCAGGTGTGTTTGCAAGTGTATCTCCAGCAGAAGCTATAATGTTTACTGTCAATGGTACTAATTATGATGTAACAACTGTGACAACGACTTACGATGCGAACACTTCTCTGTTACAGAGTCAACCTTGGTGGGGTAATCAAACTCTTGCTGAACAGTTTGCTTCTACTGTTCTACAAGGATTACCGGGGACTGTTCCTAACAAGGGACCTAGGTTTGTGTATTCAACAGGTTTCTTCTCAGATCCATTTTCGGGTGATTTTACATTCATTAACTACTCTGTATATGACACCACAGCAAATCCACTAGTATATAGTAGTGTTAGCGGTATATCAAGCAATTATGTATACGCCACCGCCACCGAGGCTACCCCCGTCCCCTTCGACTTCGATCCATCCTTCGGTGTAGTTGCTCTCGGCGGTATTTGGGCAGGGCGTAAAGTAATCAAGAAGATCAAGACAAGCAAGAAATCTGTTTAGTATTGGAACGGATTGTTCAATCAAGTGAGTGCGATCGCTTTTGCATTTTTATGGTGCATAGGCGATCGCTTTTTTATGGTTAAGGGGATAGGCGATCGCTTTTTTATGGTTAAGGGGATAGGCGATCGCTTTTGGTTGAGGGGATAGGCGATCGCTTCTAATCAATAAAAACGAAAAAGAAGAAGAATATAGAAATGCTAAAATTGTCGCGATCGCATAGGATTGCAGAGTTAGCGATCGCTGAAGGAGTAAATAATGACGCAACCACTAGAGCCACGAGTAGCCAATCTTGAAACCTTGATTTCATATATAGCTGAAACTCAAAGGATGATGGCAGACAACATTACTAAGCTCACAGAGTCACAAATTAGGCTAGAGCAGAGACAATCTGAGACTGATAATCGATTCAATGTTTTGCTAGATGAAGTAAGGCATTTAAGCCAAAGATTGAACGATCGCTAATCAAAAAATCTGTTTAGTGATTAACGGCTTGGTCATAAAGTGACTGCGATCGCTTCTGCATTTTTATGGTGCACAGGCGATCGCTTTGTGTTTTATGGTTAAGAGGATAGGCGATCGCTTATGGTTGATGGGATAGGCGATCGCTTTTGCATTTTATTTTTAAGTGTGAAGGCGATTTTCAATTCTCATATCTGTAAGCTAAAATCAGATCTAATGCATTGCGAGATAGAAAAACATGGTACAAGTTCTAGCGCAACCCAAACTGATAACTTTTGCTGAATTTGCAGAATGGAAGCCAGAAAATCGGTTTTATGAATTACATAACGGAGTAATTATTGAGATGCCCCAACCTGTTGGAGATCATGAAGAAATTACCAGCTTTTTGAATGAAAAAGTGATGGTTGAGTATCTTCGCTTAGGTTTGCCATACATAATTGCGAAGACTGTATTAATTAAGCCAATCGATGCTGAATCAGCTTACTCTCCAGATGTTTTAGTTTTAAATCGACCTAATTTAGTTAATGAGTCTTTATGGAAAAAGACATCAACAGTTACTCAAGGTGCATCAATCCCTCTAGTGATCGAGGTTGTCAGTACAAATTGGCGGACTGATTATTTGAAAAAAGTCAATGATTATGAGGAAATGGGAATTCCCGAATATTGGGTTGTGGATTATTTGGGAATTGCTGGTAGAAGGTTTATTGGCAATCCAAAGCAACCAACTATCTTAATACATGAGCTAATCGATGGAGAATATCAGGTGACTGCATTTAGAGGTGGCGATCGCCTTATATCACCAACTTTTCCAGAATTGATATTGACAGCTAACCAGATTTTTGAAGCGGGTACTGTAATTTAAGAGAAACTTTTACCTAAAGCCGTATTGCAAGCAATCTCCAACTATAAAAAGCCGTAAATCTAACAAAAACCTAGTTTAAGCCAGAAAAAACAATTTATGACTAGATAATGCCTATTTTTAGTCATAAATGGGAGATGACATATATCGATGATAAATGTACATTATTCAAAGCGTTATTGGGTTTTCGCAATGAGTCATCTTTCCAATGCTTCCGATCCGATTTTGTTGTTATCTGCGTCAAAGGCGCGATCGTTTGGTATTGCCGCTAATTGTGCCAGCGATCGCCATAATTTCTCAGAGTTTTTTACGGTTTGGCTAATGCTCTGCTCTCGTTTAGATGCTCTTGGACAAGATTGGCAAGTCAGCTTTTCCGATCCAGTAGCGGTTTCCGACTACATTACAATGCGATGCTCATTGACTATTGATCGTGTTAGGCGTGAGGCAACAGGTAGCGATAAAGGCTGTCTAATTCAGGTTGGTTCGGAAACAATCGGTGTTCATGCCCCTGAAAGAGCAATGCTCAATTCCTTTTGTAATGCTGCGGCTCAATTCGGTGTGATTTTGCCCTTTGCAAAACTCCGCAACAAAAAACCTCCAGACAACCGTGAGGAATTAATGGAAGTGGTCAAAATGCTGCGTAATTTACAACACAAACACAAACGTTTTCAGTTGTTTGGTTGGAATTTTCAGACAAATGACCGAGCTAAATGGATTTTCGTTAAATAAGGGACTTGCGAGAAAATAAAGTACCAATCCAGATGCTCCAAAATCAGTGGGGCGGTAAAGCCGCCCCTTTGGTACTTTAGCCACTTGCCTTCACTACAAAAATCGTTGTAAAACCTCTACGGTTTTTTCCTGTTTTTTCCCAACTAAATTGTGCAGCTCTTTGTAATCCAAGTTGGGAGAGGTGCGATCGCAGTTCTGTGTCATTAGCGATCGCCTTCATGGCATCCGTAATTTCTTCAACTCTGTAAGGAGCGATCAAAATAGATATCCGCGATCGCCTTTGCCATATTTTGAGCTAAGAATTTTTCGGTAATTGTATTAACCCCAGCTTTGGCAAACTTCTTAAGACAATCTGGATTGTCGATCACTTCGCTCATTGATTGAGTTAGCCCTGCTATATCCTTTGGCTTTACAAGATAACCGTTAACGCCGTTGGTGATGACTTCAGGAATACCATCGACAGATGTAGCAATACATGGTTTGCCGATCGCTAAAGCTTCTAGCAATGCGATCGGTTGACCTTCCCACAGTGAGGGCATCACAAATACATCGATCGCCGATAAAAACTCGTGGACATCAGAACGCGCACCTAAGAATAAAACGCGATCGCTAATTTGTAGATTATCAGCAAGTTGAATTAATTCATCTTTTAGATCGCCATCACCGATGATTACTAGTCGGGAGCGATCAGCTACATTTGCAAAGGCTTGTAAGAGATATTTATGCCCTTTTTGTTCATGGAGTCTGCCCACATTGCCAAATATAAAATCGGTTGGGGCAATATCAAATTTTTTTCGGGCTGTTTCTTTGTTAAGTGGATGAGAAAATCTGTCGATTTCAATCCCGTTATAGACAATTGATGTTTTTGATGGCGATGCTACTTTAGCGGCGATCGCTTTTTCATAATCAGATTTACAAACACAAATTATCTGATCTGTAATCTGCAAAAGTAACTGATCTATTTTTTGAAAAATAGCTGTTTTGATTTTTTGTTGGGGGGATTTAGTTTGAGCGGTATTTAGATAATGCAAACCATGATAGGTATGAATAATCTTGGGCTTATTCTGTAAAATAGCGGCGACTAGTCTTCCCCAAAATCCTGCTGTGCCGCCGTGAGTATGAATGACATCAGACTTTTGAGATTTTAAAAGCTGATAAATATTTTGAAAGGATTGCCATGTAATTTTGTTTGATATAGCGATCGGATAGGTTGGGATTTCTAATATTTTGGCTTGATCGACTAACCAGCCTGTTGCTTCGGTGGCGATCGCTACTTCGATATTCTCGCATTGCAGATACTTGGATAGTAATAGGACGTGCATTTGACCACCGCCGAGGCTTGCATCGTCAATTAGCTGTAATACGTGCATAGTTGTTTTTAGACTTTACCTGAAAGCTTTAAATACAGTTTCAGAATACTTGTTTGGAATTTACCAAGATGTTTTTGGTAGTAGTATAACTGGCTATCCCGATAGTATTTATTTACGCTCTTTTTGATGCCATGAGAGCTACCACCTAACAGATGAATGATCGTTGTTTTGGGGTAATAAACAACTTTATAGCCTAGTTCCTTGACACGCTTACAAATATCTTTATCTTCAAAATACATGAAGAAATTTTCATCAAAGCCGCCGATCTGCTCAAACACATCGCGCCGCATCATCAAGCAAGCTCCAGTTACCCAACCGACTTCTTGTACTTTTGAATATTGGCGGTCATAAAATGTCGATAATACAGAGCAATAATAATTATCCAAAGCATATTTAATTTTATCCAATACTTCAATTATTAGGTTAGGTAAACTACCACAAGATAACTGATAACGTCCATCTTCAAAAGTAACTCTAGAACCGATTGCCCCTACATCAGGGTTGAACTGCACATATTCTAAAAGTATTTTAGGCGTATTTTCCTTTAAAACTGTATCAGTATTTAAAAGCAATAAATAATTGCCTTTTGATTCTTTAATAGCAAGATTGTTGGCTTTCCCAAATCCTAAATTTATTTGGCTACAAATAAGCTTAAACGATGGAAAATTATCTTTGATGATTTGAACACTATTATCCCTTGAAGAGTTATCTATAATTATTACTTCATAAGAGAAAGCATCTATAAATCTCTCTATAGAAATTAAACAGTCATTCAAGATTTTTGAGCCATTATAGTTAACTAAAATAACTGAGCAAGAAATAGTCATACAAATAATTATTCCGATTCATATTTAATCTAATACTGATTGCACACATCGCTTTGGATAGAAATTTATATCTTTAATCGAAAAGTATCGGTAATTTATCCTAAGAGATTAAAAATATTCTTAATAGATAAATAGAATAGCTTGATTTTCAATTTTATAGGGCGAAGCAAAGTTTTTATCTTGTTTAAGTAATAGTTAGGACTAGATTTTTTCGTGTACTTTGAGCAGTAAGCGAGTATGAAATGTAATTTATTAATTTGTGTAATCTCAAGATTATGCTCTTCCGAAGTTAAAAATCTATTGATAGGTTGAGAAAGATAGATATCGATCGCACATGGCAAGACAAAGATACTAAGATTTACTAGATGCTTTTGCTCATGTAACATACCTTTAAAATAAAAATACTTAAAGAGTCCAAGATATACATCATTCATTAGAGCGGAATCAAGATTAGTATATCTTTCAAATATATTCACAATGAACTCTTCTTGCTCTTGTAGTTTTTTAGAATCTATAGTCTTCTCTAGAAATCTTTCTTTTTTGTTTACACTTTTTATTAGACACTGAAGCTCTGGAAATCCTATTTTATCACTAATACTAGGATGCTTATCCTTAAAAATACAAGCCATTCTACCAGCACAATACTGTCTTTTACAAAAGCTTTCTAAAGTATAGCTATGATGATGGTAGCCAATTATATCCTCATAATAAGTAATAATATCTCTATTACCTATTAATCGATATCCTAATTCAACGTCTTCATAACCATAGAGATAGAAATCAGTATCAAATAAATTTTCGAGTTTCATTATTGACTGACGATTAAGAGATATATTAGACGTATAAAAATGTCGAAAATCTAATTTCATCCCATTTGTCATATAGTAGTAACTAAATTGTTGTGCACCTACTCCATCTACATGCTTCATGACAGAGTTTATGTTTGATAGAGGATGCCAAACTATTTTACCTAATACTATAGTTTCTAAGGCAGATTGATGCGCTCGATAATGCTTAGACAAAAAATCTTTGCTTGGGATAATATCATCTCCTGATATAACTAGGTACTCACCTTTAGCTTTACTTATAGCTATGTTTCTAGCCATAGCAGGACCTTGATTAACTTGGTGATGGGCAGAAAATGAAAACCTAGAAGATTTATATTCAGCTAGGTAGTTCCAAGTTTCGTCACTAGAACCATCATCAACTATGATAACTTCAAAAAATCCGCCAAAATCTTCTTGATCTTCGTAAGCTTGAAGGGTCAATTTCAAAATTGGTAGTCTATTGTATGTTGGTATAACAACAGAGATTAAATAATTCATGTTTTCTGGTTTCACCTTGTATGAGTCGATGGAGTTTATTGATTTCCAAATAAAATTTTTTTTAAAGTTTGCAATTTTGTCTCATGACTCTTTTTTGGGATTAACTTATTTTCATCCCTAGGTTCTACTATATCTTCAATTTTTTCTATTAAACTCTGATGCAACCTATGATCGGGATTTAATATGTCATCCCAGTCAGACAAAGCAGGATTGTTACTACACGCAAAAAATATAAGCATCATATTTAGCAAGATTTTTTCGCAGTCGTAAACTTGGATAGAATTATAGAGTCGCTCGTAAAATTGAAATCTATCTGAGTCTGTGCTTTTCTTTGTGGTAATACTTGGCAATATACTAGGATAGTTTTTTGCAAGAATCCAGCAAATTTCCAAAATCATTCTTGAATGATTCTCCTTGATGGTATTTGTTGGATGAACTCTATATTTTAGTAGTACTTCGGGAATTATACAGATTGGATAATCTTTAGCTATCCGTAAAAGATAATCCCAATCATGAACATATCTGAGATTAGAGAAAAAGCCAACTTTATCTATAAAAGATCTATTAAAGAAAAAATTAGAAGTAGTTGCTACATAATTAAACATTAATAGATTTTCTATAGGGTCATTACTAGACAAAAATGTATTAGTTGGATTATCTACATTGCAAGGTAACATGTTGGCGAAACCATTTTTTATTCCCAGAGGATTATCTTTAGAATCAATTACTTCAATGTAAGAACAAATCAAGCAATTATTCGTCAATTTACTTGTATAGCTTACACAAGTCTCTATGCGGTTTACAGCAAATATGTCATCAGAGTTTAGAATTGCAATGAAATCACCGCTAGCCATTGATAGACCACGATTAATAGCAGCATGTGCTCCTTGATTGTTTTGCTCTAAAAATATAATTCTAGGATCTGATATTTTACGAATCAAGTCACATGAGTTGTCGGATGAGCCATCATCAATAACTATAACTTCTATATTTTTATGAGTTTGACGTATGACGCTTGATATTGTTTGAGTAATGTACTTAGAATGATTATAAGAAGGAATAACAACGGAAACTTTTGAGCTTGTATTCATATTTTCAACCATTAAAAGCATTTAGGTATTTTTTGCACATCGTCTCAACGCTAAACTCTTTAGCTAAGTTATAACGTGATTCCCTACATTTATTTTGAATAAAGTTGAGGTTTCTAGCCATGTAATCAAGAGCATTACAGAAACTATCCACATCACCAACTTTTTTAATTAGTATACCTGTATTTTCGTTATCTATAACTTCAGATATTGCACCGACTGATGTACTAATTGCAGGTATCCCCATTGAAAGTCCTTCCAAAAGTACTAATGGCAAACCTTCATATTGAGAAGTAATTACTAATATATCTGTACAAAGATATATATTTTGAATTGGTCTTTGAAATCCTAGTTTAGTTATATTAGATAAATTATAGAATTGAATTTTTTTTTCGACTTCATTAGAAAGATCTCCATCTCCTACTATCAGAAAATGAAATCGATCATCCGACGAAAATCTTTTAGCAATTTCTAAAAAGTCTAGTGGTCTTTTTTGGCAATGCATACGTGCGGCAAAAGTTACAATCACCTTACCGAGAGGGATATTGAACATCTTCTTTAAGTCTTCAATATTGACATGAGAATACTCTGCATAGTTAAAGTCATCAAGATTAATGCCATGATAAACTAGAGGAGACTTGTCATCTGACACTCCATATTCAATATATTTATTCTTAATAAGCAAATTAGGTGCAATGTGACAATCAATTAAAGATACATTCAACATTGAATAACTTTGTATCCATCCTTCGTTATGATCGTAGACTTGATTGACTATCCTTAAATTTGGGAATTTACTTCTTATGCGCTTCAATGAATTATAGAAGAAAGATGTGCCACTGGGAATAAAAAGAACTTTAATCTCATGAAATTTAATTAAATAATTGATCCGATCTAAAATCGTATTTGGATCTTGAAAGTTTTTTGCCTTATAAAAGGCAAGAGAAGATCTTTCAAATGATTCCGATAGATCGCCTAATTGCTTTGATTGCTCGTAGAGACAAACATGAATAAAATCAAACTCATTATTGATAATTTCATTTTCAACAATATTTAGAACAATACCCTCAGCTCCACCAACAGCAATAAAAGGCCAGATTAGCATCATCTTTTTCTTGGTAGAGTATTTAATAGGGATACTTGATTCCGTCTTCAATATTATTCCCTTCTTTTTAGATGGCAAAAATTTGCTCCCAAAAGCTGTTAATCGATAAAGAACTTTCTTTAGAAAACTCTTTAACAATAACTTTGATTTTTTGATTTTTGTAAAGTCTGTATCTATCAGTAAAATTTTCTTTGCTTTAAACCAAAGTTGTCTCAACTTCCAGAATTTACTACTTTCCATAGCTAAAATATTATTTTGCGATCGCTCCAACTCAGATTGTGTTTGTTGTAGCTGAGACTGCGATCGCTCTAACTCATTTTGAGTATGTTGAAGTTGAGAGTGAGATCGCTCTAACTCATTTTGAGTATGTTGAAGTTGAGACTGCGATCGCTCCAACTCAGATTGTGTTTGTTGAAGTTGAGACTGCGAATTATGACAGTTACTTTGCAAAAACTTAAATAAATCACAATTAAAATCAATGTAAAGGGAATCAATAGCTAAATCAAGATTTTTTTCAGTGTCTGAACAAACAGCAACATAATAAAGTGGTGATTCTAATGAACAAACTTGCTGAGAAAGGTTATCAGTATCACCTGTGTAGGCTTTTATGATTGTTCCGTGCGTATTACCTAAAGGAAATACAAAAGATGCGCTAGCTATTCTTTGACCATATATTTTGACAAACCCAAAATGACGGTTAAGTAAAGCTACTAGTTCATCATAGTAAAGCTCTTTTACATGATAGGGGTTAGAATAATTAGTCTCGTCTGAATAGGTTAAACGGTTTGGTGATGAAATTATTAATATCCCATCTTGCTTTAAAACTCTCTTTATTTCGAGCATCATTTCTTCATGCTTATCATGATGTTCAATAGTCTCAAAAGAAACCACAACATCTACTGATTTTTCTGTAAGAGGAATATGATCACAAGAACCAACTAAAAAACTTAAATTCTTATGATTGCCATATTGATCTTTAGCATACTCAATACTTTCAAAACTAATATCAACACCCACAACTGAATCAGCTACCTTTGCAAGTAATGCTGAGCCATAGCCCTCCCCCGAAGCAATATCAAGAACAGACTTTCCAGAAACAAAATCTATACACAAAGCATAACGATGCAAATGCTCATACTTAATTTCCCCATCAACTGAGGGAACGTATCTCTCGCCTGTAAATTCCATATTTGTCCTAATTTGTCTGGCTATTCATAAATGTTATCACTTTACTGCGACTAGCGCCTGTGCTGAAGGATATTCAACAGAAAATAATCTACATTCTTGAAATCCAGCCTTCATGACCTGTATCCAACTATCACAGCCATACTCTGTATGAACTATCAAGTCATTCTGTAGATTATCTGGTGAACCATGATAGCTAGATTGCATACCTTCTCTTGATGTAGTGAGTCTGTCAACAATTATGGGGATGGTAAAAGCACAATATCCACTTGGCTTTAGTACCCTGTAACACTCTGATAACGCTCTAATTGGATACTTGATATGCTCTAAAACATCAGAATGTAAAATCAAGTCAAAAGACATATCTTGAAATTTTAGATTCATCATATCTGATTCTGGATAAGAGCTTAAATAATGACCAGGTATTTGCTGTAGAAACTGTGTTAGATTGCCAGCCTCGTTGATTTCTAATATCTGCAAATGCTGTACCTTCTCTTCTTTAACAAAATCTTTAAAAAGTCCAGTATAGTTTAGAGATCTCATAATTGCAAATGCTAAAGCTATTGAGCGCAAGTTAGAATTACATTCTGTACATGTAGTTCCCTGCTGCCGATTAATATATTCAACTTCATAACTCGATATACGCCATTGATTAATTAGTTCTTGCCAAAGAACATCATGATTAGTAAAATTACTCGACCCACAACAACAACAAATCATTTATTTAATGTTTGATTTAATAATTTATTAGGAATAAAATCTTCTACTGAGTGATGAATATCTACCTCAGTAAATCTTATAAAACCAAAAGTCAAATCTGTAACTCCTGATTGGATAGCCATACAAGCCTGTACCCAATCCATCATTTCGTGATTATCTTGACTTCCATCTGCCATTGCTGGCTCTAAAGAGTAGCTGTCACTTTTGATATGCGGCCATTGGATATTAAAACTAACAGTGATTAGTTTATCTTTTGTAAATTCAGGTAATTTATAGTCATATTGTGATGTATTCCATCCCGCTATAGGTACTCTCAATCTATCAAACATAGTTATTCCAAATATGGGATTATAGACGTTATCATGGCTAATGATCTTTGCTTGAAGTGTCAACCAGTCATTAGGCATAACGAAACCTGTTTTTTTGCCATGAACGTCTAACACTTCTAAGCTCAATATTTCACATCTTCTATTGCCAAATCTTTTAACATTAGGAAATGAAAAATACTCATTGCCAATTAAAATACTATTGTGAATTTCATCTTTCTTCTCTAATAAGGTAGTGTCTAATTGTGAAGACTCCTTAATTCTCGTATTGATTTTTTCATATACCCATGACTGGTACGATTTACTAATATCGTTAGAATTTCCTCTCTCTAAAACTTTACCATGGTTGATCCATACGGATTGAGAACAAAGACGAGATACTGAACCTAAATCATGGGAAACAAATAGGATAGTCCCTCCTGAATCTTGAAAATTTTTGATTTTTGCCATGCATCGGTGTACAAAAACTCCATCTCCTACGGACAATGCTTCATCAACTATTAATATTTCTGGTTCAACATTTACTGCCACAGCAAATGCTAATCTTACAAACATTCCACTAGAATAAGTTTTCACAGGCTGATCAATAAAGTCACCAATATCCGCAAAGGCAGCGATATCTTCAAATTTTGCTTCGATTTCTTCTTGTCTTAACCCTAAAATTCGCCCATTAAAAAACACATTTTCTCGACCAGTAAATTCAAGATTAAACCCACTACCTAGTTCTAACAAAGCTGAAACTCTACCTTTAACTAATACTTGTCCCGAAGTAGGCGTTAATGTACCAGCAATAATCTGTAAAAGTGTACTTTTGCCAGATCCATTTTGCCCAACAATTCCTAGAGTTTCACCTTTGTTAACTTCTAGATTTATATCTTGTAATGCCCAAAACTCAACTGCTCGATTTTTTTTTGGAAATAAGAGTTCTTTTAATCTATCTACAGGTTTATCATATCTCTTAAAACATTTTGATACATTCTTTAGGGAAATCGCAAATTCTTCTGCCATGTTTTTGCTGTCAATCCTCACAAATTTATAATCAACGCCGAAAGCTATAAGTTATAGTACATCAGCAAAGGCTGGTCTTAGCTTCTTATAGACACACAGTCCAAGCCAAAACACTATAGCAGATATTGCTGAAGCAACACCCCACTCACTCCAATGCTTTACTTCTCCAACTAAAATGATGTCTCTATAGACCTCAGATATAGCAGCGATCGGATTTAGCCAAAATACCAAACCACGAAATGATTCAGGTATTGACGAGGCAGGATAAATAATAGGTGTCATATAAAACCAAACATTTAAAATCACGCCCAATGTCTGTGGGATATCCCGTAAAAACACTGTTAAGCCTGCGGTGAAATAACCTAGTCCCATAGTCAAAAGAATCTGAGTTAACCAAACCAATGGTAACAAAGCAAGAGTTGTACGTAAGGTATGTGTGGTTAAAGCCACAAAAAAAATCAGTAAGATTAGACCAAAAGAACTCTCTATCAGGGCTGATAAAATTGGTACTAGAGGCAATAATCCTAAAGGAAATACGACTTTTTTGACTAAATTGGGCTGCGCTATTACTGAATTAGAAGCCTGTGTCAATCCACTGGTAAACGCAATCCAAGGTAATAAGCCTGCAAATAGCCATAATCCAAAAGTAAAATTATTATCTGGTACACCATGCAAGGTAAGTTTGACCTTAAGCACGATCGCAAACACATAGGTATAGATAATTAACTGAGATAGTTGATTGACCAATGGCCATAGATTACCTAAAACCGAACCCTTATAACGGGCTTCTAGATCCCGTCTAACCAAAGTTCTAAGTAAATCAAACTTAGCCCATTGCTGATTGCTAAAAGGCAGAAATTTTTTTAGTTTCTTTGTTTTGCGAAAAACTCCGCGTATCGATTGCAACAATCATTAACTCCAAGATAATTCAGCTTGCATATTACCATTTTTAAACGGGCAAATTATCGGGATCGATACCTTGCGATCGCAGGTATGCTGCCAACATATCAGCCCGTTGCTTTTCAGTCTCAGCCCGTTGCTTTTCAGTTTCAGCCCGCTCTCGCTCAAACAAGGCTTTTGTTTGCTCAATTTTAGCCCTGTCACTTTCGGTCTTTGCCTTTTCCTCTAAAGTTGGCAGCCAATCAGTTTCGTCATACCAACGTAACCATAGCCCTGCCGCACCTTGATAAACTCCTCGCCATAGCCCCAATCCCAAATCGATTTCTTCTAACCAAAAGCGATTTTCAGTAATGATGATTGGTTTGTAGCGCAGACCAGAGATCTTAAAAGCGAGCAGATTATTTTCGTAGCGATCGTAGGCAACATAGTAAGGAACGCGCAAAATCCTTTCGTAAACTTCCCATTTAGTCGGTGGTTGATTAATTTCTCTAAGTCTTTGTCCTAAGTCATCATCTTCAGTGCCAGGAGATAGCAACTCTACTATTAAAAAGGGTGTAATGCCCTCTTGCCATATTAAATAACTGAGTCTTAACTCTTGCTGTTGACTAGCTCGTGGGACACCAAGAACCATATACCAATCGGGGCGTTTGTACCATTGTGTATGTCTGGGATCGTAATACAGATTTAGATCGCTTGCCAATAAAATTTCTTCTGGTAAATAACCAGCAGGCTGACAAGTCTCACTGAGTAAATCTGCTTGGATACAATGAAATTCGTCAGGCAAACCAGACTCTCCTAATAACTCACTAGGTAAATCGTACATTGTCGGCATTGTTTCTAATGGCGATCGCGGCGGGATTGGCTGGTACATTGCACTTAAAGTTGAAACTATATTTGATGATTTTAGCTCTTTGAAAAAAAAGTGGAGAGTGCTACTCCTTCCTGTTTTCTACATGATCTCAAGTTGAGAATCATCCCCAACCAGAAATCGTAATGCTTGGGGGCGCTTAGGCGAAACTTTCATCGATACTCTTTGTCCGATGACGCTATCGACAATACGCTGATGAATACCTGTAATCTTGGTGTCATTGAGGATCACGCTATGCTCGATGTCAGTGTCAATGATGGTGACGCGATCGCTAATGCTGGTATAGGGACCAATATAAGCATGTTCGAGATGGCAATTTTCGCCAATGATTACTGGACCGCGAATTTTGCAGCTAATAACTTTGGAGCCTGCACCAATTGAAACTCGACCACTAATATTGCTGTCACTATCGATCGCTCCAAGATTCTGCGATTTGAGTCTGGCATCGAGGACAATTTGGTTAGCGGCGAGGATATCGTCTTTTTTGCCTGTATCTAGCCACCAGCCCTCTAATTCATCGGCTTCTACTTTTTGATTTGTGTCGATTAATTTTTGGATTGCATCGGTGATTTCGAGTTCACCTCTAGCGGATGGGAAGATTTGGGCGATCGCCTGATGAATTGTATTTTTAAAGAAATACACGCCAACTAGAGCGAGATTTGATTCGGGTTGTTTAGGTTTTTCAACTAATCTAATTACTTTGCCATCTAGATCAACGGTGGCGACACCAAAGGCTGTCGGGTCGGCAACCTGCCGCAGGAGGATCAGAGCATCTAATTGCTTTTGCTGGAAACTTGCCAAAAATTTATTTAAATCTGACTCGATCAGGTTGTCACCAAGAAACATGATGAATGATTGATCACCGAGGAAGGGCTGGGCGATTTTGACAGCATGGGCTAACCCTGCGGGTTTGTCTTGGAGGATATAGGTAATATTTGCACCGAAGCGATCGCCATTTCCTGTTTTATTTTTTACTTCATCGCCAGTTTCGGGGCTGATGACAATGCCGATATCGGTAATCCCTGCGGCGACAATACTTGCAATGCAATACCAAAGAATGGGTTTATTGGCGACGGGGACGAGTTGTTTTGCCCCTGTATAGGTAAGAGGACGCAACCTTGTACCTTTGCCACCAGAGAGAATTAGAGCTTTCATAGTTTTGAATAGTTTTTTGTAGTGCGAAGCGCTGCTCAGCATTATGAACAGTGAGATTTTTCGACTAAGTAAGCGGCTAGAGCTTCTTGCCAAGGGCGCATTTTAAAAGTTGAGATCGGATCTAGTCGATCACTCGTTAAAGCCGAGTTCATGGGTCTTGTTGCTTTGGTGGGAAAAGCGGAAGCTGGAATCGACTCAATGATGTGATTAATCCCAGCTAAATGTAAAGCTTTTACCGCAAATTCATGCCACGAGCATTGCCCCCCATTTGCTCCATGAATGATTCCCTCTTGACCAGATTGCAACAGAGCATCGAGCAATCGCGCCGCATCATAGGTATAGGTAGGTGACATAAAAATGTCGTTAACGACTTTGAGCGGATCACCTGCCTTCGCTTTTTTGATCATCGTTTCTACGAAGTTACCACCTTTACCGCTTGCCCCAGCCTTGCCGAAGACACTGGAGATTCGCAAAATTAGCGATCGCGGGGCGGTTTGTTTTACCAAGTATTCGCCTGTGAGTTTAGATGTGCCGTAGATATTGATCGGATCGGGAATATCTGTTTCTGTATATGGAGATGGGCGATCGCCTCGAAACACATAATCGGTGCTGATATAAACACAAAGCGCATCTATGTTACGACAAGCCCTTGCCACATTTAACGCCCCGATCGCATTGACATTAAAGGCCGTCTCGAACTCTTGCTCGCAGTCATCAACACGAACATAGGCTGCACTGTTAATCACCACATCAAATTTCTGACTGGTTAAAACTTGATCGACAATATCAGCCTGTCTAATATCAATGTCAGAGCGAGTTAAAGCAGTAAGTTGATAGCGATCGCATTGAGAGAAATGGCTAACAATATCTGAGCCGAACTGTCCATTTGCACCAATTAGAGCAATTTTTTTAGGATTAATCATAAGTTTGATGAATTACGAATTATGAATTACGAATTACGAATTGATAAATCGTAATTCGTAATTCGTAATTCCCAATTACCTCCCATACCACTGGTTGTAATGCTCTTGGAATACCTTTTTATCTTTAACGGCTTGCCACCAGTCCGAGTTTTGTTTGTACCAAGCCACGGTTTGAGGCATGCCCCTTTGAAAATCCCATTGACGTTGCCAGCCTAGGGTTTCAGTAGCACTAGGATCTACAGAATATCGATAGTCGTGACCAGGGCGATCGCTGACAGATTGCATTAACGATTCGGGGCGATCGAGCAGCCCTAAAATTGTTTTAGCTACTTCAATACCATTTACTTCCATCCGCGCCCCAAGGTTATAGGCTTGCCCAGTTTTACCCGCATGTAAAACTGTGTCAATGCCTGAACAATGATCTTCGACATAGAGATAATCACGGACAGCGGAACCGTCACCGTAGATAGGCAGCGATTTAGACTCTAGGGCATTGGTAACAAACAGAGGAATAATTTTTTCAGGATATTGATACGGCCCGTAAGTATTGGAACCTCTGGTAATCAAGACATCCAACCCGTAGCTAATTCCATAGGAAAATACGAGATGTTCTGCACCTGCTTTTGATGCGGCATAGGGACTGCGTGGTAATAGAGTATCTGTTTCTAGGGAATGGGAATCGCTACCAACCAAATCACCGTAAACTTCATCGGTAGAAACATGCAGAAATCTTTTAATTTGATGTTTTCTCGCTGCTTCTAGTAGTATTAATGTCCCTTCGATATTGGTACGGATAAAGGGTAACGGATCCCGTAAGCTGCGATCTACATGACTTTCGGCGGCAAAGTTGAGGATTGCATCCACACCATTCACCGCTTTTTCGACATCTTCAGGATTAGCAATATCTCCTTGAATAAAGGTAATGCGATCGCTAACATCTTTGAGATTATCTAAATTACCCGCATAGGTAAGCTTATCTAAGACCACAATCTCCCAATTTGGATGGTGAGCGAGGGCGTAATGTACATAATTAGAGCCAATAAAACCAGCTCCACCTGTAACAAGTACCTTCTGAAATTTTTCTATTGGACTCATGCAAATAACTCCGCTTCTTTTAGTAATTTACCAACGGCATCTTTGGCGGACAAAACTGGGGGTTGGTCAAGTTGCCATGCGATCGCCACTCCAGGATCTTCCCACAATAAGCAACGCTCTTCACTTGGGGCGTAATAATCTGTCGCTTTATAGGCAACTTCGGCAACATCAGACAAAACTACAAATCCATGGGCAAATCCTTCAGGAATCCATAGTTGGCAAAAGTTTTCAGCACTTAGAATATAGCTTACCGATTTACCAAATGTTGGCGAACTTTGACGTAAATCCACGGCAACATCTTGGATTGTTCCTACTAAAGCTCTAACTAACTTGCCTTGTGGCTTACCGATTTGATAATGCAAACCCCGCAAAACATTTTTTTGCGATCGCGAATGATTATCTTGGACAAACGAAACATTTAGCCCAGTTTTTTCTAAAAACACACGATGATTATAGGACTCATAAAAAAAGCCTCTCTCATCCGAAAAGACTTTAGGCGTAATGAGTAAAACATCATTGATTTCAGTACACTCAAATTTCATGCAGGTGTTATGTAAGCAAAGACTAGCGATTTGTTTGTTATATTATTGCGCTAAAGCTCAGAAATTAAATAAAAATAATGTGATTTGATTTTCGTTTTTTAATGCCAAAATTGTTTACCTTTATTTTGTCTTTATCGCACTTTTAAATCCTAGTACTAGCAAAATATTGGTAATTGTCAAAAACGATTCGGCGCTGCCATGTAACCAGTCAACATTTGCTAAAGCTTCGCCATATTCGCTTTGGGCATAAAGCCCTGCGGGAATCGTAATCGCGACAAATACTAAAGTCCCATAAAATCCCCATAACCCTAGTTTGGGAAATTGCCCTGATTTAGTGGCAAACCAGAGAAAGGCAAGGTAGGGAAATAGTGATAATCCAAACAGGGCTTCTTTTGGCATAATTGAACAAATTAGTAAATGTATAAAATGAGTTGCTTGTGCAGTATGTTCTGATTATTCACGAAGTTGTCGATTATCTAGCTTGGAAACAAATTTTTGATCATGCTGCTGATATTCGTAAACAGGCTGGCGAAATCTCCTATCAGGTTCTCAAATATGAGAATGACGCAAACAAGATTGTGCATTTTTCAGTATGGACTTCTATTGACGCTGCTAAAAGATTTTTTGAGTCTCCCCAGCTTGTGAGAATTAGGGCTGAAGCGAGAGTGAAGTCTCCTGATTTTATCTACTTGGAGCAGATTGAGTCAGGTACTCTTTGACTTTTAGACTGCACTGTTGTTGACTGAGATTCTCCAAATCAAATAAGCGGCGATCGCTAAAGTAAAATTGCCGATCAAAGTCAAGGCAGCTTGCACGGTCACTAGCCATTCTAAGGAATCAGCATTATCAAAAAAATGCCAAGTCACCGCACACATTGCACTAACTAACGCAGGAAACATCGCTAATGCTAAGCCGCGCCAGCCGCGATGAGGATGTTGTTTGTCATAAGTCCAGATCAACCAAATTGCTAAGCCCCACTCGATGACGCTAGAAATATGGATGATCCATGTGGGTAGAGATAACGAATGCATAATTTTTCTGTAGATGCTTGTCAAGCATCTTAACTAATGTTTTGTCTCGCGCATAGCTAAAAATTCGCGAATTTGCCGATCGCTTGGTTGTCCAGAAATTGCCCCGACATCTAAGGTGGACAATGCTCCCGCCGCACAAGCATAGGCGATCGCCTCCTTAGCAAATTTTGGATCTTGTAAATGAGTGAGGGGACGGTGATAAATCTTATGGATAAATGCGGCTAGAAACGCATCTCCCGCGCCCGTTGTATCGGTTGAATAAACAGGAAAAGCGGCGTGTTTACCTTGATTTTCGCCTAGATAATAGCGACAATCTTTATCGCCATTGGTAATAATAATTCCTTCGAGATGGCTATAGGCTTGAGCGATCGCGGCGGGACTAGTTAACCGAAATAGTAATTTTGCCTCATCTTCAGTCATTTTGAGGAAATCGGTATATCTCAGCAAAACTGGTAACAGCTTGATTACCTGTTCGGGATTATGCCAAAACATTTGTCGCCAGTTGATATCGACAATCACCGTCACAAAATTCTGTTCGGCAAGCTTTAACGCTCGTCCGATCGCCCTTGAGGTTTGTGGATTTGCTAAACCCAACGTACCTAATACTAAAAATTTAGCGTCGGCAAATAAATGTGCTGGCAGGTTTTCTGCGGATAGCAATGTGTCCGCAAATATGGTCTGTGCATCGCCGTTAAAGCGATCAAACGTGCGATCACCCTGAGCATTACGGGTCACATATACTTGGCGAGTTGTGGCTTCAGGATGTATTTGCACCCCTGATGTTTCTACGCCAGATTTTCCCAACTGCTGGAGGAGATAAGCAGAAGCTTCATCTTGCCCCACAGCACTAATTAAGCTTACGGGGGTTCCCAACTTAGTTAAACCACAGGCGACATTGGCAGGCGCTCCGCCAAAGTATGGTTTCCAAGCGCTAACCTGATCGTAGGGAACACCTATATCTTCAGCTATTTGATCGATTAAGACTTCGCCGAGGCAAATTACACGAGGCATGAGCGACTATGACAATTTAGACTTTCGCGCCTCAATGATAGCAATAGCTGCATCCACTTTATCGGGGAAGACCACAACTAAACTGCTCTGAGGGGCGCTATCCAGCGCCGCAGCGATCGCTTCGGCTTCGTCAAGAATTGTAATACAGGGGATATTGGGATTAATTTCCTGCACGCCTTGACGCAACAAGTCAGCAACGACACGAGGGGCGCGACCGCGCAAGTCTTTATCTTCTTTAATAAAAATCTGCCCAAACATATTCGCGGCGAGTTGCCCTAATTCGATAATGTCCTCATCGCGGCGATCGCCAGGTGCGCCAATCACGCCGATCGCGTCACCTTCCCACTTCTGGATAAAATCAGCGATCGCCTTAAATCCCGCAGGATTGTGAGCATAATCAACTAAGGCGTGAAACTTGCCCAATTCAAACAAATTCATCCGCCCTGGGGTCTGTTCGCTAGAAGCAACAAATGTAGCTAAACCTTGACGAATCTGCTCGATCATTACATCTTGGGAGAACGCGGCGAGACTTGCAGCTAAGGAATTTTGAATATTGAAGGCAGCGCGACCACCAAGGGTCACAGGTACATTCACCGCCTCTTCAATTCGCATTTTCCAATCGCCTTTCAAGATGGTTAGATAACCTTCTTCATAGACGGCGGCAAGTCCACCTTCAGCAATATGGGATTTGATCAAGGGACTATCGGGATTCATGCTGAAGTAGGCAACTTTAGATTGCACCTCTTTTGCCATCGCCACAACTAGGGGATCTTCGGCATTAAGGACTGCATAGCCAGTTGGCAAGGTCGTGCGAACCACGACACTCTTTAATCTGGCTAGATCCTCAATCGTATCAATGTCACCGATGCCAAGGTGATCGGCTTGCACGTTCATCACCACGCCGACATCACTGCCATCAAAGCCCATACCCGATCGCAATAGTCCGCCTCTCGCAGTTTCTAGAACTGCGACCTCAACGGTGGGATCGCGTAAAATCACCTGAGCGCTATGGGGACCTGTCGTGTCACCCTTCTCCACTAAGCATTCACCAATATAAATGCCATCGGTGGTGGTGAAACCAACTCTCTTACCTGTTTGTTTGAAAATATGGGCTATCAAGCGGGTAGTCGTAGTTTTACCGTTTGTGCCAGTTATAGCCACAATTGGTATTCTGGTCGGAGCGTCTGGGGGGAATAGCATCTCGATCACGGGAGCAGCTACGTTGCGGGGTTTGCCAATGCTGGGTGCGGTATGCATTCTGAATCCAGGGGCAGCATTTACCTCAACGATCGCGCCATCAACTTGACGCACAGGTTTAGAAATATCCTCCGTGACCATATCGATCCCTGCGATATCCAGCCCAATGATTCTGGCGACTCGTTCTGCTAACCAGATATTTTCAGGGTGAATCTCATCAGTGCGATCAACGGACACACCACCCGTACTCAAGTTGGCTGTTGCCTTGAGATAGCATACTAGCCCTTTGGGAGGTACAGATTCTAGAGTAAACCCTTGTCTAGCAAGGATATCCATGCTGGTGCGATCAATTTCAATACGAGTCAACACATTGTCATGACCATCACCACGACGCGGGTCTTTATTCGTAATTTCAATCAGTTGAGAAATTGAGGAAACGCCATCACCTGTGACATTGGCAGGCACACGCTCAGCAACAGCCACAAATTTACCGTTAACTACCAAGATGCGATGATCGCGACCTAAATGAAATCGCTCAATAATCACTTCTTCAGAAACTTCCTGCGCCATATCAAAGGCAACAAGTGCTTCTTTGACCGTCCTTACATCAATAGTGATCCCGCGTCCATGATTACCATTTAAAGGCTTAATTACGATCGGGAAACCACCAACTTCAGCGATCGCATCTTCGAGATATTTAGGCGATCTGATCGTTGTTCCCCTCGGTACTGGTACGCCTGAATCGCGTAAGATTTGCTTAGTTCCGTCCTTATCACAGGCTAGTTCTACTGCTAAAATCCCCGTTTTATTCGATAAAGTTGCTTGAATACGGTTTTGATGCACACCATATCCCAATTGGATCATGGCGCGACTACCAAGCTCTAGCCAAGGAATTTTTCTTGCCTTAGCCTCGGCAACGATCGACTCGGTGCTTGGTCCCAACTGACCATCAAGGCGAATATCTCTTAAATCCTTGAGATCCTCTTGTAATTCATTGGTGGCATAGGTTCCAGTTTCTAAAATACTGGTACAAATTCTGACCGCCGCCCGCGCCGCATATCGTCCCGCCTGTTCGGTTTGATATTCAAATACAACTTGATAAATATTATTTTCGACTGTGGGTTTGACTGTCCCAAAGTCTACTTTCATGCCGATATATCCTTGCAAGGCGATCGCAATATCTTTAACAATTTCTGCTAGAAAATTTGCATTGCTAATATCAGAACGCTGTGCGATGTCTTTCCCCGCCAAACTTGGCAAGACCTTGCAGAGATTTTGATAAAAGCTAGTCCGTTGTAGTTGAAAATCCTCCAAATCTAATCGCACAACTACAAGCTGATGTCGTTGAATACTCCAATAGTTTGGACCGCGTAATGTCTGGATTTTGAGAATTTTCATAGTCAAGCTTTTCTAAAGGTGCATCCAATGCCTAAATGTCCATTAATTAATCCTAGCGATCTTGTGGATCTTTGTTTTGTATAAATTAAACCAAAATTTAGATTGGTTAATCACAATTAATAGTGTATATCAAGCCCAACTCTACTAAAAAACAAAAGATTAAGTTAGGGCTTGACGCATTTCACCTAAATATCACTAAAACACCTAATTACCTTACTGTGAATGGCTGAATGAATCGACTGTTCGCCCGCACATAGCAAACATCTTCAATATCTCTGCCCCTTACTGGCATCCAAGGTTTCCCATTCTTATCTAATGGATTAACCAACACTTCGTCAGAACCACCGCGATAAACCTCTACTTCCAATAATTCACCACTTAAATAAGTGCGAACTATATTGCTAGTGATACTTGCCGATCTCCGACAATTAAGTGCATCCACCGCCACCCGCCAGAGCGAACCCGCCGCTATTTTAGAATTGGTAACTTCCGCTTGGACGTTAGATTCATTGCTGTAGTAATTACCCTGACTGTCGGGGATAATTTCTGGGATAGTTTGCGCCTGTACTGATGCTGGTAAAAGTAAGGCTGGTAAAACTGGGACTGGTAAAAGTGAGATGGGCAAGACTACAAGCAACATAGAATGAGTCAGGGAATCCAAAAAAGTATGCATATAGGGATTTATCAAAGGTGTTATGGGCAGTTCTAAAGATTCGATGAGCGTGACTAATTTGACACAAGCAATCGCCCTTTTGTTGCGTGAAGAAATTGGGCTAGTGAGGGTCACGGGCGAAATATCGGGCTTTACAACCGCCGCATCGGGACATCGCTATTTTACCCTCAAGGATGAATCCGCCCAGATTGATTGTGTAATGTGGGCAAGCAAAACCCTATCATTTCGTCCCAAAAGTGGAATGCAAGTGGTTGTCCAAGGTCGGCTAACGGTTTATGCCACGCGGGGCAAATATCAAATCGATTGCGATCGCATGACCGCCGCAGGACAGGGAGATTTATATCTTGCCTTTGCTGCACTCAAGGAAGAGTTAAGCGATCGCGGATATTTCGATCCTGAACATAAACTTGCCATTCCTGCCTTACCGCTTAAGATTGGGGTGGTCACTTCCCCAACGGGAGCCGTAATTCAAGATATTCTCAGCACTCTTAATAGGCGATCGCCCCATTGTCAGATTTATCTATGCCCCGCTATTGTCCAAGGCGAGACTGCGCCCGATGAAATTGCGAAGGCGATCGCCTCTTTACAAGCAACCGATGCTGATGTGTTAATTGTGGGGCGTGGTGGTGGCTCTATTGAAGACTTGTGGGCTTTTAATACGGTGCAAGTTGCCGAAGCGATTTACAATTCGCGCATTCCCATTATTTCCGCAGTGGGGCATGAAACTGACTTTACGATCGCTGATTTTGTTGCCGATTTACGCGCAGCGACACCAACGGCGGCGGCGGAACTTGTCTCTCAATACGATCGCGACTCCATGTTGCAACAAATTAACTTTTGGGAAAATAAACTAACGCGCAGCGTCCAAACTGAGTTACAAAATTACCGCCAGCGCTTAAAAAACCTCACTAATAGTTATGCTCTCCAAAATTTTAGCGATCGCCTCCATGATCGCGCCCAAAGTTTAGATGAATCCGAACGGGATATGCAAAAATCCCTAATGCGTCATCTGCGCCAATCCACCACCAAACTCGAAGGAATCACCGCCCATTTGCGATCGCTACATCCGTTATCGCCATTACAGCGTGGTTTTGCGTTACTGCAAGTAGGCGATCGCTTACTTAACAACAATGATTCACTCACCTCATTTGCTAAAGTGGAAATCGTCAGGCGATCGGAGATAGCTCAAGCCACTATTCAACAAGTCACGACGAAAATCATCGACAAAACTACCGAGAAAGTTACCCAAAAAAAATATGACTGATCTAGCTGATCTAAAAAATCTCCAAGAAAATCTCCAAAATTTATCCTTTGAAGAACAATTGCAGCGCCTCGAAGAAATTGTGGAAATTCTTGATGATGGTGAAGCTGCTCTGGACGAAATGATCGCGCTATATGAAGAAGGAATGCAGCGATCGCAATATTGCCGAGACTATCTGGAAAAGGCTGAACAAAAAGTCATACTAATTAAAAATCAAGATCTCTAATTAGTATCTGTGCATAAAAATTAGGGCTTTGGCGATCGCTTATTTTTTGATGAATTCACAGCTTTCGTCTGTTTTGGCGATGAACTGACATTTTTGGGCTGCTTTCCAGCAGTTTTTTCTAATTTTTGGACTTGCTTGAGAGTAAGTCCTGTAATCTGAGCGACTAAATCTAAGGCAATCCCAGAATTCAACATGTTTAGGACTAATTGACGAGTAGTTTCAGCCTTACCTTCAGCCTTACCTTCAGCTACACCTACAGCCTTGCCTTCAGCTATACCTACAGCCTTGCCTTCAGCTATACCTATAGCTCTACCTTCAGCTTTACCTTCAAGCAAAATATCTTGATAAATTACTGATTCCTTCATTATTTCGCTCCTTAGTAGTCTTTGGATGATCGATTTGTCTAAGGCTATACCCGATATTATAGCGGTGGACGCTGCCACACTACTTTGTAGTCGCTTATCGGTAATATTTTCAATTTGTTTTGCAACATCCCTTAATGTTGCCTCAGGATTATTCGTTTTGGATAACACTGCAAGTGGCAATAGTCCTAGATATTGCTGAAAGATTTTGGTTGGTTGTTCCCACAGGCGAATAACATTAAATTCATGGTTTAGTTGTTTGGATCTAAAGCTGGTTTGGTGGGCAAGGGGTGAGTTTGTCTGCTTTAGATAGATTACAACCTGATAAATTTCTTTGTTGGGATATTTGGCGTAAAGTCTCAACCAATAGTTAGCCATCCGATATGCCATTGTTTCATCGGTTGCGGTCTGAAACTCTATGTGCAGAACTATTTTCGATGATTCTAAAAATATGACAGAATCGGCACGGATTGGCTCTAAAGATAGCTCTGATGGTTCGATTTTAGTTAATGGGATCGCTTTCCCCAAGAGCCAACTGGCAAAGTCGGTGGAGAAGTTTTCCGCTAAAAATTTGCAGGTGTTGTCATACATCGGGAAATTTTAGCATTTTTCTATTATTAATCAAGGTAATTTACCCGCATAGCGGCAATTTTCCACTTGAGGTTTAATCATTGCTTCGGTTAACCGAAGCTTGTAGTCTCAACAGTCGGGTAATATATACTGGTATTCCAAAATCGTATTGAATATCACGTTTGGTACATCTCCTGTTTCACATTTCTGATTTCAAATCCCTGTTTTAACTGCATTCGGTAGCTATGTTTAACCTAAAAAACCTGATTGGCGATCCTAACAAGCGCAAGCTCGACAAACTCCGTCCCGACGTGGCTCTCATCAACTCCCTCGCCCCAGAGTTAGCGGCGCTAAGCGATCGCGAATTGCAAGGAAAAACAGGAGAGTTTAGACAAAGATTAGAAAAAGGCGAACCCCTTGATGACCTACTGCCCGAAGCCTTTGCCGTAGTCCGCGAAGCCGCCACCCGTGTATTAGGCTTGCGTCATTATGATGTACAGATGCTCGGCGGTATGGTCTTACATCGCGGTGAAATTGCCGAAATGAAAACAGGTGAGGGTAAAACCCTTGTTGCAACATTGCCTAGTTATCTCAATGCCCTCTCAGGTAAAGGCGTGCATGTGGTAACCGTGAATGATTACCTAGCGCGACGTGACGCAGAATGGATGGGGCAAGTACATCGCTTTTTGGGAATGTCTGTAGGTTTGATCCAAAACTCGATGGAGCCAGTCGATCGCCGCAAAAACTATGCTTGTGATATCACCTACGCCACCAACAGCGAACTCGGTTTTGACTATCTACGTGACAATATGGCGACTAGCATTGAAGAAGTGGTGCAGCGTCCCTTTAACTTTTGTGTAATTGACGAAGTTGACTCAATTCTGATTGACGAAGCAAGGACTCCACTGATTATTTCGGGTATGGTCGAGCGCCCCACCGAAAAATATATCGGCGCAGTAGATATTGCCGCCCAGATGCTACCTGAAACCCATTACGAGGTTGATGAAAAGCAGCGCAATGTGGTTATGACCGATGAAGGTTTTGAGCTTGCCGAACAGCTACTCAAGGTCACAGATTTGTTCGATCAAGCCGATCCTTGGGCGCATTATGTGTTTAATGCTCTCAAAGCGAAAGAATTGTTCCTGCGTGATGTGAATTACATCGTGCGTGAGGGGGAAGTAACCATCGTTGATGAATTTACAGGGCGGGTCATGCCTGGTCGCCGTTGGAGTGATGGTTTGCATCAGGCGATCGAAGCCAAAGAAGGGGTGCAGATCGAAAATGAAACGCAAACTTTAGCAACCATCACCTATCAAAACTTCTTCCTGCTCTATCCCAAACTAGGTGGAATGACTGGTACGGCGAAAACCGAAGAAGCAGAACTTGGTAAAATTTATAATCTCGAAGTTACGACTATGCCCACCAATCAGAAGAGTGGACGTAGTGACTGGTCAGATGTCGTTTACAAAACTGAAGCTGCTAAATGGCGAGCCGTTGCCGAAGAATGTCGGGAAATGCATGAAGCAGGTCGCCCTGTTTTGATCGGAACCACTAGTGTCGAGAAATCGGAAGTACTCGCTCAGTTATTGATTGAGAAAGATATTCCTCATAATCTGCTGAATGCGAAACCTGAGAATGTAGAGCGTGAAGCCGAAATCGTCGCGCAAGCAGGTCGTAAAGGTTCGATTACGATCGCTACAAATATGGCGGGTCGTGGTACTGACATTATCCTCGGCGGTAATGCCGACTATATGGCGCGGCTAAAAGTGCGAGAAAACTTCATGCCACAGATCGTCCGTCCTGAAGATGACGATGACTTCACCAATGAAGGTCAGAAGATGTTTAGCGATCGCCCTCAAAAGGGACAGGGTTTCGGGACAACTTCAGAGGAGAAAAAACAAAAAAACTGGAAAGTCTCTGACAGTCTCTATCCTTGCGAACTTTCTAAAGATGCTCAAGTACTGTTGAAGGAAGCCGTTGATTTTGCGGTGGCAAAACTCGGTCGCATGAGTCAAAATGAACTGGAAGCAGAAGAAATGTTAGCGGTTGCTTCCGAAAAAGCGCCCACGGATGATGAAGTCATTCAAAAATTACGCAATGCGTTCGTCTTAATTAAGCGTGAATACGAATCTGTCACCGATGCTGAACATGCCGAAGTTACCAAGCTGAATGGATTGCATGTCATCGGTACAGAGCGTCATGAATCTCGCCGTGTGGACAACCAGTTACGCGGTCGTTGTGGTCGTCAGGGAGACCCTGGTTCTACGAGATTCTTTTTGAGTCTGGAAGATAACTTGATGCGGATTTTTGCGGGCGATCGCGTGGCAGGGTTGATGAATGCCTTCCGCGTGGAAGAGGATATGCCGATTAGTTCGGGAATGCTCACCAGTGCCTTAGAGAACGCTCAGAAAAAAGTCGAAACCTACTATTACGACATCCGTAAGCAGGTGTTTGAATATGATGAAGTGATGAACAATCAGCGCCGCGCTATCTATGCTGAGCGCCGTCGAGTACTGGAGGGTGAGGATTTACGCGATCGCGTAATTGAGTATGCTGAGCGGACGATGGATGATATTGTCAATGCCTATATCAATCCCGAATTACCACCTGAAGAATGGAATCTACCGAAAATGGTGGAGAAAGTGAAGGAATTTGTGAATCTCTTACAGGATCTCCAAGCCGATCAACTAGACGATATGTTCCTGCCCGAAATTCAAGCCTTTCTCCGTGAAGAAGTTCGCCGCGCCTATGAAATCAAAGAAGCTCAGGTGGAAAATCTTCAACCTGGTTTGATGCGTCAAGCTGAGCGCTTTTTTATATTGCAGCGTATTGATGCCCTCTGGCGCGATCATTTGCAAGCAATGGAAGCTTTGCGTGAGTCGGTAGGTTTACGCGGTTATGGACAAAAAGATCCTCTGATTGAATATAAGAGTGAAGGTTACGAAATCTTTTTAGACATGATGACGCAAATCCGTCGTGATGTTGTCTATTCTCTATTCGAGTTCGATCCCCGTCCGCAACAACAACCTGAGATACTTGAAGCCGAGTTTGTGTAAAAAAATTAAAGAGAGGTGCAAAGCGCCTCTCTTTAATTTATAAATACTGATCGCTAATTTATAAATACTGATCGCTTCACCAAAGGGAACAGGTTATTTTTTTGAACGCAAAGCGCTGTAAGTGATACATTAAGGGTAAGCAAACTCAAGGGCTTTACAATGACAAAGAAGCTATTAATTGTTGATGACGAACCGCATATTCGCTTGCTGTTGGAGCAGACTCTAGAAGAGTTAGAGGATCATGACGTAGAAATATTATCAGCAACTAACGGATTAGAAGCGCTTGAGACTATTCGCAGCGAAAAACCGAATTTAGTATTTTTAGACGTGATGATGCCCAAGATGAATGGGTACGAGGTTTGTCAGCACATCAAAGCTGATCCAACGTTGAGTGATGTATATATCATTATGCTGACAGCCAAGGGGCAGGAATTCGATCGCGATCGCGGTAAGGATGTCGGAGCAGATATATACATGACAAAGCCCTTTGATCCCGATGAAATTCTCGAAAAATCTTTTGAAATATTAGGGATAGAAGCTTAAATGAGCGTGAATTTGACCTGTAAGTTAAGCGATCGCCATCTTGATAGTAGTCAAGGCAGTAGTCAACGGCAATTAGCGATCGCGGTTTCGGCTAGTGCATCTGTTGATGGCAATAATGCACCTTTGAATCTTTGCTTAGTATTAGATCACAGTGGCTCTATGGGCGGACAGCCCTTAGATACGGTCAAGCGGGCGGCGCGTGATCTGGTTGATCGGATGTATCCACAGGATCGGATTAGTGTGGTTGGCTTTGATCATAAGGCTCATGTGGTGGTCGAGAATCAGGCGGTTGATCGCCTAGAATCAATCAAAGAAAAAATTCAATCACTGAAGGCTTCGGGCGGTACTTGTATCGATGATGGCATCAAGTTGGGCTTGCAGGAAACCAGTAAGGGCAAAGATGGCAGAGTTAGCCAAATATTTGTGTTGACTGATGGCGAAAATGAGCATGGTGATAACGATCGCTGCTTCCAGTTTTCGCGCTTAGCGACTGAGTACAATATGACTTTGCATAGCCTCGGTTTTGGCGATAGCTGGAATCAGGATGTGCTAGAAAAGATTGCCGACGCAGGCGGCGGGACAATGGCGTATATTCCCGATCCTGCGGCGGCGGGTGCAGAATTTCAGCGATTATTAAAACGAGTGCAAGCGATCGGGCTAACTAACGCCCATTTGATTTTGCAGCTTCAACCCCATGTCCGCCTTGCTGAATTAAAGCCGATCGCCCAAGTTGCTCCAGACACAATCGAATTGCCTTATCAAACCGAGGGCAATGCAATTATTGTCAGATTGGGAGATCTGATGACCGATGTCGAACGAGTGGTGCTATTTAATATTTATATCAGTCCCACTAGTTACCTTGAAGCGCATCCCGCTACTACGGAAATTCCACTTTTGTCAGCCCAAGTGCGTTTTGATGTCCCCACCTTGGCGCAAATTAATTCACTTTCAGCACCAATAGCGATCGCCGCAGATTTAGTCCAAGACTATCAGCCACAGGTCGATCCACAGGTGCAGAATTATCTCTTAGCTTTAGGTAAATATCGGCAAACGCAGCTTGCAGAACAAAAGCTACAAGAAGGCGATCGCGCTGGGGCAGCGACAATGCTACAATCTGCTGCAAAAACAGCTTTGCAAATGGGCGATCGTAATGCTTCAACAGTCCTCCAAGAAAATGCAACTCGTCTACAGACTGGAACGGCTCTGAGCGAGGCTGAACGCAAGAAAACTCGTATTGCATCCAAGACCGTATTACAAGTGCCTCCAATCCCTTAAGTTCTTGCGATCTTTAAATTTTGCATCTAAGTTTCCCACCTAAGTTACTTTATGATTACTTGTCCTAGTTGCGCTCATTCTAACCCTGACGGGGCTGTAAACTGTGAAGCTTGCTTCACACCATTACCGATTGTCAAAAATATCCAATGCCCCAGTTGCCATTCAACGATGTTATCGGAGGCAAAATTTTGCGGACATTGTGGTTTTAATCTCAGTGAGTCAATGAGCCTTCCACCCGTATTACCGATCGCTAATTCTATGTCCAATTCTTTACCTAACGAAATAACTGAAGACAATACTATGGGAACAAGTTCTTTGGAAAATTTAAGTTCAGAAGTTGCGAACGTTCATAATGTCGCTGAGAATAATCTACCAGAAATTCAAGAACTACAAGAGGTTGCGCCATACCCCGAACCTATTTCTAATCCGAGTCCGCAATCCGAACCTGATAATGTAACTTCCAATAGTCCTGTCAATAAACCTGCCAACGCAAGCACGCAATTACAACAGTTTGCCGCATCTTTACTCCATATTCAAACCAATCTCAATATTGAAATTCCCGCCCATTTACCAGTAGTCCATATTGGTAAACCAAATATGGTAATTCCTCCTGATATTGACGTGTCAGGCTTTCCCGATTCAGACATTGTGTCGCGGATTCACGCAGATATTCGGGCTGAGGGTGGTTCCTTCTATTTTGAAGATACTGGTAGCTCGAATGGTACTTATATCAACAACTTGCCTCTTCCTGCGGGTAATCGTCATAAGCTCCGAGCAGGCGATCGCATTTCGTTAGGAAAAGGCGACAAAGTTAGTTTTGTCTTTCAAGTTATCGAATAAGAAAGGCGGCGCTTCGCGCCACCTTTTTTATTTATACCTTGGTTAGCCAAGGCTGATAAGCGGGTAATAGTCCATGAATAGCTTTGCTATACAAATCGCGAAGTTTTGCTGTGATCTCACCGACAACACCATCGCCAACAGGACGATGGTCAACACTGATAATTGGCGTAACTTCAGCAGCCGTACCGACAAAAAAGGCTTCATCGGCAATATATAGCTCAGTGCGATCGATTGTGCGCGATACGGTTTCGATACCTAGTTCCTTAGCCGCTAATTCCATGATCGAGTTGCGAGTGATCCCTTCCAGAATATTATCCGTAACGGAACTAGTAACGAGCTTTCCATCTCTTACTAAAAACAGATTCATTGCACTTCCTTCGGCAACATGACCTTCATTAGTCAAAACAATCACATCATCAAAACCAGAAGCATAGCCATCGGTCTTAGCAAGGGCTGTATTCACATAAGCACCATTGACTTTCGCCCTAGCAGGAATAGCATTGTCATCTAAACGCCGCCACGAAGACACGCCAACCTTGATACCATTGCTAGTATCAAGATAGCCATCCATCGGCAAGCTGAACAAACAGAAATCATCGTGAGTATGGGGAACTTTGAGAATTGGTCCAATCCGTAGATCAGATTTGTAAATAATCGGACGGAGATAAGTAGCTGTGTTACATTGATTGCGCTTTAATAACTCAATGGTTATATCTACCATCGTGCCAACATCAAGTGGGTGCTGCAATCCGATAATGCGACAACTTTGGAGCAGGCGTTGGTAATGTTCGTGAAGACGAAATGCTGCCATACAGTTTTCTTCAGGTAGCCAATACGCTTTCACCCCTTCAAACACAGCCGTACCATATAGAAATGCGTGGGTGCGGATGTTTATTGTGGCATCTTCGAGGGGGACAAATGTTCCGCGTATATAGGCGTACTGTAGGGTCATGGTTTAACACGTTTTGATCAATTATTTTTCTATCATAATTTAATGTTGATCCCTATTAAATTATTTAAACTCAAGATATGCCTTAATAATCTCCATCTGCTTTTCTTCGATCGCCTTTTGATCTGGATATTTGGGTAGTTTAGTGTTTTCCATTGCGATCGCCAGCTTAGCAGTTAGCCCGTCAACCTCTGCGATCAAAGTATCGTATGGTATTTCACCATTGCGAATTTGGCGAATAAATTGAGCATCACCCGTAATTTCGCGATTAGGAATAACGCCTTCACCATTCAAGATTTCGATTCCCGACTTGAGTAAACGATAGCAATGTCCAGAATGCTTGCTGTCATAGCCCACCTTTTCTTCGATCGCCGCCCGTTTGGAATTGCGATTTTTACGCCATGACTGAAAGGCTTCATACTCTTGCAATGCTTGGCGATAGGTTTGCGTATTGTGCAGTAAGGTCACAAAATCGTTGGTTGATCTGGTGTAGTACTGCATTGCTGGTAACAACTCTTCAGCTAACGGATATTGTTTCAGCAGTCCCTTGTAGTCCACATGAGTTAACAACTCGGTCGCAACTTCACTGTATTGACTAGCATCTTTAATGAGGATGTAAAGAAATTCCAGAAAAGCATTTAACTGCTCTTTGCGAAGCGGATTCTCTTCTAGTCCATAGTCTTGAGGATTGGGAGGAGATGAGAAAAAATTGGGATCTTCTTTATATCGCAATAGCCATTTTCTATGGGTTTGTACCTTTTTAATTTGGGCTTGAGCGTAGCCAGAATAACTGTAAAAGACTTTCTGACTCAAAAAAGCGTCCCGTATTTCAATCAAAGATTCACCAAAACTAGTCAGAACCAGATATTCGCTGCGGTCTATCCATAGCAATTCAAGGATGTTGGGGTTGTTTAGTGTTGCCAAATGACAGAATTTTTTGATGTTATAGATATTGCTGTCAGTATCGGTTAAAGCTGGATATAAGCAGGTTGGCTCAACAAAACTATCTAGTTGCTCAAAGTTTTGTGTGCCAATGAAATAAGGAAGTGTGGGAATACAAATTCCCTTGTAATCATAATCACTATCTTCGTTATGAACTCGATACAGTCTAGAGCCAGTCAAGGTCAACAGAATTGTTCTTGTCTCAACTTCGATTCTCTTCATAATTACCTCCTTATAAGTATTCAAGTTTACGATTTTTGGAATCTAATTTGTTGCGATCGCCCTTTTTCTGATCGCACGGGCAACAAGCGGAGCTTTTTTCTCTAGTCCATCAAGACTTAACTCACCAGAATCATACATTCGATACCATTCTCTACGCTGTCGTACAACTCTTTCATCATTATCGAGGTGTAGTTTTTCAAGAGTTAGCTTAGCTTTTTCCCATTCATTATTAGGGATCTTGTCAAGCTGTGGGACTAATCTAAATGTGCGTAATTCTACTTCAAACCAACCATTTTGTACTTCAAAGGGATCAAATACTCGATCATCTAAGTTCTGTTTAGAACTATTAAGCCAGCCTGAAGCAAAACGATAATTATTCCAGTCGTATGCTTTTGTTCGATCACTATCGCAACTGATGTAATGATCTACTGTGCCAATTGGCTCAAACATTGCTGAATATCCGCAAAGATTTAGAAATCCATCAGCAAGATACTTTTTAAAGGGCGACCATAAATTTGTTAGTCTTTTATTGTCAGGATGTTTTGCCAGCCAATCTTCGCCTTTTTGTCTAACTTCTCGCTCAAAATCTGGAGGCTCTGGCACACGATCAAAATGAATCATTGCTGTCTTGCCTCATTTTTGACAGTCCAACCAATCCAGAAAGGATCGTGACCAGGAATGACTTGTTCGAGTTTTGCTTGAATTTGCGCGAATGTCCTTAAATTGTCAGGGAATTTATAGGATAAATCTTTAACAGCCCAAGCTTGAGCTGCACCAATTGCTACCTCTGCTTCACGCGATCGCGCTTGTTTGAGGTCAAAAATTTCTGAGGTCAACCATCCCACCACATCACCTTGCGTTACCCAAGGAATTTCATTGAGAGTTACCTCGCTTCCAAGTAACTCAAAAAGAAATAATTTGTCTAGCTCCTCATCAAAATACGGTTCAGCAGAGGCTAACACCATCGGCGAATGTGTCGTTGTAACAACTTGCACTTCAATTTCTGGATTTAATAATTTACAAACTTGAAGAATGGCAGGAAGAATAGTTCTTTGCCATTTGGGATGTAAATGTGCTTCTAACTCATCAATTAGAAAAACAATTTTTTTGAGTGGCTCAGTTCTTTTAAGTTTTGTGATTTGAATATGTTCGTCCCATGTCCATACAAGCATATATGCCAAACTTAAAATCCTTTGAATACCTGAAGAAACATGAGTTACAGGAACATTGCCATAGGGTAAGGTAAGGGTAGGAATCTGACGGCTATCATCTACTGAAAGCCTTACAGATGAACCAACTTGCATTAGCTCATCAGGATGAGACAGATCTTGAATTACACTTTGGAGAATTTGATAAGGTGTTTCTGTTTGCTTTAGCTGCCAATAGTCAAGATCATGAATCAGCCCCATACAAGGTATGGAGCCATTATTAAATATTAATCCGTTCAGAACTTGATGTGTTGTAAAGTTGTAAACTTCATCAGGAGTGTATTTTCTTAATGGATCGAAAATCGAAAATCCTCCATCAATACGGCTATAGATAACAATTTCATCTTCTTGTGAACGCTGAAAGTCTTGCCATCTTTGTTTATCAAATAGAAAGACACTCTCACCTTCTTCTCCATTACTGGCTTGAAAGCGAATATATGGAGAAGTATCTTGGTCAAAATTTGGTAGTGCTGGCAAGCCAATCCAGTTATCTGTCAAGGCAAACCAGATCACATCAAGCAGAAAACTCTTGCCTAATCCATTGTCACCTGTAAGAATGTTGAGGCGATCTCCAAATTCAATTTCAAGATTTCTTACAGAACCAATACCTCTTAAGTTCAATTTAGTTAACATTCTTTATCCCTTTTGTTTCGCCTCAAGTTGATAAATTCATCCTTACTTAGATGCCATTATATAGCCTGTCATATCTCATGCTTACGACTTTTTAAGAAAAGCGATCGCCTCAACGTGAGAGGTTTGTGGGAAAAAGTCGATTGGTTGAATGCGGGTGATTTGATAGCGATCGCCAGTTTGGCAGTTAGTTTATCAACTTTTTCGATCAAAGTGTCATAGGGAATGGTTTGCGTATTGTGCAGGTACTATCGAAAAAGCCACTTGAAGATTTACGAACACTCGTCAGTTAGCGATCGCCTTATTTGTTTATCAAAACTCCTTTTTCACTTTTAACTTTTTTGTTTAATGTTTGCGAGAAATGCTTTCATGGCAAAGCTGGTTCCTTTGGTATTAGCTAACCCTAAATATTTTGGAATAATTTCAAGAATTGGAATATCTGGGAAAGTTGGACTAATGGGTGATCGCACATATTCGCCGTTTTGCCAGACATCAATTCTGAGTTGATTATTCTCCCATCGCCATAGTTCGGGTACTTGAAGTCCTTGATATACCGAAAGCTGAGTTTTTGAAGTGAGATCTACCTCGATCGCTAGATCGGGAGGTGGGTCGATTTCTAGGTCAATTTTGGTTTTGCCAATCATGAGATGGGCGTTTTGAATATAAAAACAATCATCAGGCTCGATACCCTGAGCCATAGTGCGGTTTTTAAACGTCGTTGATCCATAAGGCTCATAGGCAATATCTAGTTCATTGAGGAGGATTTTGACTAAATCAGCAATGATGATTTTGCTCCGCTCATGTTCTGGAAGTGGCATCCTAATCTCTAAATCCCCTTGATGATATGCAATCCGTGAAGCGCGATGCTCGCCTAATTCGTCTAAAATCTCTTCAAATTCTTGCCAACTAACATCTTTAATTAGCAATTTCTGACCAGCTCGAACTTGTAGTTTTGGGAGTTTTACAGCGATCATGGTTGGCTCCTAATGTATTTTGAGAATAAAAATGGCGCAAAGCGCCATTTTTATTAAGCAGCAAGCATTAAGCCGCAACAGTTTGCTTGAGTGGTTGCCATGTGACAGCGCGATCGCTGCCGACTTCGATCACAATTTTGACGCGGGGATCGCGATCGGGAATTTGACTGAGAGTATCTAATTCTTCTTGGGATAAATATTTACCTTCGATTAGCCATACGACTAATCCCCTAGAGTTAGGAGGCAAAGCATTGAGACGAAACTGGATGGCGGGGGGGATGAAATATGTGCGAATCTCAGTTTTGCCAAGGTGAGAGGGACGGACACCATGCACACCAGTGAGATAGCTATTTACATCACCCAAACCACGCGCTGTAATGAAAAGAATCTCATAACCCGCATTCTTAAGTCGCAGTTGGTAGCGACCTTCATACCCACCTTCAGGGGGAACGCGCATTGCTAAAGCACCTGCTTTTTCTAGGTCTTTGACAATTTTATCGGTTGCAATCAATGGCATGGTGACATCCTATGCTAAACGCTAAGTATAAATAATGAGGTGAAGCTACCAGTATTTTATACCTATAGGACTTACGCAAACAAACCAAGAACTAAAGTTATTGGCTTAAAGCTAAAGTCAGTTAAAACTGACTGATAAGACTAATTAAGATATCTGGCTAATCAACCCGTTTCAACGGGTTTAAGCTTTCAGCCCGTAATTTATTACAGGGCTATTTTTTTAATCAATAACTTGAACATCAACATCGATTGTGCCTGGTGGAGTTAGCCGTACAAATTTATTTTGCTGTTCTTGTAATGGTTCGCCACAGCTAGGACATTGAAACTGACTCGATCGCGTAGCCGTAAATGTCGAAGCGCATACGGGACAGTCCGCCGAGACAATACTGCGTTTTACCCACCATTGCAAGCCGAAAAAAGCAATCACAGGGACAAAGGTAACTAGCCCAATCAGTATAAAGAAAGAGTTGACTAGCCAACCTAAACCAATGCTACTCAATATCCAGAATATCAATAAAGCCGTGAGCCAAAAACGCAGCCCCGACCAGCCATTCCCCGAACCATTAGGTAAATTATTGTCAAATGTGTAAAATCTCATGAGTTTTCGTCCCTATATTAATTGTCGCTTGTTGGCTGGTGTTTATGGGCTGATGTTTATGGGTATATATTCCTTTGCATTTGCTTGTAGCGATCGTAACATTCTTATTTAGGATTATTATTCTCGCTTTGGGTATGGATAACCGCAACTGCTGTACTTTGAGATAATCACAATATTTTTTAAGCCTGCTGCCAACGAAAAGGTTATGGCTTTTGGCTATATTGCCAAAAATCAAAAAACGTTATATTGAGCAAGAGGAAAAACTTCTAGCAATACCAACCGATTGTAAAGTCAATCACAAACTCACTTATAAATTTCATGATTAGGGGATAATAACCTTGTGAGTCAGCCTGTCATAAATTGGGATGATAAACCACATGTCGTACTTCACGGATCTCAAGGTGCGACACAGATTCCTCTTGTAAACGCGCACTCTTGGAATTTAGGAAGAGGCTCGGAGAATGACATTCCCTTATCTGATAAATGTGCATCGCGCAATCACGCTATGTTCCAAATTGTTGGTGAAAGCAATTATTTTCTGATTGATTTGGGGAGTCGAAATGGCTCCTTTGTCAATGGAAAACGGGTGACTATCCCTGTGAATTTAAAAAATGGCGATCGCATTATCCTTGGGGAAACCAAGTTAGAGTTTTATTGTCCTGAAACCACGACCGCCCCAAATGTTGATCCCTCTGAAATTGAAGAGACTGATGCCGTGGCAACAGCGATGCTGCATCGGAGACGACTGATTACGGTCTTGGTGATCGATATTCGGGACTTTACAAAATTAACTCAACAAATGGATGAACATATTCTCTCAGAGGCGATCGGTACTTGGTTTCGTCGGGCTGGGGAAATAATCGATCGCTATGGTAGCTGGGTGGATAAATATATTGGCGATGCGATCATGACGGTCTGGATTCATGAAACCGAAAATAGCTCGGATACGGTATCGACACAGGACATGCTTAAGGTCTATCGCGCCCTTTATGAACTATATGAAATGAGTAATGAACTGAACCAACAGTTTAAATTTCCCTTCCAATTACGAGTTGGTGCGGGGGTAAATACGGGACATGCGATGGTAGGGCAGATGGGTACTAGTGAGCATCCCGATTATACGGCTCTCGGTGATACGGTCAATTCTGCTTTTCGATTAGAGTCATCAACAAAAGAACTGCAACTAGATGTGGCGATCGGATCGGCTACCTATGGACTTACACCCTACGCGGCGGTTTTACTACCACTTAAGCAATATTCAGTTGCTCTTAAGGGTTACAGTACGCGCACGATTACCTATGCTGGCACTTTTAATCAGCTAGGTACATATATCAAGAAATTGGATTCTCAAAAATAAATTAAAAATAAAAAAGGAGTCGCAAAGCGACTCCTTTTTAGTTAAACAGCAACAGTCTGCCACTCTAACTTGTCTAGAGTATGAGAACGCTCTAGCGCTCGTTCAAAGCTATCAAGCTTAGGTTCAATCAGAAATGGTTCGCCCACATAACCTTGAATTGCTTCTTGGGTCTTTAAACCATTGCCTGTGATGTAAACGACAGTTACTTCATCGGGATCGATCTTGCCAGCTTCCACTAGTTTCTTGAGGACAGCGATCGTGGTTCCTCCAGCAGTTTCCGTGAAGATTCCTTCAGTTTCGGCAAGTAACTTCATCGCTTCGATGATTTCATCATCATTAACCGATTCGATGTTGCCGTTAGTCTTGTGCGCGATATCGATCGCATAGATACCATCAGCAGGATTGCCGATCGCCAAACTCTTAGCGATCGTTTTAGGCTTAACAGGGGTGATGAAATCACGACCTTCTTTGTAAGCAGCAGCGATCGGTGAGCAACCTTCGGCTTGTGCGCCACTGAATCGCACTGATTTATCATCTACTAAGCCAACCTTCACAAATTCATTGAAGCCTTTATAAATCTTGGTGAATAGTGAACCAGAAGCCAAAGGAGCGACAATATGATCGGGAAGTTTCCAGCCGAGTTGTTCGATGACTTCATAGGCGAGAGTCTTGGAACCTTCGGAATAGTATGGACGGAGATTGATATTCACAAAGCCCCAACCGTGGGTATTGGCAACTTCGGAGCAAAGGCGGTTTACTTGGTCGTAGTTACCATGCACGGAGAAAACTTTGGGATTGTAGATGGTTGTACCAAGGACTTTACCTGCTTCGAGGTCGGAGGGGATGAAGACACAACACTCCAATCCTGCGTGAGCCGCGATCGCGGCGGTGGAGTTGGCAAGGTTGCCAGTACTAGCACAAGCAACAGTGGTAAAACCTAGTTCACGCGCACGGCTGAGGGCAACGGAAACTACGCGATCCTTGAAGCTCAAGGTAGGCATATTTACGGCATCATTTTTAATGTAGAGGTTTTTGATACCGAGACGCTTGGCAAGACGGTTAGCCTTGAGTAAGGGAGTCATGCCCGTGGATACATCAATATAATTTTCAGTCTTGACTGGCAAGAATTCACGATAACGCCAGATTGACAGGGGCCCCGCTTGGATGGTTTCGCGGCTGACTCTAGATGCGATCACATCGTAGTTATAGGCAACTTCTAAGGGACCAAAGCACAATTCGCAAACGTGCATCGCCTTAGCTTCGTATTTTGTGCCGCACTCTTTGCATTGGAGATTGCTAAATGTTTCAAGGCGATCGCTGATGTAAGGAGAAACAATCGTTGCTGTCATGTTCTTAGTATCCCTTTTGATCAATAAAGGTTTTTGTTTTTATTTTTTCTACTGAGACAAACCTTAACACAAGCATTTATAGTCGTCAAATATACCAGACTATTTTAGTCTGGTATTGATTGGCTAAAGAAATAGGAGTGCGGGACTTCGCCCCGCACTCCTATTTCTTTAGAAGGACGGGAGTAGCAATCGATTTTCGACTGGCTGTGAGTGCAAGGTACTTTAAAAAGCTATATAGTTCAGTTGGCTGTAATTTAAGGCTGTCCATCATGCAATCAGCAATTACTCATTTAGATATTTTGCGCCGTTATGCTAATGGCGATCGCGACTTTAGTGGACTGAATATAAGTGGCATTAAACTTAGTGGTGCAAATCTTAGCCGTACTGATTGGTTAGATGTCAACTTGTCTAAAGCTTATTTGCATAGCACGATCTTGACCTTTGCTTGCTTAACCCGTGCGAATATGCGCGGCGCGATCATGACTGGGGCAAATCTCTGTGGCGCAAATCTCAATCAAGCCAGCCTAAGTAACGTCAATCTATCCAACGCTGATTTGCATGGAGCAAGTCTTCAAGGTGCGACACTCTTTGGCACGAATCTCAGCCTTGCAAACCTGATGGATGCCAACTTAATCGATGCTGATATGCGAACCGCTAATTTAAATGGTGCGACTCTTATTGGTGCTTGTATGCGGGGCGCGAATCTCAGACAAGAACGGGCGGTTGGCGATCAACATGAAATTGATCCAAATAAAAAGAAACGTAGCAGCGCTAGTTTAGTGGGCGCAAATCTCACTGAGGTCGATCTGCGTGGCGCAAATTTATCTGGAGCAAATCTCCATAAAGCTGATTTGCGTGGCGCGAATCTCAGTGAAGCAACTCTCAATGGGGCGAATCTCAGTGAAGCAAAACTGAATGGGGCAAATATGCAGGGGATTTTCCTGACCGAAGCAAATTTGACTTCGGCGGTTCTCACGGGAGCGATTTTAAATAATGCCAAGCTAGAACGAGCGATTTTGCTGGATGCTGATTTTAATGGTGTGTCGTTACGCAGTGCGGTAATGCCAGATGTGAAAGCAAGCCGAGTCCAGATGCAGGGAACTGATTTAACCGATGTGAAGTTATCTCGTGCGGATCTCAGTCGTGCTGATCTTAGAGGTGCAATTATGGTGCGGGTAAATTTGATTGAAGCTTATCTGGCACGGACTAATCTGGCAAGTGCTGATTTAACCGATGCTCTTCTCAATCGGGCGGAGTTAAGCAGTGCTAATATTGTCGGCGCAATTCTCAAAGGTGCGACTCTTCCCGATGGCAAGGTACAAAGGTAGCTCGACATTATTCACTTTGTCACTAACTGCCACAAATTAAAATATAGCCCTTGCTGCTCTATCAAATCATTATGACAACCACAAGAAACAATTCGTCCCTGTTCTAACACAAAAATCATATCGGCTTGTAAGGCTTGTGTGAGTCGGTGGGTGATAATAATGACCGTTCTTTCTCTAGCAAATTTTTGAAGAGTAGCTAGAATTTCTGATTCCGTTACGGTATCTAAGGCAGAGGTGGCTTCATCTAGAATTAGGATAGCGGGATCTCTCACCAAGGCTCTAGCTAAAGCAATCCTTTGGCGCTGTCCACCAGATAACTGTCCTCCCCGATCGCCTACTGGCGTATCATACCCCTGTGGCAAAGTTAAGATGAAATCATGAATTTCTGCGGCTTTGGCGGCGGCTTCCACATGTGCATCGGTAGCTTCTAAATTGCCCATGCGAATATTTTGACGCAGTGAGTCATTAAACAAAATTACTTCTTGAGATACCAAACCAATTTGAGAACGTAGCGATCGCAATGACACCAAGCTTAAATCCACACCATCAACTAAAATTTTGCCTGATTGCGGCTCATAAAATCGTGTTAGTAAATTCACAATCGTACTTTTACCCGCACCACTAGATCCGACAAACACAACAAAATCACCGCGATTAATTGTCAAGGATAAATTTTCAATACCTCTACCTTCCTCAGTATATTTGAATGAAACATCTTCAAAACAAATTGACTGTTGAAAAGGCTGTAATACCAAAGCATCTGGTCTATCTTGGATTGTGGGAACCTGTTGCAAAATCTCTTGAATTCTTTGCATTGCCGCAGCCCCATTCACTAAATATGGCAAACCCCAACTAAAGTTATCAATCGTTGAATGTAGCCCAATCAGTAATACTTGATTAGAAACTAATATTCCTACAGAAATCCAATGCCAATAGGTCATGGCTGAACTTATACCTAAAATTATTAGCTGCACTAAAATAAACGTAATTCTAGGAATTCTCTGTACTAAGTAGGATAAAAATTTAGATTTGATATATACTTCCTTCAACTCCTCTAATTGTTTGGAGAAACTATCTGACATTTTATCTTCTAAACTAAATATCTTAATTACAGGCTGGGAAAGAATATTTTCTGCTAGTAATCCTGCAATAGTTCCTTCCTTTTGTCTAAGAGCGTATCCTGCCTCAGTTGCAAATTGAATGATTATAGTTGGAGCAAAGCCACAGACGAGTAAACCCAAGATACTTAGCAGAGCTAACTGCCAATTAAGACAAAAAAGATAAATGCCTGAAAATAGAATATTAGTAACATTAGAGAATATGACTGTCATCCCGTAAATAATACTATCTTCAAGCTTTTCAGCATCAGCCAAAAAACAATTGAGAACATTTCCTGTTGAATTTTTGCCAAAGAAATCCATTGGCAATTTTTGAAGATGAACAAATAAAGATTGACGGATATCATTAAGAACAAGAATACTAAATCGAGCATCAAAATAATCAATTAACCAAGTAATGATTGTCAATAAAATAGCACCACTGCCAAGTAACAAAAAAATAAAAATCAGCAAATCATAATCTTGGGGAATAATTGCATGGTCAATAATAAACTCGAAACTGACACCAACTCCAGTATTAAATATCGCCTCAAATACTCTACCTAAAATCAGAAATAATCCCATCCATCGATATGGATAAATATATTTGATCACAACAATAACGAAATTAAAAATATTCATTTCTATTCCTTTTTATTGATATCTTTCCCATGCCGCACTAACAATAATATTAATAATTTCTATGTATTTTATCCCTAATAAACGCCCCATAATTGGCAAATCTGAATAAATATGATCTAGTCCTGGTAAAGGATTAATTTCCAAGAACTGTAATATTCCTGATGCATCACAACGCAAATCGACACGGGCTGCGTCACGACAGCCGAAAATATGATAGACATCTAAAGCTAGTTTCTCTGCTTGTGTGTTTAATGGTTCAGCGTGGCTTAGCAACCGATAATCAATTCTGTCCAAATATTCCTTTTTATTGAGGGTAGTATAGGCTTTAGTTTCTGCTCGGTCGTTGAAAATAATTTCCATTACACCAACTACTTTCGCCTTTTCCCCATTACCGAGAATACCAACTGTTACCTCTTGACCAGAGAGAAACGGCTCGATTAGCATCGGTTGTTGAATTTGGCTGGATAATGTTTGGTAAATCTCTAAGAGTTCGGATTTTGCTGTCACCATCGATCGCGCAGTTATGCCCTTAGAACTTCCTTCCGAAATCGGTTTGCAAAAAAGTGGCATGGGCAGATCCACATTCTCGATTTGGTTAATATTATCTATCACCATAAAAGGAGCCGTAGGAAGTCCGCGATCGCGGACTATTCTCTTAGCCAAGGCTTTATCTAGAGTTAAGGCACAGGTTAATGGGTCAGAAAATGTGTAAGGCTGGTCAAATAACTCACAAACTGCGGGAACTTGAGCTTCCCGCGATCGCCCCTTTACTCCTTCAGCCACATTGAATACCAAGTCCCAGCGATCGCCATTTACTAATTTGCGTGCTAGTTCTCTGCCATTCCCAATTCGTTCCACCTGATGTCCTAAATCAGTGAGCGCCTTTTCTATTCCAATAATTGTTTCTTCATCATCAAATTCCATTACTTCAGTTGTACTGAAACCTAATTTGAGATAATCCACTTTGAGGTCACAGCAAATGCCAATTAGTAGTTTCATCATTTCTTCCCTAAACAGGATCTGGATAGGTATAAATGCGATCTTCCCAATTTCTAATGGTAACTTGACCATTTTTATAGGCAACTAAAGTTTCTGGCTGAATAGGTACTTTGCCGCCACCACCTGGGGCATCAATCACATAAGTCGGGACGGCATAGCCTGTGGTTTTACCTCGTAACTGAGCCATTATATCTAGTCCAGTCTCAACAGTGGTGCGGAGATGAGCCGTACCAAGAACGGGATCGCATTGATAGAGATAATAAGGGCGGACACGCAATTTTAGCAGTCCGTGAAATAGATCTTTGAGTACCTGCGCCGAGTCATTGACACCTTTCAGGAGTACGGTTTGGCAACCCAAAGGAATACCACCATCTGCTAATAAATCGCAGGCTTGAGCAACTTCTGGCGTTAATTCGTTCGGGTGGCAAAAATGTAAAGACAGCCAAACTCGATGTTTACGCAATATTTTCACTAATTCTGGAGTGATGCGTTGAGGCAAAAAGCAAGGCACTCGCGAGCCAATGCGAACAAATTCAATATGACTAATTTTGCGTAACTGACCCAACAAATCATCTAGCACCTCATTTGCCATCAGCAGAGGATCGCCACCAGAAATTAAAACGTCACGCACCTCCGTATGCTCCTCAAGATAGTTGATGATAGCCTCTAGGCGACCTTTGAGAGGATTCATTTCCCCTTGGCTAACCAATCGCGAGCGCGTGCAATAGCGGCAATAGGCGGCACAGGTATCTAGGGCTAATAACAATACGCGATCGGGATAACGGTGAACTAGTCCTGGTACAGGAGATTTATGATCCTCACCGCAGGGGTCGATCATATCGCCAGAGTTAATCATCGTTTCCTGTACTTTGGGGATTACTTGTAGGCGTAGCGGACAATTTGGGTCATGAGGATCGAGTATTGAAGCAAAGTATGGGGTGACGGCTACAGCAAACTTCTCATGGGCGATCGCTAGCCCCTGTTCTTCTTCTGGGCTTAAGTCGAGTATTTGCTGAAAATGTTCTAATTTCGTTAGGCGATGACGGACTTGCCAGCGCCAATCATTCCATTTTTCAAGATTGTATGATTCTCCCACAGCCTTACAGATACGTTCGCGCAGGCTTGTGGTTGTTGAGCTTTGACCGTAAATAAGAGTGCTAATCATGATTAAGAATGCTGCTAATCTTGAATTTAGTAGTTAGTTACACAGGTATTAATTATTAAGACTAACAGAATATCTGCTACATCGAAGCAATCATAATAACTTACGATTATTTGCTTTTAGACAGCTTTGGCAATTATCGTACGATGACGGGGGGAGTTAGCGGTGATGCTGGGAGATGCAAATCCTGCGGCAACTAGTTCCGATTCCATATCAAAAGCAAAATATTGATCGAGATAAGGTTCTGTACTCTTGAGCAAAGTCAAAATATAGGGAGGCATTTTTCGATAGATATCTGAGGCGGGATTCATATCCATAAAGGTGAAATAACCATTGGGGCGCAAAATACGGCGGATTTCTCGCAAAATTTGCCGACTTGCTTCTTGAGGTAGTTCATGGAAGATGAGAAAACAGGAAACAAAATCAAAGGAATTATCAGGGAATCCTGTCTGTTCGGCGGTTGAATGAATCCACTGCACTTGCTGATTTTCTAAAAGTTCTGGATACTTGGTGCGGGTGTTGTAATTAGCGATCGCCAAAAAATGTGGTGATAAATCCAAACCTGTAATCTTCGCTTGCGGATAAGCCTTATGCAGCACAAAAGTACTCATACCAACACTGCAACCAATATCGAGAATATCCTGCGGTGGGGTGGGAATTTTTTCTTTGACAATATCAATGTAACTTTGACGCAGACGAGCATCGCCTTGGACGGGAGGTTGGTCATCATTCCAAATCCGTGAATGCACAGCAAAGGCGGCAACTTCTACTTCGGTCGCTGGTGTCCAGCCGAGATTACCTTCTTCGTAAGCATGAAAAGGCTGGATGTAATAGTCGGGATATTTCAAATCAGGATTTTGGACTTTAGCAAGTTCGCTATCAAGATCTTGTTTTTGAAGATCGGCGGCAATTTGGAGCCAGTTTACCCCCATCGACTCGGCGCGTTCGATCATCATTTTGCGAGCGCGTTGTTTGGCTATGTTGAATATGGGGGCGATCGCTAAGATGCTATTTACTAATCGAGAGGCTAGTCCGATTTTGGCGCTGGGGGCAGAATTGGCAACAGTCATAATAATTTAATAAATAATTTAAGGATTAGGAATTTAACAAAATAATCATCTTTTGTAGGGGCGGGTTTAGTCGATGATTTGACCATGCACCGTAAGGTTATCAGCAAAACCCGCCCCTACTCTTTGATTTTACGAGATTTGATCGCGATCGCAGGATTGCCACTGTAAATTGTCATCGGTTCTAGCGATCGCGTCGCTACACTACCTAATCCTAAAATTGCACCCTGTCCAACTCTTACACCCGCCGCAACCGTAGCTCGTGCTGCTATCCAACTACCTGATTCGAGATAAATTGGCGCAGTCCGTAACTCAAAATCGCGATCGCTCCAGTCGTGATTGCCTGTGCAGAGATAAACATCTTGAGAAATACAGCAATGGCTTTCGATCGTGATCAAGTCCAGATTATCTAGCCAAGCATCTTCACCGATCCACACAAAATCTTTAATAATTAAGCGCCAAGGGAATTTGACCCGCACTCCTGTTTTAATGCGTACTCCCTGCCCAATTTCTGCGCCAAACCAACGCAAAATATTCACTTTTAAACCCGAAAAAGGAATTAAATAGCTTCGTAAAACTGGTGCGCCGATAAAGTACCAAAGTAATTGCTTCCAGAGCGGTGCGCCAGTGGTGTATGTTCCTGTTGTATAGCGATCGAGACGCAAAGTAGTATTTCCTCCTGATTTTAATCTAAAACCAAAAATTGTTGGGCGGGGCTTTGCCCCGCCCAACAATTTTTGGTTTTGTTATGAGCTATGCCCAAATCGAATTGCATAAACGTCCTGTTCTTTGTTGGTATAGATTTCCACATCAGATTTAGGTCGTGATACACACAAAAGAATATAGCCCTTAGCATCTAATTCTTCACCCATACCGCCAATACCCATACCTTGGCTTTGGTCTACCTCTCCCTTAACAATCTGCGCCGCACAAGTTGTACATACCCCTGCATAACAGGAGCAAGGTAAATCCATTCCCTGCGCGATCGCTGCATCGAGGATGGCTTGGTCTTCGGGAACGGACACGGTAAAAGTTTGTCCTTGGTGATGCAATGTCGCTGTGAATGTCTGGGTCATTTTTTTCTAAATATAATAATTATTCAGTAGCAGTAAAGCGGGGCGCGAAGCGCCCCACTTTACTGCCGCAAAGATTGTGCAAAGAGAATGATACGATGTTCAATTGGCTTAATTTTATCTCCTCCTATGCAACCCCGCCACATCGCCCGCGAACTCGCACTTTTTAGTATTAACCAATTGCCTAGCCAATCACAAAAGCTAGAGACAAAAACCCTAGATGATATTGTCACGGCTGTTGTGCGATCGCTGCATGATGAAACCAAAGAATTATTACAAACCGCCAGCGCTGAATTGCAACGTGGTCAAGAGCGCGTATCCTCTAGCGAAACCCGCACTGGCGATATTCGTCAAGATATCCAAGCTGTGGAGGGAATGGTGCGCGAAGCAATCGAGCTAACCAAAAATGCCATTAATAATATTGGGGCAGCTTTAGAATTTCCTGTGACCTTAGTGCTAGCTCAACGTACCGAAGTGCGTAACTATGCGATCGATATTCTCAAGACCGTAAATACTAAGCGTTCCGAGATCGATGAAATGATTAGTAGCGCTCTCGTTAATTGGCAAATCGATCGCCTTGCTCAGGTGGATAAAGATATTTTGCGGATTGCGACTGCGGAAATGATGTTTATGAGTGTGGCAAGTAAAGTCGCGATCGATGAGGCGGTGGAGCTAGCTAAACGCTATAGCAGCGAAGATGGCTATCGATTTATTAACGGTGTTTTGCGTCGCATTGACGATCAAATCAAAGAATCTCGTAAATAGTTGCCTTTGGTTGTGTTAGGAAAAAATCAAAATCCAAGAAGAGAATAACTTATTGGCTAATTTTATGCATGTTAAAATTGCAGGAGATCTAGTTGAAGCATAAGGTATTAGATTAAATGGCTAATGAGAATGGCTCAATTCTTGAAGGAGTAGTAGCCGATGACCTTGATACAGTTAAGTCGATTATGTTGACCCTTGCCAGCAAATATGAACGCATAGATCATACGCTCGATCGCATTGCGCTACAGCAAGAAAACAATGCTAGACACATTTCAGAACTATCGCAAGTTATGAGGCAGTTGGCGGAGACTACGGCAAGGTCACAGAAGTCTATATAACGGTTTTCAAGTAAAAAACAAGAAATAAAAAACAAAAAAATTCATGACTTCATATTCTTCCTTAGAAAAATCTAGAAAAAAGTTTGTCGCATTGCGATCGCAACTTGCTAAACACGAAATAGATGCATATTTTGTGCCTTCGGCAGATGAACATCTCAATGAATATCTCCCTGAAGCTAGACAACGCCGTCAATGGATAAGTGGATTTACTGGCTCCGCAGGTGATTTTTTAATTAGTACTAATCAAGCATGGGTATTTGTGGATTCGCGCTATTACGAGCAAGCCGATCTACAAATTGATCCGAACCTCCAAAAAGTTTGTAAAGTGGGCTTAGAAGATCATCAGACCGTAGAAGAAGTTCTCGAAGAACTGGGGCAGAAACACGATCACAAATCGGGGAAAACCTTCCGTCTCGGACTCGATCCCTTTACGATTACCGTTGCTCAATATCGCCGTTTTCGCGATCGCCTGAGTACCAGTGACATTGAAATCGTGCCGATTATCGAAAATCTAGTTGATGCCGTGCGATCGCAAAGCCCTTGGGCAGAAAATGAACCCATCCCCAAATTTGGCGATCAATCAGTGATAGCCTTGCCAGATCGGATTACAGGCGAGAGCTTAGCCAAAAAACTAGAGCGTGTGCGTGAGTCAATGGCGAAAAAGAAAGCGACAATTCTGCCTGTCACCAAACTGGATCAGATTGCATGGTTGTATAATTTGCGCGGTCGTGACGTGGATTGTAATCCTGTTTTTATTAGCTATGCGATCGTTACTGAGACTAATGCCTATTTATTTACGAATACGAGTCGAATTGATGACACTGTACGCCAGTTTCTCGGTGGAGAAGTGCAGATTCTTGAATATGACCAGTACATTCCCAAGTTGCGATCGCTTGTCTCTGATTCTCAAACCATTCAGCGTGTGCTATTAGCAGCTTCGCAAACTACCTACGGTACATATCTGCAACTCAAGGACGTAAACGCTAAAATAGTTGACGGCGAACATCCTGTTGAAACTTTTAAGGTGATTAAAAATCCCGTAGAAATCGCGCAGATGCAGCAAGCAAACCTGAAAGCTAGCTGGGCGAAGACGCTTACGCTTAAATGGATTGAGGAGCAAATTGATAAAGGAAATTCGATTAGTGAGCGCGATGTTGCCAACAAGATCGAAGGGTTGTACCAGCAGCAAGCAGGATTTATCGATCTCAGTTTCCCAACGATCGCTGGTGCAGGTGCGAATGGTTCGATTGTGCATTACAGCAATCCTAATCATGGTTGTAAGCTTTTAAATGGTGAACTATTGCTATTAGATTCAGGGTCACAATTTTATGGTGGTACGACTGATGATACACGTTCTGTAAGTATTGGTCAGCCGACTGATGAACAACGCGATCGCTACACCGCAGTTCTCAAATCCCATATTAATTGTGCCATGCAAAGATTCCCCAAGGGAACTACAGGTAGCCAAATTGATGGCATTGCCCGATCATCTCTTTGGCAAAGCGGGCTTGATTATGGGCATGGTACTGGGCATGGTGTGGGTGCATTTCTGAATGTCCATGAAGGTCCCAATGGCATCAGTAAGCGTGTGAACCAATCCCTCGATCTTGGTACAATCAATAGCATTGAACCAGGTTACTATCAACCGCAATGGGGTGGTATTCGTTTGGAAAATCTCTATTTTGTTAAGGAGGTTAAACAGGAATCGGAACCAACACCAGCGCCAACGACTAAACCAGCCACCAAACCAACACCTTGGTATGAATTCGAGTCACTAACCTATATTCCCTTTGACAAAAAGTTAATTGATCGCGACAAGCTCAATTCCGAACAAATTGCATGGCTAAATAATTACTGTGCGATCGTGATTGAGAAGCTGTCGCCAATGCTCACAGATGAAGAGACCGCATGGTTGAAAAGCTCTTGTGAAGGGTTATTCTCACCTCAACATGAGTAACTCACCGCGTAAGCTAATCGTCATTCAAAATGCATACTTAAAACCTGAAAATGGTTGTGCCGCGAGAAGCGAGGCACAACCATTTTCCAAGTCGCGCTCATTTTTCTACAGGTTTTGCGACAGATCAAATTTCTCCAAAGTTTTCCAAACCGATCGCAAGAGATTATCTAAACCTTTCTTAGAAGCAGCCGAAATAGAGAGAATTGGGATGTCAAACTGTGAAGCGATCGCCTCAACATCTTCAGGCAACATCGCATCGATTTTATTGAGCGCTAAGATCTGCGGCTTGTCGGCTAAACCGTGACCATAGGCTAATAACTCTTCTTGAATTGTGTGATAAGCCGCTACAGGATCATCTTGAGTCACATCGATGAGATGAATTAATAACTTAGTGCGTTCGACATGGCGCAAAAAGTCATGTCCTAGACCAATGCCATCGGATGCACCTTCGATCAATCCAGGAATATCCGCAAATACAATCCCATCACCAGATGGCTTAGAAACCACACCCAAATTCGGTACGAGTGTGGTGAAAGGATAGTCGGCAATTTTTGGACGAGCAGCCGACACAACCGAAATTAGGGTGGACTTGCCTGCATTTGGCATCCCAATAATCCCAACTTCGGCAATTAATTTCAGTTCTAAATAAAGATTTAATTCCTCGCCTGGTAAACCTGGTAAGGCATAGTCAGGGGCGCGATTTTGGTTGCTCAAGAAATATTTGTTACCCAAACCGCCTTTACCGCCTCTAGCGACGACAAGGGTTTGTTCGAGATCGGTAAGATCGCCTAACACTTCACCTGTTTCTTCATTCATTACCACCGTACCAAGGGGGACTTTGATCAAGCGATCGCTGCCCATTTTACCTGTCATGTTACTTGGTCCGCCACGCTCACCATCTTCAGCTTTAAAAATATTCTCGAAGCGAAAATCTAGGAGGGTTTGCAAATCGGTTGTGGCTTGGAGGATCACCGAGCCACCTTTACCACCATTGCCACCCGCAGGACCACCCGCTGGCACATATTTCTCACGACGAAATGCGACGAGTCCATCGCCACCATCTCCAGACTTTACATGTATCGTAACTCGATCAATAAAATGCATTGCTAACCCGATTACTTGCTCTACTAAATAGTGATAACGCAATTGACTAGCAGCGTTATCTTTAAATTAGTTCTAACTCTATTATGCAGTAACGATCGCAAATTAAATTAAACCCAATACTTGCCCCAATAAAACAACTTAACATATCTGACAAAACAATAAAAAACTCCATCATTCTTTACTTTGGATTACGCAACGTAATTTGGTGAAGAATATGCAGTAATTTAATTATGTGCGTTTAGTAAAAATAGATATGATCCCAACCCTACCCACCGAGCAGATCGATCGCATTGTGTGGAATCAACACCACGATCCCTTCGCCGTCTTAGGTCCCCACGAAATTGAGCAAGATGGTAAGTCGGTCTGGGTGGTGAGAGCATATCTACCCGACGCAGATGCAGTGTCAGTGGTTACGCCCGATCAGAAAAAAGAATATCCGATGCATTCAGTGCATCATCCGCATTTTTTTGAATGTGTCATTAGTGACGCGCCCCATTTATTTAGCTACCAGTTCAAGGTTAAATCGGGCGACAGCGATCGCTTGATCCATGATCCCTACTATTTCAAGTCACCACTGCTAACCGAGTTTGATGCCTATTTATTTGGTGAAGGGACGCATTACCAGATTTATGAAAAAATGGGCGCTCACTTGACCACGATTGATAACGTCAGTGGTGTGTATTTTGCGGTATGGGCTCCTAATGCGCGTAACGTCTCGATTATTGGCGACTTTAATAACTGGGATGGTCGCCAGCATCAAATGCGTAAGGGGCATACAGGTATTTGGGATCTATTTATTCCCGAACTAGTCGTGGGCAGCGTTTACAAATACGAAATTAAAAGCCCTGAAGGACATATCTACGAAAAGTCTGATCCCTATGGCTATTTTCAAGAAATTCGTCCCAAAACCGCTTCGATTGTCACCGATCTCAGCACCTATAAGTGGAACGACCAAAAGTGGCTAGAAACTCGCGCTCTTGAAGATCCACTTAAAAAACCCATCTCTGTCTATGAGATGCATCTGGGATCATGGATGCACGCCTCAATGATTAATCCTCCTGAAGGTGGCTATCCTGCGGTATCCGCCGCCGACCTCAAGCCTGGAGCAAGGTTTCTCACCTATCGCGAACTTGCCGAAGACCTGATCCCCTATGTCAAGGAAATGGGCTACACCCACATTGAAATGATGCCTGTTGCTGAGCATCCCTTTGATGGATCTTGGGGCTATCAGGTCACGGGCTATTATGCCGCGACTTCGCGCTATGGCACTCCTCAAGATTTGATGTATTTCATCGATCAGTGCCACCAAAATGATATTGGCATTATTGTCGATTGGGTTCCCGCCCACTTCCCTAAGGATGGACATGGATTATCATTTTTTGATGGAACTTTCCTTTATGAACCCTCTGATGTGAGAATTGGGGAGCATAAGGAATGGGGAACCAAAATCTTTAACTACAAGCGTAGCGAAGTTAAGAACTTCCTGATTGCGAATGTTCTATTTTGGTTTGACAAATATCACATTGATGGAATTCGTGTTGATGCAGTTGCCTCGATGATCTATCGTGACTACAATCGCCCAACAGGGACATGGCTGCGTAATGAATATGGCGGTCGTGAAAGTCTCGAAGCGATCGAGCTATTCCGTCATTTGCATAGTATTCTCTTTAGCTATTACCCAGGAACCTTATCCATTGCCGAAGAGTCCACTTCCTGGCCGATGGTGACATGGCCAGCCTATTCAGGAGGTTTGGGCTTTAACCTGAAATGGAATATGGGTTGGATGCATGACATGTTGGACTATTTCAAGCTCGATCCCTATTTCCGTGGACATAATAACAACTATCTCACCTTCAGTATTTGGTATGCCTTCAGCGAAAACTTCATGCTGGCGCTCTCCCATGATGAAGTCGTGCATGGTAAGAGTCCGATGATCGGTAAGATGCCTGGGGATGAATGGCAAAAATTTGCGAATTTGCGCTGTCTCTATGGCTATATGTTCACTCACCCTGGCAAGAAAACCATGTTTATGGGCATGGAATTTGGGCAATGGGCGGAATGGAATGTTTGGGGTGATTTGGAATGGCATTTGTTGCAATATCCTAACCACAAGACGCTCCAAAGATATGTCGGCGATCTTAATAAGACTTTGCGATCGCTGCCTGAGCTTTACACACAGGACTTTACGCAGGATGGATTTGAGTGGATTGAGTGCAATGACACCCAAAACTCGGTCATCTCGTTCTTGCGAAAAGGGCTAGATGGTGAGTTTGTGCTAGTTGTCTGTAACTTTACGCCTGTTGTCCATCACAACTATCGTGTTGGTGTGCCTGAACGCGGTTTCTACAAGGAAATCCTCAACAGTGATGCATCGATTTATGGTGGCAGTGGTGTTGGCAATCTTGGCGGTAAATATACCGATGATTACGGTACACATGGCAAGCCCTATTCGATCGATGTGACTGCGCCGCCATTAAGTACAGTGATTCTCAAATATATGGGCGAAGCATAAGAAATAGGGGCAATTCATGAATTGCCCCTACTGTAAATTGCCCTTTGTGTCGGAATATTTCTTCTGGACAAATTCGGAAAGTAGACGTGATACAGAGGCGATCGCTATAGGTTTCAAACAATAAAAAAGCACCCAATGGGTGCTTTTTTATTTAATTAAGATACAAACTAGAAATTCATTTCCGCAGCTTGAACTTTTTCGACTTGCTTCTTCTTCAGTACCAACAGAATTTGGGTAACGATTACAGAAGCGAAGAATGCTAGTAACCACTGAACGCGGCGAGGATCTTGGAGAACGATTTCGCCATCATGCTGACCAAAACCACCAACATTAGGATTTGTCGTCAAAGGTGCGCCAACCTTAATTTCACTACCAGGTTCGACTACGAGTTCCGCACCAGCAGGAACCTTTTCAACGGCAATGCTGCCATCGGCAGTTTGTACGGAGACTTCATATCCACCGTAGATGCCTTCGTCCTCATTTGGAGCGATCGGGCTAATTTGGGTAACTAGACCAGAAACAGAAGATGTGTACTCATTGTTATTACTCTTTTCGCCTGTGGGATAGATTTGACCACGACCGCGATTGCCGCCAGCGTAGACAGAATATTTCAAGAAGTGAATATTTTTGTCTGTAGCAGGATCAGGAGATAGCACAGGGAAAATAATTTCTGAGTTTTCATCACCCGATATAGGACCAACGAGAACGATATTTTCTTGGGTATCGCTGTAGGGTTGGTAATAGATATCTTTGGTTTTTTCCTTTAGCTCTTCAGACATCCGATCTTCAGGAGCAATTTTGAAACCTTCAGGCAAAACGATAACAGCGCCAACATTCAAGCCTGTTTTGCTGCCATCAGCCGATACTTGCTGCTTAGTGTGATCGTAAGGAAGTTTTACCACTGCTTCAAATACGGAGTCGGGTAGAACGGCTTGGGGCAGTTCTAATTCAATCCCCTTTTGAGCAAGGTGACAGTTAGCGCAAACGATTTTGCCTGTAGCTTCACGGGGATTTTTGTAAGCTTCTTGAGCATAGTAAGGATATGCAAAAGCTGATGGTTGATTAAAACCCAAGAGTAAGCTCAAACTTGTAAGGACACAGAGGCTAATTCCAACTAGTAGACGATTAGCACGAGACAAAGCTTTTTTCATGTATAAGTGCAAAATATGAATTAAAGACTGATTTAAGGAAATGCCGAGAAAATATTAGGACCACCAAGGCGCTTCATTGGTGCGGAAGTCAGTTTCTGTCCAAGTACTAAACTGCACTACATCATCTTCAACGGTGGCATGGGCAAGGGCGAGAGACAATGGTGCAGGTCCACGGACTACTTTACCTTCGTTGTTGTACTGCGAACCATGACAAGGACAGATAAACTTGTTCTCGGCTGCATTCCAAGGGACAACACAACCAAGGTGTGTACAGACTGCGTTTAAACCGTAGGAGGAGATTTCTTTGTTCTCAGTGACGACAATGTATGTCGGGTCGCCTTTGAGTCCTTGGGCTAGTTCGCGATCGCCTGCTTGATGATTTGCCAAAAATGCTGAAGCAATTACATCTTTACCAAGAGCATCTTTAGCAGCAACGCCACCACCAGCACCACCACGCGAGGGAGGTACAAAATAGGCGAGAAAAGGGCCTGCTGCCCCAAGGGTAGTTACGGCCGCAGAACCCCCTAAAATCAGGTTCATAAACTGGCGACGACCCATGCTAGGGACATCGGCGGATGTGGAGGCTTGACTCATAAATTTGTCTTAACGTTGAATAACGGTTTAGCTGAGAAATATTACGTTTTATATATCACTTACTACCATGATATCGATAATCTTTGGACATAGCTCTAGATGTTTTGCAACGAAATGTTAAGCAATGCGATCGCCGTCAAACTTCTCCATAATGTTTAGAGTGAAGATATAGCGCAAGGCGCTATATCAAAGTTTGTAAAAGCGCCGCTTCGCGGCGGTTTTACAAACTTCTATGAGACTATGATCTCAGGGCTTATTCAAATTTTCATGCTGCTCCTATGAATGAAAAATCTACTTCACAGTTATCTAAATATCGGATTTTGGGCTTAGTTGGTCGGGGGCAGTTTGGCAAGGTTTTGTGTGCGCGGATGCGCGATACAGGTAAGCTGGTTGCGCTCAAAGAGTTGGAAAACAAGCGCTTTCCTACCAGTAAGTTGTTAAGGGAACTGAGATTTTTATTGACTTTGCGGCATGAAAATATTGTCGCTTGTTCTTCGCTGGTGCATCACCAAAATTATCGTTATTTGGTCATGGAATATTGTGAAGGGGGAACACTACGCGATCTGATGAACTACAACGGCGCGTTATCAGTAAGGCAGTGCTTTGATTTGATAAATGATATTTTGCTGGGTTTAGAACATGCCCATGCCGCCAATATCATTCATTGTGATATCAAGCCTGAAAATATTCTACTTAAAGTTACGAATCAAGGTTGGCAAGCGAAAATTTCTGATTTTGGAATTTCACGTCTGAGCCAAGAAATTCCCACTGAAGGCACTAGTAATACTGGTTCGCCTGGTTATATGGCTCCTGAGCGATTTTATGGTCAATTTTCGGTGGGGTCAGATATTTACGCCGTGGGCATCATTTTGTATGAGCTTTTAGTTGGTAAACGTCCTTTTACGGGAATGCCAACGGATTTGATGAATGCTCATATCAATCAAAGAATCGTGTTTCCTGACACTTTGCCCCGATCGCTACAAGCAATTATCACTCGCGCCTTAGAGAAACTACCAAAACGCCGATATGCCACAGCAGAGGAGATGCGGCTGGACTTAATAAAAACTATTCAGGTTGAGGACTTTAGTCATACTCAAACAGGACTTAGTGCCGAACTTTGTACAACTCTTTTATTTGATCAAAAAGCGCCCCATTTTGATCAAATAACGATGACTGAAAAAATCATCGGCTTAGCTAATACAGATAAATCTCAGTTTTATAGTGCATCGCGCTTGCATTTACATCGTCATAGTTTGCCGCTTGATCAAGAAGAACAAATTGGGAAGTTAGAATATGAAATTGACGAGATTCACTCTGTGCAGCAGACTTTATTTGTCATAACTGACCACGCGATCTATCAATTTGAGCAAGGAAAATCTAAATCTATATATAAATCAGCGCGACCTTTTAAATGCGTTATTTCACCACAGGGCGATTGGATTGCCTTGTCAACGGGTAAGAGATTAGAAATTCACAATTTAGTTTATGCTCGCTCTATGCGGTTAGAGTTTGCAACGCGGGAGTTGAGTTGCATCATTGCTTTTGATCGCCATCATTTAGTCGCGATCGCGAATAAACCAGAAACTAATGAAAGTCGAGCGATCGTTATTTCGCGGCGCGGCAACATTATGTATCGACTAGCATTGCCGATCCCGATTGATTACGGAATTGCCACATTTACTAATAATCGCGTCCTGTTACGAGAAGCGGGGAATCATAAAAATATATATTTGCTTGATTTAAAACCCTATCGTTTGGCGCGAATTCCTTTGGAATACGAGGTATTCATGATGACCGCGACAACTTGGGGATATGCGATCGCGGCTAGATACAATGCCCAACAGAATGAGCCGCAAACAATTTTGATTTTGCTAGATTTAAGCGGTCACAATATTAATAATTTAATTATCGATGGTGAAGTTACAGCGATCGCGCCTATTGATGTCAGTTTATTAGCGATCGCTATTTCAGAAATATCTGGTCATAAGATCTATGCAATTAATCTCAAAAAGCTGGAGATTGATCTGGTTTTCTAAACTTTTGACTTACGCAAAACTATATTCAAACCCTTATTTCAATGTAGGGGCAATTCATGAATTGCCCCTACATTACACCCTTTTAATAAAAAAGAGCCGCGCAATGCGCGGCTCTTTTTTATTATGAAGAAGCAGAAGAACGCTTGCGTCGTGATGCTTCAGGAGATTGTATTGGCACAAAGTCTCTATAGTTTTCCCTAAATTCAGCTTTAGGATCTTTAATTAAATCAGCATTTTCATCATTAGCGATCGCTTCAACGGGTTGAACACGATTTACCTTCAATATCACCCCATTGGAAACTATATTCGGCAATGAATTAGTTACTGAATTATTCGCAGAAACAATCGGTAGCTCATTAGTCGCGTTAACTTCTGGACTGACCACTTCAGAGTCGTTCTCAGATTCGGTAATAGGAGGCTCAGCGATCGCTGTCTGAACAATGTTCGTATCAACCATCTCATTCCCATTAACATCCGCATCAACATAGCCAAATTTACGATCAAAATTTGGTGCATCTATTGAATTTTTAGGTGTCAACGCATTAGCCGCCCTTGGTTCCTGTCCAGGTAGAGCCACCTGTACAATCACATTGCGTGGATCTTTAGGTTCGCGATCGATCAGTACTAGGGGCGAGATGCCAATGAGAGAGTAAACATCCTGCTCCTCCTCGGTCATTTCCACGACGATTACCTCTGGTGGTTCAACGACCTTGGGGCGAATCTCACGCTTGTTAGGACGCTCTGGTTTAGTCTCTGAAGTCGCCACAATTGGCTCAGCTTCAAAAGTCTCGACGGGTTCTTCGATTTCCTCTGTAAATGCTTCAGCAAAAGACTTCGACGGCACAACATTTGCGGAAATATTTGCGGAAATATTTGGTAAAGAGAGCTTGGTTGGTACGGCGCGATCGACAATAACTTCACGCTCGATGCGTGGCTCAATCCTTGGCTCGATGCGTGGCTCAATCCTTGGCTCGATGCGTGGCTCAACCTTCGGCTCAATCCTTGCCTCAACTCTTGCTTCATTCCTTGGCTCAAAGCGCGATCGCACGTCTAGGGGAGTTTTTTCAACTTCACGAAGATCTCTGGACTCCTTGGGTAAGGCGCGTTTGCCACGACGACGTAAATTGCTGCGTTCTTGATAGCTGGGATGATTGACCAGATTTGGTTCCAGTCCACCACCTAACTCAGAATCACCCTCACCATCTTCATAGTCAGAGGTGAAATCCAGTTGATTCGATTGCTTAGTTTCCCAAGTCCGTGCGGTCGAGTCCACCATCTGCCCCACCGATTCACCTGGCAGATGCATCAAGTGACCTAAGCCACCACAAGCTGCACAAGGGCGACCAAATAACTCATAAATGCTCTGACCTTGACGCTTACGGGTTAGCTCAACTAGTCCTAGCTCCGTCAGTTGAGCTATTTGAGGGCGAGACTTGTCCGATCGCATCGCCTTATTAAAATGCTCTAACAAATGCAATTGATCGCGGCGGGTATCCATATCGATGAAGTCCACCACAATCACCCCCGCAATATTTCGCAAACGGATTTGACGGGCAATTTCTACGGCGGCTTCGCAGTTAGTCCATAACACCGTCTCGCGGGAAGTTTGTGACCTAGTGAAAGAGCCTGAGTTAACGTCAATTACGGTGAGGGCTTCGGTTGGCTCAATGATGATATAGCCGCCACTGGGCAGATCTACTCTAGGTTTCAGCGCCTCACGGATACCTGCATTCACCCGAAAATATTCCAAAATTGAAGTGCGTTCGCGGTGATGATCGAGCATTAAACCCGCAGGAATTTTGCCATCTCCCCAACCGAGTAAATGTTGCTTAATCCGACGCAAGCCGTCGCTAGTGTCAGTCACAATCCGATTTACATCGGTGGCATACAGGTCACGCAGTACACGCTGCACAAAATCTCGTTCGCGATCGAGCAAAGTTGGCTGACGAGTAGTCGCCACATCCTGTTGAATGCCCTCCCACTGACGTTGCAAATTATCGAGATCCTCAATAATCTGCTCCTCAGGCATTCCATCGGCTTCAGTTCTTACCAAGATGCCCATGCCCGCAGGCTTCACCAAAATTGCAAGGGCGCGGAGACGATTGCGCTCGGCTTCACTGCGAATTCGCCGTGACAAATTGACCCCACGTCCAAAGGGAAGCAAGACGACATAGCGCCCTGGCAGGGAAATATTTCCCGTCAAACGGGGACCTTTGTTACCCGTTGGTTCCTTCATCACCTGTACCAGCACCCTTTGCTGCGGTGCGACCAGATCGCTGATCGAACCAGACGATCGCCGCATTTTTAACGGGCCCAAATCGGTAATGTGAATAAAGCCATTGCGATCGCCATCACCAATATTTACAAACGCGGCATCAATACTGGTTAAGACATTTTCGACAACGCCTAAGTACACATCCCCAACTTGGTGAGTTCCTGCGGCAACTACAATTTCTTCAATTTGATCTTCACTAAACACAGCAGCAATTCGATACTGCTCGGCAATAATTATTTGCTTTGGCATTCATTTTCCTCAGAATTTCTTCGATTCAAAAGAGCCAGCCTAAAAAATCAACCTAAAACTTACCTAAAGCCTACCTAAAAGAGGCTTCAAAACAGAACATACCAATAACGGAATTAAGAAAAAAATTTCGATCACAAATGTTTTTTTAGTCGTCAATCAGCCACAAAGCTATGTACCGAAGCTCGTAACTGATTGCTGGGTCTGCTCTGACCTCACGATAACTAGGCATACTGCCCAGACATATTGCTTTACTCGGAATGGTTTAGATACCCATCACTATGTCGCGCTCCTGAGAGAGCAATACTCACTACGATGCAGTATGACTATAGCTGATGGGGAGTTGGTGGGTGTTCGTTAAGAGAATAAAGTTATTTCTTAGACTGGCTTATTATTAGAGTTTATTAAATTTAAACTATCTAGAAGGTGCTTACACCATTCGCCTACAGCTAGCTTGTAGGTAAAACAGCGCACTTGATGGTTCAAGTCTATGATTATGGTAAGTAAGCTTGGTGACTAAACTAGAAGCACTCAAATTAGAGGCAAAGAATTAGATGCTCAAATTAAATACTAAGTTTTAATTACTAAGTGCATTTAGCCAGCGTCTAGGTTAAGCCTATCGTAGTATTATAGCGCAGGATTGAGCGTTACAATTTCTTAATAGTGTTTTAATATTAAGTAGCTAGGCACAATTAAATATAAAACCAGAACCTGTGGCGCACGCTGCGCGTGCGCCACAGGTTTTAGGGTTTTATATTTAATTGTGCCAACTCACTTATTGATAGCTGTATTTAAGGAAAAGCAAGTTATCTCTTAAAATTCATGAATATGAGGATAAAGTTCTGAGTACGCGAGTAGTTATAGTTCGTCATGGCGAAACTAATTTTAATATCATCAGCAAAATCCAAGGACGGGGTAATGCCGATCGCCCAGAATTGCAGTCTGTTTTAACCGAAAACGGTATGCACCAAGCTAAACTCGCGGGCAAAGCTCTGGCAAATTTGAATATTGATATTGCCTATGCTAGCCCTCTAGTTCGCGCTCAACATACAGCTCGAATAATTTTGGCTGAGAATTTTAATCCGCCTGAGTTAAATACAACTGATGGGTTACTGGAAATCGATCTCAGCGAGTGGGAATTGATGCTTGCCAGCGATGTCAAAGAACAATTTCCTGAAAAACATCATGACTGGCAATATCAGCCCGATCAATTTCACCTAGGCGATCGCTACCCTATTCGGGATTTATTCACGCAAGCACAAGCTTTATGGGCTGAACTTTTAGCGAAATATCAAGGCAAAACGATTCTGCTCGTGGGACATAGCGGGATCAATCGGGCTTTAATTTGCTCAGCGATCGGCATTCCCATCAACCTCTATCACAATATTCAGCAAGCCAACTGTGCGATTAATGTGCTGAATTTTCAAGGCTCTAGCATTGCCGATGGCGTACAGCTTGAATCGCTGAATCTTGTCACCCATCTAGAGCCGATTTCTGGCTCACCAATGCCATCCTTCCGCAAAAATCATAATGGTTCGCGACTATTATTAATTCGTCATGGTGAAACTGAGTGGAATCGTCAAAAACGCTTTCAAGGACAGATCGATGTCCCTCTCAATAACAATGGTCATGCTCAAGCCCGACGCGCCAGTGAGTTTTTAGCCAAAGTCAAAATCGACAAAGCCTTTAGCAGCCCAATGTTGCGCCCCAAAGATACGGCTTTAGAAATTTTGAGTAAGCATGGCAGTATCAAACTTGAGCTATTTGATGAGCTAAAAGAAATTTCCCACGGTTTATGGGAAGGTAAATTTGAGCATGAAATCGAGGCTGAATTTGCAGGTGAGTTAGCTCTGTGGCAGTCTCAGCCCGAAACAGTGCAAATGCCCGAAGGCGAAAATCTCCAGCAAGTTTGGGATCGGGTGGCGATCGTTTGGCAAAAAATTGTCGAGTCAATTCCCGCAGGCGAAACCGCGATCGTAGTCGCCCATGACGCTGTCAACAAAGCCATCTTATGTTTATTGTTTGATTTAACACCCGAAAAGTTCTGGATATTCAAGCAGGGAAATGGCGGTGTAAGTGTGATTGATTATCCTCAAGGAGCAACGGGTCGCCCAATTTTGCAATCGGGGAATATCACCACCCACTTATCTGAGGGGATTCTCGATCGCACCGCCGCAGGTGCTTTATAAGAGAAAAGTTTAAAAGTGCCGCAAAGCGGCACTTTTAAACTTTTCTCTGGGTTTGATGTCAGCGCTTTGCGCTGTAAGATAGACGCATTTTCTGCTAATTTGGTGTAAAGGATTTATTTCGGCATTTTATTTTAGTAATCGGAGTTAAAAAAATGACTATTCTCTTTCAACTTTTATTAGCGGCTTTTGTACTTTTTTCCTTCGTATTGGTAGTTGGTGTTCCTGTTGCCTACGCATCTCCTAGCTCTTGGAATCAAACAAAGCCCCTTTTATTCTTGGGATCTGTAATTTGGTTAGCATTTGTTATCGTCATCGGTATTTTGAATGCGTTTGTCGCCTAACTAATATTTTGAAAGGGCGCAAAGCGCCCTTTCAAAATTGACTTACTTTTAATTCTGTTTTTAATAATTAACTCTATGACTGTTTTTTCAGGTAGCTTTACCAATACCGATAGTTTGCGTTTTGCGATCGTGGTTGCGCGATTTAATGATTTGATCGTTGGTAAACTGCTCCAAGGATGTCAAGATGCATTGCTGCGACATGGGGTTGATGTTTCTGAGAATGGTAGTCAGGTTGATTATGTTTGGGTTCCTGGAAGCCTCGAAATCTCGATGGTTGCCAAGGAGTTAGCGGTTTCAGGTCGTTACGATGCGATTATTTGTTTGGGAGCAGTCATTCGCGGCGATACGCCTCATTTTGACTATGTGTCCAATGAAGTCTCCAAGGGTGTCGCCGCCGCTTCCTTTCAAACGGGTGTGCCGATTATTTTTGGGGTGCTGACCACTGACACGATGCAACAGGCTCTAGAACGCGCTGGTATTAAGAGTAATAAGGGTTGGGAATTTGGCATGGGGGCGATCGAAATGGCAAATCTCATGCGCCAACTTCGTGGTAAGTCTTCATAACTTTATAATTTCCACTCTCAGCGATCGCTAACTGAGAATAGAACTTTCCCAGTTAGCGATCGCCCCATATAGCTAGTGTTTTTCGATTGCGAGGCGATCGCTTTGTCATTGACTAGCCATTCTAATTTTGGATCAAACAAAGTTGAGAGTTTGGGAGTCGCGATTCCTAAGCACTTAGCAGGATTAGTACTGAGAGATTGCCATAGTTCACTAGCGGATAATAATCCTGTCGTAACTAAGTTTTGCCAGAGAACGGAAAGAGCAAATTCCAAACCAATCGCTCCAACAGGTGCAACTTCAAAGGGAACTACTTTTTCTTCATAGGCGCATGGGATATGGTCGATTGCAATGCTATCTATTGCACCTGATTTAATCCCTGCTATTAACGCGAGGCGATCGGTTTCATTGCCAAGGGGCGGATTAAGACGCAAATTGGGATCATAATTAACTAAATCGCGATCGCAATGAGAAAGATGTAACCAAGTTGTACTCGCAGTTACAGGCAATCCATCATTTTTAGCTTGAGCAATTAGTTCCACACTCTGAGCCGAGGAAATTCGCATGAAATGAGTCTTGGCTTTGGTGAGACGGACTAGTTCAATTAAAGCCGCAAGAGCCGAGGTTTCGGCGGCGGCTGGGTATCCTGACATTCCATATTGCAACGACCACTTACCCTCACGGATCACACCGCCACTGGCGAGTTCAGGATTTTGAGGGAATAGAGCGATCGCTTTGCCAAGAGGTTTGAGATATTCCATAGCGCGGCGTACTAACAGAAGATTGGCTAATGGTTTGCCATCGGTGAAACCAATCACCGACTCGGCAAGTTCTGCCATATCGGTTAGTTGTTTTCCTTCTAATCCTTTGGTAATTGCGCCCCAAGGTTGAAGAATTTCACCATATTTTTTTTGGACATTGCGCCAAAATTCTAAAGCGGCAATATCATCGATCGCAGGTTGAGTATTTGGCAAAATCCCTACAGTCGAAAATCCCCCATTTTTTGCTCCCTGCACAAGTTCAGCGATCGTCTCCCGCGATTCATGCCCAGGTTCGCCACTTGTACTGTAAAGATCGATCGCCCCAGTTCCCAAAATCAGCCCTGAACGTTCATCAATCTTAGTCTCTGGGGATATTTGACTCTGATCGGGATTAAGATATATTTGGCGATCTTGATCAATCAATACATCTGCAAAAGTTTCAGCAATATTTAATGATGCATCTGGAGCCAGAATTCGTACCTGTTTAAACAGAACAGGAGAGGTGATGGAATTTTCTAAAAACATAACAAAACGATTTTCTTTAATTATTACAGGCAAGGGGCTTAAGCCCCTTGTTCTTAATCTTTACAGCTACTGAACAATATTTAGCGATCGCTGATTTTGGTAATAACTGCGCCATTGCCATTTGCCCTGCGCGTCTACATTGGGCGTTAGCACCCGCACATCGAGAGAGTTTAAACCAATTTCTTGAACAATAATTTCAGGATAGCGATCGCCGTTGATTTCTTGAATGCCGTACAGAGCATAACTACTTACACTGTCGTTGATGTAAGAGAGCGCCCTCGTATGGGTCAAAATTGGCTCAGATGTCCAATCATTACCTGACTTGCGTAGCATCACCAACATACTGTACTCCTGACGTTCGATGGCGGGACGAGACAAAAATTCTTTCCACATTTGCGGATCAAATCCTACGGGGCGGATCGTATTATCGAGGCGCAAACCTGCAATAATTTCAGGCTGATTATCACCGTCAATATCCGCACAGACTAACGAGGCGATCGCCACTTGGGGAATGGCGGCTTGATTAGCGCCAAGATTGAGAAATAAATTGCGTGATTTTTCTAAAACAAGGGGTTGGATTTTGTTAGGACAATTAAAGACGTAGGTGCGATCAATACTTTGCGAATTATTGGGGATATTATTAAGGCGATCGCTAGCCACAATCGTCAAGTTAGATTGACGCAGCACTGTAGGATCAAGGGCTTTAAGCTGTGGATCTTTTTCGTTGTTATTTGGTGCTTGTAATTTAAAACTAGCGATCGCGCCAAACGCATCGGAACCGCGTACCGCACTAATCTGGAACATTCCCAAGGGTTTGCCAAACTGGATTAACGAAAATTTGCTTCCTGACGGAATTGATTGAACCACCCGATCTAAACTACCAAGTTGTTCAACTAGATCCGACGGCACGATTCCCTCGATCGTCTTGCCATCGGGAGAAGCTTGCATAAACAAAAATATAGGAACAGGTGATTTAGACTCTTCAGCTTTTTTGCCATTATTTTGGTCATTATTGGGACTAACGCAAGCATTAAGCCCGATGGCAATTCCTAAAGTTAGGCAGGATGTGAATAAGAAATACTGAATTTCTTTGCTGATTTTTTTTCTGAATTGTCTAAATGGCATGATATGCAAGCAGTCTCGAAGGATTTTTTTAGTCAACAAACGGAGTTGTGAGCAAAGCACATCTAATATTTTATTTCGATTCCATCACTTCTGCTAAACGTTCAACAGCCAAGTTAAACGCTCCTGTGGGTCAGGCTTGACTTCGATTGGTACTTCCGCCTGTTTTTCTCTACGCTGCAACGCTGCCAAAAATCGAATCATTACGAAAATTACAAAGGCGATAACTAAAAAATTAATCACCGCAGCAAGAAATACACCATATTTGATGCCATTAATTTGGAGCTTTGCCAAGTCTTGTACATTAGCGGATTTGAGGGCAGGATTTAGCAGTAAAGGCGTAATGATGTCCTCAATCAAAGAAGTGACAATTTTTCCAAAAGCTCCACCAATGATCACGGCGATCGCTAAGTAGATCACATTACCTTTCAGGACAAAGGATTGGAAGTCTTTAGCAAAAATTTTAACCACGCCTTTAGCATTTCGTAAAATCATAAAATATTGCTTCTAAATCTAAAATAATTAAGATCTAATTATCAGGTGTTTGATTACGGTTTGCTGGTCGAATTTTATTATTTTTTAACATATCTTTCATCCAAGGCAAGGCGATCGCTTGATGGCGATATAACCGATACATTAAATAAATACAAATCCCAAAATAACCTGAAGTTAAGCTTGCCTTGATTAGCTCGGCTGTGATTTGCACAGTTTCACCCTCGGTTGGCACACCTCCCATTGCCCCATAGGCGATCGCCCAAGTCAGCATCAAAGCGATCGCCACTTGACTGACATCGCGGACTTTGCGGCTACTGCGCTGACGCACCAAAGCGATCGCGGAGGGAATTAGCCCAAATACTGGCATTAAGCAAAAAAACATCTCGATGCGTTCTTTAGTTGAGTCGCGAGAAATATTATCTGGAGTTGCTATTTGGCGATCGCTCTTTGGAAATTTTTTCATGTGTCTTTTTGAGTAATTTCTAAAATTGATGGAGTTTTTGGTAATTGGATGCTGACAATTGTCCCTGCGATCGCTGAAGATTCAATTTCTAATTTACCGCCGTGCGCTTCGACAATTTTTTTGACGATCGCTAATCCTAGTCCATTGCCCGAAGGTTTCGTAGTCATAAATGGTTTAGTCAAATTAGGTAAAAGCTCAGATGGGATTGGATCGCCGCCATTGTGGACGTGCAGACAAATTTGCTGAGAGCTAGTTAGGGAGGAAAAATATACAGAGATTTTTTCTCCCGCCGTGACAGCTTCACAGGCATTTTGCAATAAATTAATCAAAACTTGCTTTAACTTGTCTTTATCACCAGCAATGAGAATTGGCTCAGGTAAAGGCTCAAAATATATTTGTTTACCAATTGCATCTTGGGTACTAGCAATATTTTCTACTACTTTCAGGGTTAATTGATTGAGATCGACGACTGCGGATTGAATAACCTCGTGCTTTGCATAGAGAAGGATTTCATTTAAAAGCTTTTTCAATCGCTCGGCTTCCTCTAAAGCAAGCATCAATCGCTTCCTAGCATTCTCTGACAGTTCCATTCGCTCAAAAAAGTTTAGCCCCATCATGACTGTGGTGAGCGGATTGCGAACTTCATGAACGATTGTCGTTGCTAGTTCGCCAATCTCTGAGAGTCTTTCCATTGCCTTAATCGTGCGTTCTTGTTCTTGTTGGCGATCGGTAATATCCTCCGCAATCCCTGCAATCCGATATACTTTGCCAGATTCATCGACGATTGGAAAAGCGCGATCGCGAATAATTCTGATGCTACGATCTGGACGAATAATTCGATATTCAAGATTATAATTATCATTATGGGTAAACATTCGCTTAAAAGCAATTGAAACTGTCTCGCGATCTTCTGGATGTATTGCATTTAAGCAAACTGTCCCATCGGCATACCATTTTTCAATGGGAATTCCCCATACTTTCTCAAACATTGGACTCATATATATCGGCTGTCCATCGTGGGAATACATCCACACCAATGGCTCTAAGTTCTCAGCAATCTGCCGCAACTGCTCTTCACTTTTTCGCAATGCTTGCTCTACTTCATGGCGCTCTTTAATCTCAGTTTGCAGGGCAAGATTGATTTCTTGTTGTTGTTGATAGAGATTATAGTTGTCGATCGCAGTGGCGGCCCGTTCGGCAAAGATTTCCACCAAGCGCATTTCTTCTTGCGTGAATTTGCGCGGCTGTCGATGAAAAGAACAGATCGTGCCAATAATTTCGCCAGTTGGTAATCGTAAGGGAGCGCCTAAATAGGCAAAATAGCCTTTAGGTGGTTCGCCATATTGTTTGTTGATTGAGGTATTTTCCACGAACAAGCAGGAGCCAGAATTGATTACGGTTTCGGTGAGCGTACCATGCAGAGCTAATGGGCGATCGCCATCATCTCCCATATCAATTGAGCTAGCTAAAATGCTTTCAACTCCTTCTCGACATAAAGTTACCACAGCCCAATCCAATCCCAGCAGTTCGCCGACACTATTTGCCACTAATTGTAAATATCCTTTAAGTTCGCCTGTGCGATAACTGAGAGATGATAAAACCGCTAAGGTTCGTTGCTGTTTTTTTAGGCGGGCTTTGCGCTGAAACACTAAATCCAAAATGGTGAGTTTAATATTTTTTAGAAATACTTTAACTAACTTCAGGATATGTCGGTAAAGATGGTTCGGGTATTTCATGAAAATCTACTTGGCTAAAACTCAGCATTTATTAAGTAATTAATTAAAGATAAATCATATTGAATCAGTTGAGAAGAGTAATAATTGTTAAGTAACTAGGTATAAGAAAACTTAAAAAGCAAAGTTAAAGATCCCCGACTTTTCTTGTGAATTTGCAGACTGTCCTTGCTTCCTTAGAAAAAGTCGGGGATCTGTGCATTTACAGGTTTTTGATAAAATGTGATTGATATGAGTGACTTTTCTTCTCAGATACCAAAAATTACTGCGAGTGAAGCATCTGCAAAAAAGCCGATGGTAAGTCTTACTGAAGTTCAAAATCAGCAAAGGCAATTGATAGGAAACTTCTCCCATGAGTTGAGAACTCCTCTAACTCTGGTGTATGGCTATATGCAAAGCATACATCGCCGCAATGAAAACCTCACCGATCTCCAAAAAAATGCACTGGAGGTCGCCATGTTTGAAATGCAGCATACCATTCAATTATTGCAAGAATCCCTTGACCTAGCAAGGTTGGATTCCCATGCCATCTGCTTACGCCGCGAACCAGTTTTATTGCATGGTTTAGTATCTGAGGCGATCGCACTTTCTCAGCTAGATAAATCACCACAAAGCAAATTACGCGAAATTATTGTTGAATCTGAGGAAACAAATATTTCGGTGCTAGCAGATGCTGATCGAATCGAACAAGTTTTGTTAAGGTTAATTGATAATGCAGTGAAGTATTCGGATACGACGATTACGATCAGATTGGAAAATTTAGGAGATGACGTGGCGATCAGTATCTGCGATCGCGGCTGTGGTATTGACCTTGAAGATCAACTGAATATTTTTAGCCCTTTTTACCGTGTTGATCGTTCTCGCAATCGCGACACAGGTGGAGCGGGGTTAGGCTTGGCGATCGCCAAGGTTTTAGTCGAAGGCATGGGCGGAACTCTAAATGTGTATTCCAAAATAGGTGAAGGTAGTATCTTTAAAATTATTCTCAAATCATCTGTAGTGATTGATTAATCTACTTAGGATTGAGAATTTAATAAAATCATCGTCTTCCGTAGGGGCGGGTTTTGCTAATAACCTTACGGTGCATGGTCAAATTATCGGCTAAACCCGCCCCTACTCTTATTTGTTATTTAATTTGAGATTCTTATAAATTTATGTCAGCCAAAATTCTCTTAATTGAAGACGATATCAAACTAGCTCAATTTATTGAGATGGAGTTAACTTGCGAAAGTTATCAGGTGAGCATGGCTCACAATGGTTTAGATGGACTAACTCAAGCTCGACAAACTCCTCCTGATTTAGTGATTTTGGATTGGATGATGCCAGGATTGACAGGAGTAGAGATTTGTCGGCGATTGCGATCGACGGGTAGTAAGGTTCCGATTATATTAGTCACTGCAAGGGATGAGATTAGCGATCGCGTAGCGGGTTTGGATGCTGGGGCAGATGATTATGTGATTAAGCCCTTTAGTATTGAAGAATTGCTTGCCAGAATTCGCTCTAATTTACGCCGTACTAAAGATGAGGACAGCGATATGCTCGAATTTGAGGATTTGAGTTTAAATCGCCGTACCCGTGAAATATTGCGATCAGGAAGAGCGATCGAGTTAACGGTGCGTGAGTATGAGTTATTAGAATATTTGATGGTTCATCGTCAACAGGTAATGACTCGTGATCAAATTTTAGAAAAAGTTTGGGGCTATGACTTTGGTGGCGATTCTAATGTCATCGAAGTTTATGTTCGCACTTTGCGACAGAAATTAGAGGTTGATAATGCGAGTCGCCTAATTCAGACTGTGCGCGGAGTTGGTTACGTCTTGCGACTTAGCAATTAAAAAGCGCAGGTAAAGATCCCCGACTTTTTCTAAGCAAGCAAAGATAATTTACAAATTCACAAAAAAAGTCGGGGATCTGCTCATTTACAGGTTAACTGAGCAAACGCTGAGTTTTACCCTCATTACATTTAATTCTAAATTTAGATAACCCATAAGCTAGTTTCAGGTTCGCTTCATGGCGATCGCTGATGATAAAGAAGTCGAGAGAAGACAGCTTAATTCAAACCTTTCACACCTAATCCAAGGAACTATTTGTCATGAAACTTACTTCTTTACTTGCTACAACTGCGATCGCTACTATGGTTGCCGCTTCCACAGTTCCCGTACAAGTTTTTAACCCAAGTGCCGCTCAAGCCGCACCCCAAGAAGTCAAGATTGCCCAAGCACCAACGAGCCAAGAAAAAATCAGCCAAGATAAAATCGATCGGATTACTCCACTAAAGGGTAAAGGCGGTAGTGGTGATTTGCTCCGTATGTTGTATGCGAAAGACCTTACCCCAATCGGCGTTCAAGTTGGTGGTGCTGGCATGGTAGTTAACCTTTACAGCAAGAAAGATGACACCACCATCTCACTCTGCACAACCTTTGACGTGGTAGTTGCCATCAAGAAGGGGTTGATCGTTAATTTTGCTCCAAGTGAAGTTAAATAATTTTGTTTACACTTATTAAGGGTTTCATTTTGCTATAGACAGAATGAAGCCCTTTATAGTACTACAGTTTGACCTTGAAATTTAATTGGCTCTTCCTATGGAACTAAAATATTTTTTTACTTTGTTGCATCCTGTCATCGCGATCGTGATCGTATTTCCATTAATTGGTATTGCGCTCAATCGTTCTTGGTTAGCCCGTCAGCGTCGATTGCAAGCGGCAAGTGGTGTCAAGAGCAAAATTCCGCCAACAGTTGGCTCGGAACATCTGGCAATCGGAAACTGGCTGGCTGGTTCAGTAGTTGGAGTAGCAATTTTAGGTATGGCTTATCCAATTGTCTCAAAGATGATCGCTCGCGATAGTTTAACTAAAGAACCATTTCGGGTTGCCTTAGTTGCCCTTCTGTTTATCGGATCGATCGCTGCGATGGTATTTCTCTATCAAGCTACTAGTAAATTATGGCGCGGCACTTTTGCGACCTTAGCAGGTATGGGGCTTATTGTCATCGGCGCTCAACCAGAGATTTATCGAAACGATAAAGAGTGGTTTTTTTCCCATTACTATTATGGAATAGCGGCGGCGCTGTTAATGATTTTCTCCGTAGCGATCGTGCAGGATATCTATCAAGATCGCCAAAATCGCTGGCGAAAAGCGCACATTATCTTAAATATTTTCGCAACTCTGCTATTCTTCGGTCAGGGAATGACTGGAAGCAGAGACTTATTCTTTTGGTTCAAACCAAGTTGAAATAGCAGATGTCTTACCTCGCTTCGGATTAAGAATTATCACCGCATTTAAAACTGTAAGATTATCCATAAAAATAGACAATGATAGAAGATATTAGGGAAATTTCAAATCCGCTACTTAGAGCGGTAACTTCTGGAGTATTTTTAAGTACTTTAGTGACAATTCCAGTTGCGGCTTCTCTTTCTTTGTTCAATTCCAATCTGTTCAATTCTAAGAATGAATCTACAAATAAATTAATAGTTTATGCATCATTAGCTAGTACTGCTATTGGTGCAGTTGGTGGTATAGCCTCTGGGAAAAGTAAATCTAAATCTAAATCAATTGTTTCTACAGAAGGAGTTGACGATAGCCCCGAGTGGAAAGATTGGCGGAAGTTTGTCGTTGATCGCAAAGTTAAAGAGAGCGACGTTATCACATCTTTTTATCTAAAACCAGTAGATGGCGGGATGATTCCTAATTTCACCTCTGGGCAGTTTCTCACGATTCAGCTAGATATTCCCGAACAGCCAAGACCTGTAATTCGCACCTATTCACTTTCCGATTACAGCGAATCATCCACTTATTATCGTCTCTCGATTAAGCGAGAACCTGCTCCACCAGACACGATCGCCCCTGCTGGGATCGCCTCAAATTTCATGCATGATGCAATTCATGAAGGCTCGATCATTTTGGCAAAACCACCTGCTGGCAAGTTTGTCCTCGATCCGCTTGGTTCGGAACCTGCGGTTTTAATCAGTAATGGGGTCGGAATTACGCCCATGATTAGCATGGCAAAAGCCGTTAGCTTACTCAATCCCCAACGCCATATCTGGTTTTTACATGGTGCGCGAGATGGAAGTCTCCACGCTTTTCGTGATGAAGTTAATGCGATCGCCACTAGCAATCCTAATTTGCATATTGGCTACTGCTATAGCCGTCCTAGCTTAAATGATGAGGGCAATTATCAACATAAAGGCTATGTTGATGTCGAGTTGATTAAGAATGTGGTTGCGCCAGAAATGCAGAAATTAGCTGGTTCTACTGTGGCTGATTATTTTCTCTGCGGTTCGCCAGCATTTATGGACTCGCTCCGAACTGGTTTAAGAGATTGGGGTGTACCTGACAGTAAGGTTCTATTTGAATCTTTTGCCAAAGCTAAGCCTAAGAAGTCAGAACCAGCAGAAGGTTTAAATCAGAGTCTAACTCAAGAACATGATTCTATTGAAATAGTATTCAGTAAGTCTGGCAAAACTCTCAATTGGAGTCCTTCTGACAGCACGATTTTAGAGTTTGCAGAGGCAAATGATATCTATCCCGATCATAGTTGTCGTGTTGGAGTTTGTGGTACTTGCGCGTGCAAGATTTCTGAAGGAGAAGTTGATTATGAATCAGCCCCAACTGCATCAGTAGATGCTAATTCGGTTTTAATTTGCATTTCCAAACCCAAAACCGCAAGAGTAGTTCTCGATATATAACTTATATCCTGAATACCCTGCAATAAATTGCGGGCTGAAAGCTAAAACCCGTTGAAACGGGTTGAATTTTGTGGATTAGTCAGTTTTAACTGACTTTAGCTTTGAGCCAAGAACTTTAGTTCTTGGTTCTCTCGACTTGTGTATAGCCCATAGCCATAAAATTGCTTCAAAAAATGAACATAATCGAATATGCGATCGAGGCTATTTGCTTGGGATTATTTATGGTTGCGGCAACCATCGTAACTACCATTTTTGAACTACCTAACTCTCCAATTCATCAAGCGATCGCCGATCCGCTTTTACGAAGATTTTTGATCGGCATACTTATGGGTTCGATCGCGATCGCGATTATCTACTCTCCTTGGGGGAAGCGATCGGGAGCGCATATCAATCCTGCGGTGACATTGACTTTCTGGCGGCTTGGTAAAATTCGCCCATTAGATGCTGGCTGCTATATTTTGGCGCAAGCCCTTGGTGCGGTTTCGGGAATATGGTTCGCGGGGATTCTACTGGGAAAGGCGATCGCCGATCCCGCGATTAATTACATTGTTACAGTCCCTTCACCAAATGGAGAAGCGATCGCTTTTTTAGCCGAATTCCTGCTTGCATTGGGATTGATGTCAATGATTTTAAGAGTTTCAAATCATGACAAACTATCGCATCTAACGGGACTATTTGCAGGGGTTTTGGTAGCACTTTTTATTACTTTTGAAGCACCTATTTCTGGGATGAGTATCAATCCTGCCCGCTCTCTGGGTTCGGCAATTCCCGCGCAAGTGTGGTATGGTTTCTGGCTTTATTGTATTGCGCCACCAATGGGAATGCTGTTAGCAGCAGAACTCTATTTGCGAACTGGTAAGAAGAAAAAGCGATTGGAATTGTGCTGTAAACTTTGTCCGAATAGTTCTACTCCTTGCATTAGTCAGAACTGTTGTCAGATGTGTAAATTGTAGTGATCTTGAATCGCATTAGAAGCACCAAATAAGATAGTAGTGATCGCGAGTAAGTACCTACCGATAACCCGATCTTGAGAATTTGGAATTGCAGAAAATTCTCGAGCCATTGCTTGACTATATTTTGTGATGGAGCAATAAAATTAAATGCGATCGCGTAGCTTTCTAGATTAAGGCTGGTATATGTTTGGGATGTTATGCTGCATAACGATCAATAAAACTATGTTACCCTGCATCCTGCAAAAAGTTTGTTAGTACACTTATTGGTTGCTTTAATCAGACAAGTTGTGTAATATTTATCATATAAAATTATTTATCCTGTGATTTGCAAGATAATACATAGTCCGACAGCTAAGATATAGGTGGGAAGTATGGCTGCAAGCTTATCTGTTTGAGCCAAATTTTGAAGTTTTGCTCTTTAGCGAATCACCTAGAGAATAACTCATGCAAAATCTTCAGAATTACCTGAACAGTGAGGGCAATAATATCCTGCATCCAACTCTTGACGGCTATACGAAGGAACGGCTACATAGTTAGTGAATAAGTAATGATCACCAACAAATGCTCCACATTTACGGCAGGTATTAGCGACGTACTTCATTCCTGCTGTACGGCTGTAATGTGACTTCATAAATACCTCGTACTGAGTAGCAAGCTGGATATCGGATTGTGAAAAATCGCCTTCATACCCCATATCTCCTCTCAAAGCTGCAATTTTCATCGGTGTCTGACATTTCCAGCAATTCCCATCAATAATGAGTAGATGCTTCCTCGACATATAATTGTCGCATTTAGAGCATTTAGGATTTGTGCATACATCGACACTGTTCGGTTTTAAAGTGGGAGTATCTAACCGATTAACGTCTTTATCTGAATCCAATTCATAAGACACAACGGCAATGTGGTTGTTTTTGTAGTAATCCAATACTGTTTGTTCAGGAGCATGAGTAACAATCACCTCAACTACTGCTACTGTAAGATCAGACTCATCTAGCAAAGCAATATCTGGTTGGCAGGTTCCTAAATTATGCTCAAGCCTTATTTTAACTGCTTTTTTTAGCAAGTTACCCGTATGCACTCCCGCACATTTAGGGCAATCCCATTGCATCTCTAAAGGTAGCTGCTGATCAAGATGTTTTTGAATTTTGCTAAAGAGTAGAGTCTTAAAGCTATAGTGCAAAGCTGTTTCAGGTGTGCAGTTAGGGCTAAGAGCTTTGTGGGCAAAGTGTGGGCGTTTCCGTGTTCCTTTGCGAAGTATAAGAGCTTGGCTACAGGCAGGGCAGGCGTATGAGATTCCTTTCTCAGCGTCAACTGCCTTAATCAGTTGCCCTGCTGATGTTCTACCGATTGAATAAAGAATATCTTTAGAGATCATAATCACCTCCAGTCGTATACTATTAAATGCTTACAGCAATTAATACATTAATACAATTGTTGTAGCTCAAAAGAAATTGTATTGGCACGGTCGAACAATGCGTTGGTGTGGACGGTATAGAGGTTGTTAGTGGGAGTTCGAGGTTATCTGCTGCCGCACAACTTCACCGTTATACCGAAACCGATATGCTCCTTAAGATTGTCTGTTTCTAGCCGAGATTAGGCAAGCAAAAATAGTTTACTTCGTTAGTGGAGTTCCAGAAGTTTGTCGGCGATCGCAAAGACAAATAATAGTTAAGCGATCGATGATCTTGTAGGATGGTGCGATTCGTTTAGCGCAAAACACTGTAACCACTCTCATAGGGTGCTTTAATGAAATTTAACCCGTCTTTTTTTCGTATCCTGAATGATAGAGTTGAGTCGTACCAACAATCATAGTTCTCTAGTAGTAGGATGCGTTAGTGCAACGTAACGCATCAATTAGTTGGATGTGATGCGTTACGCTATCGCTAACACATCCTACGTTTAATTCCAACAATCTACTTACTGAAGTTGTATCCAGTGTCTTACCAAATTAACCAAAATCAATTTAAACAGAAAATTATCGTGATTGGGGCGGGGATCGGGGGCTTAACGGCGGCGGCTTTGTTGGCGAAACGCGGCTATGAAGTCATTGTTTACGATTTAGCGATCGCGGTGGGTGGTTGTGCATCAACATTTAAACGGCGCGGATTTACTTTTGATGTCGGCGCAACACAGGTCGCAGGATTAGAGTCTGGCGGCATTCACGATCGCATTTTTCGGGAATTAGAAATCGAACCACCCGAAGCCACCTATTGTGATCCCGCCTGTGCAGTATTTTTACCAAATGAAGATCAGCCAATTAATTTCTGGCGCGATCGCGATCAATGGCAACTAGAACGTCAAAAACAATTCCCCGATAGCGAACCATTTTGGCAATTTCTGGATGATCTATTTTGGCGCAGTTGGCGATTTCAGTCCCGCGATCCGATTTTGCCGCCGCGCAATATCTGGGATGCTTGGCAATTACTCAAGGCTTTACGCATCGACACTTTAGCCACTTTTCCCTATATCTTCTCGACCGTGGGTGATGCCTTACGCGGTTTTGGACTAAGCCATGATCAAAGATTACGCACCTTTCTCGATTTGCAATTAAAACTCTATTCTCAGGTCAATGCCGAAGAGACTGCATTACTCTATGCCGCCACCGCTTTAGCCGTTTCTCAAAATCCCCTAGGACTATTTCATCTTAAGGGTAGTATGCAGGTCTTAAGCGATCGCCTGATCACCAGTATTGAACGCGATCACGGCAAAATTTTGATGCAACATCAGGCTGTGGAAATCAAGGAAAAAGGAAAAAGGAAAAGGGTAAAAGTAAAGAACTTAAAGACGGGTGAGATTTTCTGGGATGAGGCGGATCATGTGGTGGCGAATGTGACCGTGCAAAATTTGGTGCAGCTTTTGGGAGAGCAAGCGCCCAAGGGCTATGCTAAGCGGGTTGCGAATTTGAAACCTGCATCAGTGGCATTTGTGGTTTATTTGGGAGTCGATCGCGCTGCGATTCCTGAGAACTGTCCGCCCCACTTGCAATTTTTAGAAGCTGGGGATCAACCGCATTCTCTATTTATTTCGGTTAGTAAAGAAGGTGATGGACGCGCCCCTGAAGGGAAAGCCACGATTATTGCTTCTGAGTTTACCGATGCTTCAGTTTGGTATGGCGATGAGGATTATAAAGTACTTAAACAAAAATTTACGGAACGGGCGATCGCGCAGCTAAGTACATATTTCCAACTCAACGAGCGGACGATTATTCATGTTGAAGCTGCTACTCCTCAAACCTTTGCGCGATATACAGGACGCGATCGCGGCATCGTTGGTGGGGTGGGAATGCGGGTTTCTACTTTTGGTCCCTTTGGCTTTGCCAATCGTACACCGCTTAAAAATATCTGGTTAGTCGGCGACTCGACCCACCCAGGGGAAGGAACCGCAGGAGTCAGTTATTCGGCGCTAACGGTGGTAAGACAAATAGAAGCTTAAACTAAACAAAGAAAGGCGGCGCAAAGCACCGCTATCCTTAGAGCATCCTTAGAGCCTATTTAAGAACTGATGTTACGTGGAACGTAGATGATGAATCTCTTGCTGCTAGCGTAACAGGGCAAGCACGGGGGCATTGCCCCTACCAGAGAAATTCATGTGTTGTAGGGGCTGCGCCCCCGTGCCAGCCCCCAACCTTGAGGATCGCAGGAATTTCTTCCACGTAACATCAGTTAAGAATTACTTTTTACTGTCAAATGTTCCAAGAGATCCCCCTCAATCCCCCTTAAAAAGGGGGAAGAAGATAATCTTTCGTAAGGGGGCTGGGGGATCTAGTCGTTTCTTTAACTAAGAGAAAGTAATGCAGGTTAAACTGGAAGATTTATTTTGGGGTTGAGTGCGTAATCCATTTGGTGATGGTAAAAACGAGAGGATAACTGTCAGGAAAGCGATCGAGATCATGCTACCGATGAAGAACTTCGCAAACCATAATTCATTCGTCTGTTCATTTAGATCGTGGTTGGGCTTTGTTTTTTGAGAAGGTATATGAGAAGGCATAGAAGAAGACATAATGGTGCTATTTTTGATCTGTTGTGGGGAATGAGTATAATTACAGATGCATTAATTCACAAAAGGAGTCGCCCAAAAGCTCCAATTCTCCTTGTTGAATGGCGATCGCCATTTTTCAATTAAGAGTCTCTCTAGTTGCTGACGGGGGCGGGTGGAGATCGGTGCATCCCACCAGAAGGTCATGACAACTTGGGTTGGAAGACTGTGAGTATTATGTAGTTCTCGGTAATTGAGGAGATATCGTTTGCAGTCATGGATTCCTTTCCATCGTTTATGCGAACGAATTGTTTCCCCAATATACAGTAGCACAGGTGATTGTACGGTTGCGACTAAATCGATGACAAAATATATGCAAGCATCACCACCATCAGCATTAGGCAGTCGGTAGAATTCCGCAGGCTGAAATGGGAGTTTAAAGGGCGCGATCGCATGGGGATCGCAATGGGGATCAGGTAGATCAAAAAGGGCGGTTTGACTAGCGGGGATCATTGTGGTGAGAGAACTCTGATGCTTGGCGATCGCTTCTTTCCACCCTTGCAAAGACTCTGCACCCATCTGGTAATTTGCGCCATAATTTCCACCACTGTCATACAATCTTGAACTTCGCAGGATACCTTCACTAAAGAGCGAACCCTGTTCATAGGCGATCGGATTTTCCGACAGAGGCAAGGGGCTTAAGCCCCTTGTTACTATTTTTTTGCTGTTGTACTCGGCGGGGCGATCGCTCATTAATCTAAAACTTCGTTCTTGTTTTCGCTATAATTTAACTAATTTGATTAATTTGACTAGCAAGTAAACTTTTGCCTTCTCAACTTTTACCGCCATCAATCATATCAGGACAACCTCTAACTGCTTTAGCACCGATGCAGGATGTGACCGATCGCGCTTTTATGCAGATGCTTTGTAAATATGGCTGTCCTGATTATTATGTAACTGAATATTTTCGAGTATATGCTAATTCGCATCTTGATAAAAAGATTTTGAGGTCGATTACCCAAAATGAAACTGGTAGACCTGTATTTGCTCAAATAATTGGGGAAAGTATCCCTGATATGCTCAGGATTGCCAAACAATTAACCAATTATCCGATCGCAGGTATCGATCTAAATCTTGGTTGTCCCGCACCGCGTGTATATCGCAAAAATGTTGGCGGCGGACTGTTGCGAGAACCTGAAACTATTGAACGGATTTTTGAGGCGTTGCGATCGCAAATCTCTGGATTATTTACGGTAAAGATGCGTGTAGGCTTTGACTCAATTGATAATTTTGAGAAGTTACTGCAATTAATTAATCAATATCAAATTGACCTGTTAAGTTTGCATGGTCGCACGGTGAAGGAACTCTATCGCGGTGATGTCCATTATGATTTAATCCGTCAAGCTGTAACTTCGGTAAATTGTCCTGTATTAGCGAATGGAAATGTGACTTCCTATCTCAAAGCCGAATCAGTTCTCAAAGAGACAGGAGCGGCGGGGGTGATGATTGGGCGATCGGCGATTCGGAATCCTTGGATTTTTCAACAAATCCGCGATCGCTTTGCAGGAAAACCAGTAAAAACAACAACTCTTGCGGATGTATATGGTTATATTCAGCATCTTTATGCAATTACTTATCAAGATGATCTCAAAGAAAAATCCCATATTAATTGTCTGAAAAAGTTTTTAAATTTTATTGGCACAGGAATCGATCAAGAGGGGCAGTTTTTAGCAGGGATGCGTTTAGTTCAATCCAAGCAAGAGCTTTTTGATTTGTGCGATCGCTATTTGTTAACAGAACCAGAGCGTCCCTTTGCGATTGAACCTTATCAGAATCTTGTCGCTCGTCCCAGTTGTGAATCCTGTGAGATTGATTAGTGATGTTACGTGGAAGTTTTGAAGACCCTCACCCTTTTTCGGAGCTAATCTTGTAGGGGCTCCGAAAAAGGGTGAGGGGAACAAGAAAAATTCAAAAACGACTCTTACTCCCCTTTTCACTATCTGGGAGAAGGGGCTGGGGGATGAGGGCAGATATTGGCTCTGCGTAAGGTGAGTTAATCAATGCGATTTGGTAATTGACCACTTTTCAGAACATCAATAACAGCCGTGTGGCGCTTGAGATCATTTTGGACTTGTTCATAAACTTGGCGATCGCAACCCTTTAGCCCAATCACTCCGTAGAGCCGCACATTACCAACTCGCCCTTTGAGAGCATGTTCTCCAAAATCAACCACCTCAATCTCATCTTTGACAATCTCATAGAGAGAGCCTGTAATGACAATATCTGTACCCAGATCTTTGGTCATTCCTTCTACACGACTAGCGACATTGACCGCATCGCCAATTACGGCATATTCAAGGCGACGTGCTGAGCCGATATTACCGACTGTGATCTCTCCATAATTAATGCCAATACCGTTGGAGAAAGGAATTTTATTTTCGTTTTGCCATAGTTGCCGTAATTCCATTAAGGCTGATCGCATATTTAAAGCCGCATTAACGGCATTCATCGCATCAGCTTTTTCCCCACGCGAAACAGGTGAGCCGAATTCAGCCATGATTGCATCACCGATAAACTTATCAATTGTGCCTTGACATTCTAAAATCGCATCAACCATTCCGCCTAAATAGGTATTCAATTGTTGAATCAATAACTTGGCAGGTAGACGACTAGAGAGAGTGGTAAAACCGCGTATGTCGGAAAAGAGAACGGCGGCTCTGATTGTACGCCCTTCTAATAAATCACGAAAATCTTCTGGCTGATTCATGATCTCTTCCACAATTGGCGCAGCTACATAACGCTCCAGAGTGAGCCGCATTATAAGTTTATCCTTTTCCGCAGCAAGTTTCTCAATTTGAGCCGTGATCGCACCTATGGCTAATAATGCAATTCCATTTAATCCGATCGCGATCGTTGGTATAGCGATCGGCAAAATCGTACTTGCATAAATAAAGCTAACGTAGCCAATCCCAAACCAAGCGATCGCGATACCGAAGGAAGTTAAAATTTGGATATAGGGACTCTTGATTAAGCAAAGCAAAATTCCCGATATTCCCACCAACAAAAGGACAAACCCGCCCTGAAATAACGGCGTTGGGAACAAATCACCCATACTTTTATTTTGCATGAGCGTAGCGATCGCATTAGCATGAATCTCAATTCCCGCCATGCGACCCATCGCTGAGTTTTGAATATCCTGTTTTGAACCCGCCGTTGCACCAATCAAGACAATTTTATCTTTAAAAAATTTACCGCCCTGAAGCTGTTCACTATTCCAATTTTCAGGATCAATAACATAATAAAAGGGAATCTGTTGTTGGGCATTTGTCCATGTATCAGATCCACCAAAGAAATAAATGCCATCACCTTTGGGTTTTGGATAAGTAATCTTGGCGACATTGAGAATAGATTCTGCAAAATTCGGGATTATCGGTAAGCCGCTATCTGCTGGTGGTTGTACTCCGAAGCGATGGATATTAGTCGTGACTTCAGGTCGAAAATTAATAAGTCCTAAGGTGTTCGGCTTGATTTTGAAAATTGAATCGGGTGAAGCAAGTTGCAGAATATTTGCCTCCCCAAGTTGGGTCATTTCGTAGCTCGCGGCAAATACTGCCCGATCGCCATATTTGGTAATTGCTTTCTGAAATTTATCATCATCGACAGCACCATGATCCCCTGGAGTCACGAACAAAATATCAAAGGCAACTACTTTTGCACCTGCTTTGACTAATTTTTCTAACACTTGAGCATAAACCACCCGCTTCCATGTGGTTGTGCGAAATGGCTCTAAAAATGGTCGTTTTTTGGGATCATAAAACTCGCCTTGACGCAGGGACAAGTCATCGATCGCCAAGATGACGATATCCTTAGGTGGAGCGATCGCACCGCGCCAATGAAAAAATGCTGATTGGGTTTGACGTTCGAGATTCTGTACTTCATTTAGTCCCAAGCCTGTGGCGATCGCGCTGAGAGAGGCGATCGTGGCAATCAATCCATAACCAATTGATTTAGGACTTGATAAAGACTTAATTTTTTTTCGCAGAATCTCTTTAATCATGACTTTCTCAGAGTAAATCAAAATCTTATCCCAAATCAGACTTCTGTGTTTAAATATTACTTACTGATGTTACGTGGAAGAAATTCCTGCGATCCTCAAGATTGAGGGCTGGCACGGGGGCGCAGCCCCTACATAATATGAATTACTTAGGTAGGGGCAATGCCCCCGTGCTTGCCCTGTTACGCTAGCAGCAAGAGGTCTATCATCTGCGTTCCACGTAACATCAGTTACTTAGATATTAGGAGTTATTGGTGTCAGAGTCTTTATTTGATCAAGCAAGTGAGCGACTTGCGGATGCGATCGCCCATGTCAATATTTCCGATGATGCGATCGAGCGTCTTAAATCACCGAAGGCGAGTTTACAGGTTTCGATTCCTGTGAGAATGGATAATGGAACCTTAAAAGTCTTTCAGGGCTATCGGGTGCGCTACAACGATTTGCGGGGACCAACCAAAGGCGGCATTCGCTTCCATCCTAATGTAAATATGGATGAAGTTACATCTTTAGCGTTCTGGATGACCTTTAAATGCGCGGCAGTGAATCTGCCCTTTGGCGGCGCAAAAGGCGGCGTGGCGGTCGATCCTAAGCAACTATCAAAGTTTGAATTGGAACGTCTTAGTCGTGGTTACATTGATGCGATCGCTGATTTTATGGGAGCAGATGTCGATATCCCTGCTCCCGATGTGCAGACTAACGCCACGATTATGGGTTGGATGGTTGATGAATATAGCAATATTCAGCGCAAGCTCTGCCCAGCCGCGATTACAGGTAAGCCTTTGGCAATGGGTGGTAGTCTGGGGCGCGAAACCGCCACGGGATTGGGAGCATTTTTTGCGATCGAGACGTTATTACCATTGTTAAAAATGCAGCGCGAACAGACTACTGTAGCCGTGCAGGGATTTGGGAATGTGGGATCGGCGATCGCGGATCTGCTCAGTAAGGCGGGTTATAAAGTTGTCGCTGTCAGTGATTCTAAAGGCGGGATCTATGCCAAACAGGGGCTAGATGTACCGAGTATTATCAGTTACAAAAATTCAACGCGAAAATTTCAAGCGGTCTATTGTCAGGATTCGGTGTGCAATCTGATTGAACATCAAACGATTACGAATGAGGAATTATTGAAACTGGATGTCGATATCCTGATTCCTGCGGCGCTAGAAAATCAAATTACGGATGCCAATGCCCATGAAATCCGTGCTAAATATATTTTCGAGATTGCTAATGGACCTGTGACTCCTGCGGCGGATGTGATTTTGGAAAAAATGGGAATTATGGTTTTCCCTGATATTTTAGTAAATGCAGGTGGTGTCACTGTCAGTTATTTTGAATGGGTACAGAACCGCAGTGGCTTGTATTGGACGATCGCCGAAGTCAACGATCGCCTTCAACATAGTATGGTTGCCGAAACGCTGAGAATTTGGGAAGTTGCCCAACAAAAGCAAATCTCGATGCGGACGGCAGCCTATGTCCATGCATTAGAGAGATTAAGCGAGGCGATCGAGGCAAAGGGTACAAGTGCTTACTACGCCAAGTAGTTATGTTAAGTGTTTTACAGGCAAGGGGCTTAAGCCCCTTGTTACATGCGATAAGTGTGCTTAAATCATGGAACAATCTCTATAGCTGTAATTTCTAAAACAAACTTAATGGGTAATTAATGATAGGTTAAAAAATAATTCAGACTTAAGACAGTTGCAAAACAAGCAAATAAGTAGAATTACTCAACTACCTATCCAGAGAAAATATCTCTATGTATCGATTTCAAGTAAAAGCGCCCACTCAAAGCGGCGAAACGATTGGCTTAGTTGGTTCGATTCCACAATTAGGATTATGGGATATCAAGAAATATTTGCCATTGCAGACATCTGGCGATCGCTATCCCATTTGGTGGCTAGAACTCGAAATTGATACTTTTTCTTTACCTGATGTAGCAGAGGATAGTGAATATAAAATCGAATATAAGTATGTGCGGATTGATGTCGATGGCAATATTGAATGGGAATCTGAAAGTGTTGTAAATCGCTGGGTTCCAGCGGACAGCAAATATCTCTCTCCACAAAAGCCTACAGTAATAGTTGATGATGGTACATTTGGAGCGATTCATTCTTTTCCCTACGGATATCTTGAACAGGCGATCGCTTCTACACTTAATAAACAAAATTCTGATGCTCACAATGGCAAGAAAGTATTAGTCATTGGTAGCTCTGTGGCGATGGGCTGTAGTGCATGGTTGCTCAAGGGTTGGGCGAGTCATTTGGAAACAGCATTACAAGAAAAATACGGGCATACCTTAATCAACCGATCGCAATTAGGGGCAAATGTCACAAGTACAATTGAGCGCTTTACTTCAGTGGTCGTTCCCGAAAAACCAGATATTGTTGTAATTGCGCTGTCTTTAGGAAATGAGGATTTAGCTTACTGTCGTCCCCACGATCGCCGTGCTGTCCAACGCCGTTTTGAGAGTGGATTGCTCCAACTTATTAAAATGACTCAAGATATAGGAGCAGTCCCAATTATCGGCGGACTATATCCCCACGGCGACTATACTGCTGAGCATAATTGGCTATTGCGCGACACCCATGCGCGAATGCTTCAGTGGGATGTGCAAATGCTCGATTGGCTTGATGTTTTAGACAATGGTCATGGCAATTGGAAGTCGGAAATATCCCTAGATGTCGCCCATCCTAATACCCTCGGACATAAATTGATGTTTGAGGCGATCGCGTTGGATCTGTTTCAAAAAGCCCCTATACCATCTATTTCTCCCTCATTGCTATCTAACCAAAACAAGGGAGAAACTCCAGTCTATGTAGACAAGCATGGATTTCAAATTTTTGCTTACCCCGCCACCCAAACATTGCGGATTATTAACAATTCCCAATATTCCTACAATATCACCCCCACTTGGAGAGTGTTACAAGCTGCCTTAAGGCGCAAAGCCGAATTAAACTTCGGAACCTATATTGCCAAAAACGATGAATTGGGAACATTTCCATTATTAATTGTTGGTGTTGATGGCGCAATTGAGAATACAGTTACAATTCCTGTTGGCGCTAAATTGGAATATGGATCGGCTCTCAAATATTTCTCTCCCAAGAATTCTGAGATTCTTTACTACGACGGACATCTAGGAGTTCTCAAGGAGGGCGATCGCACAATTCGGATCATCAATGAATCTGACGAAGAATACAATATTCATCCGATGTGGAAAGAAATTCGCGCCGCCCTTGCCGCCATGCCATCGGGTGTTTATATCGATGAGGCGAATCCTGACGCTCCATTTCGGACAATGATGATCGGCGATCGCGGTTTGGAAAGTCGGGTCAAAGCCCCTATCAAATCAACGATGGTTCTCAAATACAAATGCAAATTATCAGAAATTAATCGCATTGCCATTTTGCCATTAGGCGATCGCTGTGCGGCACGGATGTTGCTATACAAAATGGAATTTGATGGTCCTGCATTTCCCTTTGACTTAACGCGATCGACAAATTTGGGCGATGTCGCGGATTTAGTCGCCAACGATTTCAACGATATGTGGAATCCCGCCTATTTGCATTACAACTCGGAAGAGAGAAGAATCTATCACTCGAAATGGTCTGGACTATCGTTTGCCCATGAGGTTGAGGATTCGGAAGATCCGATCAACAATATGCAGCCGATATTTGAAAGGATGCGAACTCGTTATTCGGCGCGGGCAAAACGGTTTTTATATACCCTCGATCATGCCGATGAGATTTTATTTGTGCGTACTGGTGTAACTAATCGCGGCTATGTCGAAGATTTAATTGAGAAATTAAAGATTAAATGCAAAGGTAAGCCATTTCGAGTTTTGCTGATTTCCAAGCAAACATCGGATGAGTTTGTAGATATTCCCTATCTATTGCATTACGATCTGCATTTTAGTCCTGACTGGATGTATGACAGCCAAGATTATTGGATGGAATGCACTAAAACGATGAAGGAAATTCTCGAATTTCTGGGTATTTCTAGCCAAAACCTGTTTTGGTGTCCACCTAATCCTTAGTTCGTTTTACGAAACGAATATTTAATGTGTAACGATAAAGGTTAATTTATTCCCAATATCGTATATAGTAAGGACTGGATCATCTTTAACTATTCTATGGCACGACCACCTAAAGAAAAACAGTTTGCGACTCTTTGCCCTCATACCGATCGCGTTGTTCATGCTAAAGGTATGTGTAAATCTTGTTATAATAGGTCAAAATTGACTGTAGAGGCGATAGCTAAGACTAATGCTAGTGATGCAGCTAAACAGGCTAAACAGCGTTATGAAGCCGAAAATAGGGAAGAGCGCAATGTCCAGCGTAAGCAATACGCTAGGCGATCGCAATCTTCTGTTGGTTAGGTGTGTTGAGTGATTATTAGATCGTTATTGTGCTATAAGATATTCTATTTAAATTATTAGTTAAGGAGTTTTACTTTAGTAATAACGAATATGGATAATAATTCTCAAATTAAGTTTTCTTGGGGTACATTTTGTCGGAGGGCAATTACAGATCAAAATACAGGAGAAATGTCTATTATTGATGTTGTTCCAGCATTAGAAGTAGAACAAGTTGTTCCACTTAATGTGAATTCTGACGATTTAAAGGTTCCAATACCCTTGGGTACAATGTATCTTACTTCTGTATTTAAAAGATTAGATGATTCTGACAATGAAATTTCTGAAGACTTAAGTATTGAGTTTTCGCAGACTGGATTACCATCTGTACTTATTGAAGTAAAAGCTTTTATGAGAAGTACAGATTCATCTGTATTTATTAATCTTGATTTACAAGGACTGTTATTAATTGTAACTTCTTTAGATGTTTCTAGGTATAGTTTTGAGGTTGTTTACAGAGTGCGCGATCAAGAATTGGGAAGATTAATACTACCAGTAGTAGTTAAATTTAAATTATTAAATGATGAATAATATGACTTATGCATCTATCCCTAAAAAAGAAGATAGAAATATATGGGTTGCTCATGTAAAACCTTTGTATAATAGTAATGAACCTGTTAGAGTTTTTGTAGCCAAAAATATGCCTAATGTTGGCAATTCTTCTAATGTAATTACTGCTCAGAATAGAAATTACCAAATAACTAAGCAACGTCTTCTTGAGATTGATGATACAAGTTGTGAAGATGGTGAAGATGATTGGGGTGCTACTCGTCCAACTAGTTTTGCATGGCAAAAAAGCCTAGAACTTCTACACGAAATAGAAAAATATATGAAGTCTAATTTTCCATTGGGATTTGCTAACTTAGCAAGTACTGGTGGTATTGATCTAATATGGAAAAATCGCAGAACAGAAAATGAAGCTATACTATTTATTCCTTCAAAAAAAGATGAGAATATATCCTTATATATTGGAAATTTATCGGATGAAAAAAGTAAGCTTTGGATCAATCCTTCAATTCAATTATTAGTTACAGTTTTGCAATTCCTATATCAATAATGTGCTTAATCAAGAATTCCCACCATTATCAGATGAGGTAAGAGTTTATCGTGCAATTATTAGGCGTAATGGATGGATAGATCCTGAGACAAATGATGTTACCTATGCAGCTTTCTTATTACGTCTTAATAAAGATCCTCAAGAATTAACAATCTCTGTTTTAAAATCTCCTAAGAAACCTCAGATGTTAACAACTTATGGGTTTATTGAAATTCAAGTAAAAGATATTCGTGCTTTAGGTCTCGATGTAGTTCAAGACTCTCAAACTCATTTAAGTATTATAGGGATACAACCAGATCCTCAAATTGCTTTAGATACTGCAAGAAAGTTGGCAAGAAAAGCGAAAGTTGTTTGAATAGTTAATTATTATAGATGGCTATAGAATATTTACTGTTAGAGATACCTACAAAAAGACACAAAAAGATATGGATAACCAAGATAAAAACTTAGATAAGCCATTACTCGATGTGTCAAATATATTAACGCCTTTACAAGGGAGATTGAGGGGGATCGCTAAAGATTAGCAATACCTAAAATTAGTCCTTGACAGACGTTGGTGAGAAATTCTAAATCTAGAGTCTCTACGCGATCGCTACTTTTGTGATAATGAGGGTTTCGCATAAACGATGTATCGGTAATCATCATCGCCTTGTATCCAGCATCCCAAAAAGGTGCATGATCGCTAAGACGAGTAGCTGGTATCGCCAATCCCCGCCAACCTGCTGGTAACCATTCGCAAGGCACAACAGGTTTCATATGATGTTGTAAATGGATTAGATCAGGAATTGAGGAGATATTCCCAATCAGTCCAATAAAGTCGCCAGTATTTGGATAGAACTTATCTAAACCATTAGGGTAACGTTGGGAATTGGGTGTGCGATCGCAATAACCTAGCATCTCTAACGAAATCATTAAGCGCAATTTTTGCTTGTCTTGCTTGAGTTTCCCAACATAGGCGGCACTTCCACACAAGCCATATTCTTCCATATCAAAAGCAATTAACTGGACAGGATATTTAAGGGGATTTATCGAAAGATATTCGGCAAGTTCTAGGAGTACAGCAATGCCTGAGCCATTATCATCAGCACCAACACAGCCAGCAACGGTATCATAATGTGCGCCAATGATGATCGGCGATCGCTCTCGGCTAGAATTAGCAGCATCAATATGTAAAATCAAGTTCTGATGTTTATTGCCATTGACTTCAAACTCATGGGTGACTACTTCACCGAATTTGGCAAAGTGCGATCGGATATATTCACGCGCAAATAAATGTCCTGCTGAGGCATAGTAAGGATTGCGCTCAATGACTAATTTTTCCAGATATTCGAGCAATCGCGATCGTAGGTTATGCATGATTCAAATCAGGAAGTTGTGACTTTTGAGTTAATATTAGAGAGAAAGCTACTATAGCGATTTTCCCATAAAAACTTACATAATCCCTTAATATGCCTACACCTGAAGCTCTCAAAGAAAAATTTGTAGCGATCGCTGGCAAGCGTGAATTATTAGTGCAACTGTCGCTCAAAGATAATTTGGGTACATTGAGCATTGATGTTATCCAGGCCTTAGAAGAACTTGATGATCTCCTCATTGAAATCAGAAAGATTTTTCCTGATTGGCAACAGGGCTAGATGGCGATGGCTCCGAAATTAACTGCATTCCATTCTAAAGTTAATGTCCAGCGTCAAGTTAAAATCCCGATGCGCGATCGCCTAAACTTGACGGCGGATATTTATCGACCCAAAGGAATTGATACACCCTTACCAGTGTTATTAATGCGCTTGCCCTATGGTCGAGCGATCGCTTCTACCTGTACTTATGCTCATCCTAGCTGGTACGCCAATCAAGGCTATATTGTCGTCATTCAGGATGTGCGCGGTTGCGGCAATTCGGGCGGTGATTTTTATCCATTTCGGAATGAATATGATGATGGATTTGATACGATCGAATGGTGTGCTAAGGAGCTAGAAGGCAGTAGCGGTAAGGTGGGAATGTATGGGTTTTCCTATCAGGGCGTGACTCAATTTCAGGCAGCCGTTCAGCAACCAGAAGGGTTGATCACAATATGTCCGAGCATGGCAACGGCGGATTTGTATCATGGTTGGTTTTATTTTGGGGGGGCGGTTTGTTTAGATTTTGATTTAAATTGGGCTTTGCAATTGGCACAAAATCACGCATGGTATTTGAAACAAGAACCACAAGCCACATCGCTTTTTGAAGCGCAAAAACAATCTGCAAAATGGTTGGATTCTGCCCCATTGAGCGAAATAAAATTATTTAAGGATCAAGCCCAAGATCAAACCAAAAATCAAGCATTCGGACAGTTCTTTTTTGATTGGATTGGGAATCAGCAAGCCGATGATGAATATTGGCAGAAACTAAATCCTCTCAGCTATTTCGATCGCTTTGATTTACCCGCGTTACATATTGCGGGGTGGGCGGATATTTTTATCGAAGCAACGATTAATACCTATCATCAAGCTAAATTAGCAACTAAGAAACCTCAACATCTGATCGTTGCACCTTGGCAGCATTTGCCTTGGTTGCCGAAAGTCGGAGAAATAGATTTTGGTGAAGCTGCGGTTTCCAATATCGATCAATTACAGATTGATTGGTTTGATTTTTGGCTTAAAGGAATTGAGAATGGCATAAGCGATCGCGCTCCTGTGCAACTTTTTCTAATGGGAAAAAATCATTGGCTCGATCTTCCTGAATTTCCAGAGAGTTCAATTAATCAAAACTTTTATCTTGCATCCCAAAAGCAACTAACATCCCAATCACCAATTACCAATCACCCCAGCAATCACGAATTACCCGATATCTACGTCTACGATCCTCGTAATCCTAACTCTTCTACAGCCTATGGATTTTACGATCAACGTCATCTGCATCAAAGATGGGATGTTTTGGTATATCAAAGTGATGAATTAGCCGATGATTTAGCGATCGCAGGTATTCCTGAATTTATCCTCTATGCCGCGACCACAGCCCCTGATACTGATTGGGTAATTAAGCTTTTAGATATTTATCCCGATGGCAAGCAAATGCTCGTGACAATGGGAGTTTTACGCGCAAAATACCGTAACTCATGGACTGAGCCTGAATGGATAGAATCTGATGTGGTGAATGAATATCGGATTAAATTGCGCCCGACCTGTCAGAATTTTGCGCTAGGGCATCGTATTGGTATCGCGATCGCTAGTTCCGCTTTTCCTGCGATCGAGAGACACTCTAATACGCAAAAATTACCATCGGAAGCGACTGTATGTGATTTTGTGGAAGCAACACAGCAAATTTTTTATAGTGCTGAATGTCCATCTCACTTGAAGTTACCGATTTTGACTTAAATAAAGCGTCCAACTGCAAGGATATTGAAGTTCACTATATTTGCCTTGTAGCATCATCCAAATACTTTGGCGCGTCCAAAAATATGAGATTACGACAAAGTGACCTTCGGGTATCTCAATTTTTTTGAACAAACTAAGATTGGCAACTCTAACTTGAAGTGGTTCATCTGAACCCCGCACTGTCACTAAGGTCTCATATTCACTAAAGGATTTCAAATACTTATTGGGCAGAACAAATAGGGCGTAAACATTATGTTCACCGAGCCAAGGCTCGACAACGACCCTAGCAGGATTGGCTTTATAAATTTTAGCGTCAACAGAGATTTCTTTGCGATCAATACAGTGAATAGATGATATGTCAGTAAATATAAAACCTGTGCCTATCCATAAAACCACTAGCAATAGAATCGAACTAGTTATCCAAACTCCTACCTGAAAATTTTGTTCTCTTATGTTTTTATTTCTAGATTTCATGGGCTAAATTTTTTACTAATTCTATTGGCAACTTTCAAGGTTGATTAATGTTAGGGCGATCGCATCGACATATTCTTGTGATTGCTTGCTTGAGAGATTGCTATTGTTGATCATAATACTGAAAATGACTTCACGATGATTTTTGGGAATCGCATATCCAGACAAGGCGATTGCCCCAGTTAATGTCCCAGTTTTGGCTTGAATTAGCCCTTGAGCGTTAGTATCTTTAAATCGGTTTTTCAGTGAGCCATCAATGCCTGCGATCGGTAAGGACTTGCGGAAATAGGTTGCAATTTCGCGATCACGATCAACGGCTTGTAGAAATTGGGCGATCGCTTTTGGTTTTACCAAATTACGGCGTGATAGCCCTGAACCATCGGCAAGTGATACATCATTAGGGGAAATATTCACCGATTTTAAATATTCATTGATGGCAAGTAGCCCCCCAGTTTCATCGTTTAGATCTACAAATTGATGAAAATTAATTCCTAACGAGTTGGTTAATAAATTGGCATAAAATTTTTCGCCTAAAGCTCTCAATAATAATTCGGCGTAGAGATTATTACTATCTTTATTAGTGGTAACGACTAGTTGTGAAATGGATGGTGAATCGACGTTAGCTAGTTGGCTTGTATATTCTGGCTTTTGGGGGGCTGTTGCAAATGGGGCAATTTCAATTCCTTGGTTAATAATTTCGCGCCGTAATAAATCCAAAAAGTTAGCTTCAGGATCAGGAACAGCCACACCGCCATCTTCTGGTTCCATTGTTTCGGGAATGTTGCCACTCACGATCATTACTTTTTGTCCATAGGGACGCAGAATCTTTAATTCATTCTCTGGTAACTGATCTGCGTTATTGGCGATCGTAATTGAAGTGTTTTCCACTCGCCAATCCCTAGCCAATTCAGGACTTTCCCATTCAAAAATTGAGGGTTTCCCCACTTTGTTAGGTCGAATTGTCCAGTTTAGAGAATTCTCATTAATTGTAAATGGCGAGACGATCGCTGCGTAATATTCTTGTAAATCCCCCCATTCCCAACTGTCTACGATTCCTGAGCCTTTGCGAATTGTCGTTGCCCAAACGCCTCCATTGATGCGCTTGACACCTTTGTTTTTAAGCTGCGTGACGAGAGATTTTAAACCAGTTGCGGAGTTAAAACTGGGATCACCCGCACCAAAAAGCCATAACCCATTTTTAACTTCTCCTTGCGGGGTCGGTCGTTCAGCTAGTAATTGCGTATGAAATTGATAATTAGTACCTAAATTTTTTAAGGCGATCGCCGTGGTGAATAGCTTCACATTTGACGCAGGGATAAAATAGCGATCGCCATCAAGATTAGCTAATATTTGTGGATTTGATTCATTAGTTTGGACAAATACACCCACTCGCGCTGCTTGCAATTTTGGCGATTGGGCAATTTTAGTGATTTCCTGTTGTAATTGTGCGGGGCAAATACGGTCATTTGCGTAAAGAGGAAATGTCGCAGTCAGTGAAATAACGAATGCAAAGCCACGAACAAGGGGCTTAAGCCCCTTGCCCAGAATGAAAGCCACTATAAAATCCATAAATAAATCGTATGTTGCCGATCGCCGTCTCGTCTTTTACTGTAGCATCGCGCAAATCGGGCTTAAAAAAATTTTGCCGTCTCAAAAACCTAACTTCCTTAAAACTGCGGTCTGAGCTTCGGGTTGCTGACTATAGGCAAAACCCCAAGGTATTTGTTCTGTTAGTAAAGGAAACAAACCATCTAAAGCGTAAGGACTGCCATAGACAACTATTGCTTCTAATTTATTCTTGGCGACTAATTCTGTAACTAAAATCTGCGTCTTTTCATGCAAATTAGTATTGCCGCGAAATGGATTGCCACGACTGAAGATTTGTAGAAAAACGTGAGAAAAGCGATCGCAGTTTAGATTTTCCAAGGTGAGTCCGTCCGCCACAATGCGATTGTAACTGTAATTTTTGGGTAGTAATACCGCAGGCGATCGCAAGTTGATGAATTCATCACAAGTCAATGGATCATCAACAATCAGGAGATTGAGATAATTTGCATCCAATTTTGCTACTTCGGGTCGGAATCGTAAATTAGAAATTTCAGAGTAAACCTTAATCGCTTTTGTCGCGATCGCTTTAGCAATTTCGAGATTTTTAGGATTACCGAGTTTGCTTAAATCCCTAGGAATTCCACATACTTTTTGTTTGGCTGTCCAAATCCTCTGTACTGATTCCTTAATGCGATCGCGGCTAATTTCTCCAGACTCTACCGCCGCGCATACGGCTTGAATCGTGGCGATCGGATCGACAGGCATTAACAAAATATCCGCACCAGCTTTGACGGCTTGCACAGCGATCGCTTCGGGGCTAGCCAAATTCGCCACACCTGACATAATCAAAGCATCGGTAGTAATGATCCCCTTAAAGCCGAATTGGTTTCGCAAAATATCCGTGAGAATATGCGGCGATAACGTGGCAATATTTTCGGGATCTAGGGATGGGGCAAGGATATGAGCGCTCATGATCGCATCCACACCCGCCGCGATCGCATTAATAAATGGTGGCAACTCAATATCATCAAACCTAGCGCGATCGTGCAGCAAAGTCGGCGTTTGTAAATGCGAATCTACTGATGTATCACCATGTCCAGGGAAATGTTTGGCAGTTGTCAGCACAGGATGTTGCTTTGCGCCAGCGATAAAGGCTCTCGTCGTTCCCATCACCTCACCGATCGTAATCCCAAAAGCCCGAATATTAATCACAGGGTTTTCGGGATTATTATTCACATCTACGATCGGGGCAAGTACCCAATTAACCCCGATCGCCAAAGCTTCTTCGGCAGTGATCCGCCCCATTTCTTCGGCATATTGTATCGCCACATCTTGCAAAGCCATTGGCGGCGGAAACCATGTCGCGCCACTAAATCGCTGCCCCACACCTTCCTCAATATCAGCAGCGATTAACAAAGGCACTTTCGCCCAAGACTGCATCTGCTGATTTTTTAAGGCAACTTCCGCCGCACTACCGCCCATCAAAATCACACCGCCAACTCCATATTCACCAATCAGGGTTTGCAATGCGGCATTTGTTGATTCCCACTTTGGATATTGAATTTGATGGTCATAAAGCATTCCACAGGTGCGAACGACCACCATTTGCGAGACTTGCTCAATGAGGCTTAGAGTATCAATATCGGGCAAATTGATCTGCGACATAGTTGGCTAAAAAGGTGTTCCTAAAACTCTAGCGCAAAATCTTTGCGAGTCATCGGCTGTGGTACAGGCAAACCTTCACCACCAATATATTTTAAAGCTTTACCTTCAACAGATAAATAGACTTTTGCTTCAGGTTCTAGACTTGTAGCTGTGTATAGGACTTGAATGATCCTACCTTGCATCGAAGCCGAGCCGCCGCCCTTGGTAAAGTCTTTGGACAAGTCAAGCCGAATTTCTTGATCCTTCGTTATCGCACTCAAAACCTTAGTATTAGCAGGAATTGCACTATACAGAGTGGATTCAGGTGGATTTTCGGCAATTAAAATATTTAGGACAGAGGCGATCGCTTCATCATTACTTTTCGCTTTTATGGCGATCGGTACGGCAATGAGTTTATTTTTTTTAGCTTCAATCCAATACACCGCTAATTGTCCATCTACGACTGGTTTTGCGGTTGTGGTCTGACTAACTTGGTTGGGGGTTGGGGCTATCGATGGCGCGATCGAAGATTGAGCAGGATTATTTAACTGAGTTATGGGTTGATTAGAACCATTGATTAGGACAGCACCGCTAGATCCACCCACGATCGCTACAGCCAATAGCCCAAACCAAGTACTTTTATTTAAAACTGGAATTTTCATGATTTTCACTCCTCAAAGTTAATTACGTCTACTTGATATCTGTTGACGTAAACAAACGCGAATTGTCTCCCCAACTCTATTGTATTGCGATCGCCCTTAATTTTTACGAAATTGAGATAATATGCGAAGAAGCTCTTCATGCTGAATGGGTTTACTCAGATAATCATTCATGCCTGCGTCAAAGCAAAGTTGCCGATCCTCTGGTAAAACATTGGCTGTCATCGCCACAATCTGAGGTTGTTTGGGAATAGTTCGATCTTGACGGATTAATCTTGTTGCCGTTAATCCATCCATTTCAGGCATTTGCATATCCATTAAGACCAAATCATAGCTCTGCTGTAATATTCTCTGCACCGCTTCTAGTCCGTTGCTTGCCACATCGACATGATAACCAAACTTTTTCAGGAGCGTCAGAGAGATAATTTTTTGATTGAATAGATTATCTTCAACGATTAAGATTTTTAGGGGAAGTTCTGCCGACATTAAGCTATTGTCATGGTCAATTTTATGGCTCTTCTGGGTTTGAGGGGATTAATGTATAATGAGTTACGAATATAG